>NZ_JAMWXW010000048.1:0-57696 GCF_031570135.1 Paraburkholderia sp. USG1 | reverse complement strand
TGCGGCGCTGTTCGGGCTGGGTCAAAACTTCAATGGGTTCCACGTTAGAGCTGGGCTTAAACATAGGCGTAAGACTACCTCAAAGTTTAAGCGTTCCTCGTGTCCGGTTTTCACGGGGGCCGCCCCAGAACTCACGTAGACACATCGTCGGGGAATGAAGTATCGAGCGGCACTCAGTGACTAACCGCACAGAGACCGCTTTGCGACTCTCTCCTTGATCCGGCCTCGAAAGCCCAATCGACTCAGTCCTGCGTATCCCCGGCACCGATTGTGTCCAACGACGCCAGGACATTCTCCGGCAACTGAAGATTCACGCTTTCAATGTTCTGTTCCAGATGCTCGACCGACGAGGTTCCGGGTATCAGCAGAATGTTCGGCGCGCGCTGTAGCAGCCATGCCAGGGCGACCTGCATCGGTGCCGCATCGCATCGATCCGCAGCGTCGCTCAGCGCATCGGCTTGCAGCGGAGAGAAGCCCCCGAGCGGAAAAAACGGGACATAGGCAATGCCATCTTCTGCAAGATGGTCAATCAGTGCGTCGTCGTTCCGGTGAACGAGGTTGTACATATTCTGCACGCACACAATGCTCGTAATCGCGCGTCCCTGCGCCACCTGCGTTGCGGTCACATTGCTCAGCCCAATGTGCCGGATCAAGCCTTTCGCCTGAAGCGCCGCGAGCGCCGTCAAAGGCTCTTCAATGTCGCCCTCGGTCGGTGCCGCGACGTCGAACATTACACGAAAGTTCACGACGTCCAGCGCATCGAGACCGAGATTGCGAAGGTTGTCGTGCACCGCCGACTCCAGTTCGGCCGCTGACGACGCAGCGTTCCACGATCCATCGCTACCTCGTCTGGCACCTACCTTCGTGACAATGGTCAGCGCATCAGGATAGGGATGAAGCGCCTCGCGGATAAGCTGATTTGTGACGTGGGGGCCATAAAAATCGCTCGTATCGATGTGGGTGATTCCTCTTTCGATAGCGGCACGCAGCACGGCTATCGCTGCGCCGCGGTCTTTCGGTGGGCCGAAAACGTGAGGGCCTGCTAGCTGCATCGCGCCGTAGCCCATGCGCGTAACAGGCAGATCGCCAAGTTGAAAAATGCCGGCCCGCGTAACTTCAGTCATTGATGCACTCCTTCTTTCGGGTTGTCGTTTCCGTAGCTGCGGGGTGTGCGGATAGAATACGAATAATCATTCAGATTGTGAATTCGCATATGCGGACCGATAACGGACAGGGGCTGAACGCCCGCAAACAGCCGCAACAGGCGCGCTCCCAGGCGACTGTGGACGCGATCTTCGATGCGACTATTCAGGTTTTGCTGGCTGAGGGGTTGCAGCGACTTACCACCATCCGCGTGGCGGAAAGAGCCGGAGTATCGGTTGGAACGCTTTACCAGTACTTTCCTCAAAAGCAGGCGCTTCTTTTTGCCGTGCTGCAGCGGCATCTGGAAAGAGTGGTGAGCGCGATGGAAAAAGCCGCTGCGTCAGCGCACCACGCTTCTTTGTCGGCAATGGTGAAGGCTGTGGTTGCGGCATTCGTAAAAGCAAAAACCGAGAATCTGGACGAATCGCGCGCCCTATACGCGGTTGCCCTCGAACTCGATTCACGCAGCTATGTTCGCGAAGTGGAGGCGCGCAACCGCGCGGCGCTGGAAGCCATGCTGAAGACGGCCTCCGATGCGGATTTTGACGACATTGCCATGACCACTTTCATGTTCATGGGAGCATTGGTCGGTCCCATACGTTTGCTGCTTGAAGCGAAGTCGCCGCAATCAATGATCCGGAAGTTTCGCGTTGAACTTGAATCGCTCTGTCTCGGGTATCTGGAACGGGAAGCGCATCCAAAGCGTTCAACGGATCAGACAGGATCCGCGTGAGTTTCGTCTAAGGCACGGCGCCCTGCGGCTCAAACATGAAAGGTCATATTCATGCGCGCGTCGCGGCGTTGTGCACCGCGGACAACGAAACCCCGAACAGGTTAATCCGGCGACCTCTGTCCGCTGTCATTCACGGATCACCCGACGCGCACAAGCAATCACGAAGACTTCGCGTCCCCGACATTGCGCGAAGCACATAGACGCCAGGCGGCCTTTGGCGCGGCGGCGGGCTCGACGGCGTGGCGCCACCAGCGTTCGCCGCGATGCGGCGCGCTCAGATCCAGCCGCTCGCCCATGCCGGGCGTCGACAGCGCGACACCGCGCACGAGAGCCAGCCCCATCACCCTTTCGAACGGCTCCTGCCAGTGGTGCATGGCGAGGTCGAAAGTGCCGTTGTGAATCGGCACGAGCCACTGGCCGCGCAGATCGATGTGCGCCTGCACTGTTTCTTCGGGCTGCATATGAACGTACGGCCACTGCTCGTCGTATGCGCCGGTCTCGACCAGCGTGACGTCGAATGGTCCGAGGCGCTCGCCGATAGTCCTGAACCCATCGAAGTAGCCAGTGTCGCCGCTGAAGAACACGCGCAGATCATCGTCGACTATCACCCACGACGCCCATAACGTGCTGTTGCCGTCGAACAGGCTACGACCCGAAAAGTGCTGCGCGGGCGTAGCGGTGAACTGCATGCCGTCCACCTCAGTGTCTTGCCACCAGTCGAATTGCCGTACCTTCGAGGCGTCGATGCCCCATTCGATCAACCGGTCGCCGACGCCGAGCGGTGTCAGAAACACGCCGGTGCTCTGCGCAAGCAAAAGCACGGTTTCGCGATCCAGGTGGTCATAGTGGTCGTGCGAGAGGATCACGCCTCGTAGCGGCGGCAAATCGGCGAGCGCGATGGGCGGCGCATGAAAGCGCTTCGGGCCGAGATTGCGGAACGGAGAAGCGCGCTCGGCGAACACCGGATCGGTCAGCCAGAACTGGCCGCGCAGCTTCAGCAGCATCGTTGAATGACCGAGCCGGTAGAGGCTGCGGTCCGGTGCCGCGTCGAGTTGCGAACGCGTCAGCGCTTCGATCGGCAACGCGGCTGTCGGCACGGTGCCGCGCGGTTTGTTGAACAGCACGTTCCACACAATGCCCAGTGTCTTGCGCAGGCCTTCGGCGGGACGCGGCTTGGCGTTGCGAAAGCGTTCGCCGTCATGCTGAGGTGAGTGGCTGGACAACGCGCGGCCGCGTTGCGCGGCGGTAACGCCGAGCACGCGGCTGACAAAGGCGGGAAGCGACGTCATAAGGTAGGCGGTCCGGGGAAAAAATGTACACTCCGCAGTGTAGTTTATTTTCGAGAAAAGTAAACTGCCCGGTGTAAAATCTCTGTATGGAATCTAGTGCCATCCGTGCCATCCCTCAGCGCCTGACTGATCGTAAGCGTGTCGCCATTGTTAGCGCCGCAATCGAGGAATTCCTCGCGGCCGGCTACGACGCGACCAGCATGGATCGTATCGCCGCGCGCGCGAACGCCTCGAAACGTACGGTCTATAACCATTTCCCAAGCAAGGAAGCACTTTTCGCGGCGATTCTCCATCAACTGTGGGACGCGAGCCAGCAGGGCGATGTTCCCGCCTACCGCGCCGACGAACCGTTGCGCGCACAACTGCTCGACCTGTTGAGCCGCAAGCTTCGGTTGCTGAACGACGAGTCCTTTCTGTCGCTTGCACGTGTGGCGATCGCGGCCGGTATCCATTCGCCGGAGCGGGCGCGGGACATGGTTGCCCGCCTCGGCGAACGCGAGGAAGACCTGACCGTGTGGGTGCGTGCCGCCGCCGCGGACGGCCGTCTCAAGACCGACGATCCGCTTTTCGCGGCGCTGCAGTTGCAGGCGCTGGTGAAGGGTTTTGCGTTCTGGCCGCAGGTGACGATGGGCCAGGCGCCGCTTGGCGAACGGGAACAAAGGCAGATCGCGGAATCGGCCGCTGATATGTTTCTCGCGCGATATGCGTGAGCGGATGTAACGCCGGCGAAGGCCGCTTTGCATCGAAGTCCGGCCGCACATACACAGTTAGCGGACACGAGATTTGTATCGTACAGGCTGAGTGCGCTACGACGCGCCGGTGAACCGCTTCAATCGCGACTTGAACCGCGCAAGCTCTTTGTCCGCGAGCACGTAATCGTTGCAGTCATGCAGGCGAGCGAAGGCGAGATCCAGAAAGGCTCGGACTCGCTTGGGCTGAGCAGTTCGGTTTCCGTAATAAAGATGCAACCCGATGTGCGCGCTCATATGCTGCAGGAGGACTGGCACCAGTCGTCCCGCCCGGACATGGGACGCAGCCGAGAAACTCGCGAGTTGTCCAATCACTTGCCCCGCGAGTACGGCTTGCACTTCAAGTTCGGTGTCGTTGGTCGCAAACGCGGGGGACATCTGCCGATGTTCGAGCTTGCCATCGAAGCTCAGGTACCAAGGCGCGACCTTGCCCGTGACGGGATGCCGGAACACGCTACAGCGGTGCGCCGCCAGGTCGTCCAGTGTCGATGGCGTTCCGTACGCTTCGAGATAGTCGGGTGTCGCGCACACAAGCATCTGGATGGGAATAGCTGTCGACCAATTACGCCCTCGCTGGCCGACGCCCCGATCCGGAAGCCGACATCGACGCGATCCAGCACCCAGTTGCCGATACCGTCATCGAGTTGGACATCCGGCTGAATACCGGGGTGCTCGCGACAGAACTCGTCGAGCAGCGGCATGAGGATAGCGGCGAACGACGATTTCGGCCCAACGGAGCGCATCTGCACATGTCGGTTGCCGACCCGCGTGGCCAGGTGTCTGGTGGTCACGTGGCGCGCGGTTGCATGATCCGCACAACCGCAGAGATATTGCTGGTGCTTCTTCCCGAATATCGCTTCTCCCGTGAGCGCGACCCGGGTTCAGGATTCATGGAACTTGTGATACAGAATGAACTACCCACGGATCACGCTCACCCCACACGTCCGGACAGCATCGACAAATAGTCATTTCGCCCCTGAACCGCTCTTCGAACCGACACCATCGCAGCGGTCTATTCCGGCATGGTCATCGGCCCCTTTCCCCTCAATTCGTGACGTTCGTCGCCGTTATACAATTGCCTGCCTCGATTCGCGACCTCCTACCGTAATGCGCCCCCATGCTGGCTAGCACCATTTCCGATGAAGACGCCGGTCCCTATTCCCCAACCGGGGCCAGCGGTCTCGCAATAACGCCGGCCGACATGGAATGCCGGGCGTTGACACGGATCGCGCGGTTTCATTTCGGCGTCGCAACCGCAATGGTCACGTTGCCCGACGCGCGCGGTCAGAGAATTCATGCCATCGACGGTTCGTTACCCCACATGCTGCCTCCGGACCTGTCCGGTCCGCCGTTCCAGGCAAGCGCAAAACCGGACCGGACGGTCGTGGTGCCGGATACATGGGACGACGAGCGTTTCGGCGGCAAGGCACGCGACCTTGCTGTGCGCTGGCCGCGCTTTTACGCAAGCTGTGGAGTAACAGGCGCCGACGGGCGCCATCTGGGTGCGCTGTGCCTGCTAGACGATTTACCTCGCAGCCTCGATGACGCACAACGGGAATTCCTGCGCGAATTGGCCGGGATGGTCGCCCACGGACTCGAACGCGCGCACGCAATCGCAACGCTGCGTAACCGCGTCGAAGAACTGGAGACAGGCGGCGAGCTCATGACGTTGGCGCTTGCCGGCAGCGGGACCGGTATCTGGGATCGCAATGTCGTCATCGGCACAATCGACTACTCGCCGGCCTGGAAGGCCATGCTCGGCTATGAGGGGCACGAGCTGAGTAACCGGATGGAAGACGCTTATCTTCGTTTGCATCCGGATGACCGCGCATACGTCCATGCAACGATGCAGAGCCACTTCGAGAACAGGACCGACAGCTACGTAGTCGAGCATCGGATTCGTTGCAAGGACGGCAGCTACAAGTGGATCTGCAGCCGCGGCAAGGTGGTCGAGCGCGGCAGCAACGGTCACGCAATGCGCATGGTCGGCACGTCGACCGACATTACCGCGTTGCGGGAGATGGCCGCGCAGCTACAGCAGTCCATCGAGATGGTCACGAACCTGACCGACGAGGTTCCGGGCATGGTCTTCCAGTACAGGCGAATGCCCGACGGGCTCGCCTTCTTCCCTTACACGAGCGAAGGCATTCGCGATATTTACGAGCTGACGCCGCAGCAGGCTGCGACGGGCGCGGCGACGATCGACGCACTGATCGATGCACGCGATCTGGCCGCATACCGGGAATCGCTTGAAGAATCGGCGGCAAGTCTGTTGCCGTGGCACCTGGAATACCGGGTACGGCTGCCGCGGCAAGGCTTGCGCTGGCGGCAGGGCGATGCCCGGCCGCGGCGGCTGGACGACGGCAGCACGCTCTGGCACGGCTTCATCACCGATGTGACGGATCGCAAGCACATCGAGGCCGAGCTACAGGAGTTGGCAACCATCGATTTCCTGACCCAGTTGCCCAATCGCCGCCACTTCATGATGCAAAGCGAAGCGGAGTTGGCGCGCATCCGGCGTGCCGGCGGTCGCGTAGCCGCCGTGCTGATGTTCGATCTGGATCACTTCAAGGCGCTCAACGACCGCTGGGGACACGCAGCCGGCGACAGCGCGCTCAGCCACTTCGCCGCACTGTTACGAGCCGAAGTGCGTGCCGGCGACATCGTGGGCCGGCTCGGTGGTGAGGAATTCGCAATGGTGCTGCCCAATACCGATACCGACGCCGCCATCGCACTCGCTGGACGCGTTCAGCACCGCACCGCGCGAACCCCCTTGCAGCATGGCGATGAGCACCTCGCGCTAACCGTGAGCATCGGCATCGACATAATGCGGGTAACCGATATCGGCGCCTACCAGTCGCTGTCTCGAGGCGACAAGGCACTGTATCGAGCGAAAGAACGGGGACGCAACCGGATCGAGATTTATGGCGACCAGTGCGGCTCCATATCCATCAAACAGTCATAAATAAGCATTGCGGCCAACGGTCTGCCCATAAGCAGGAACGGACTGCTCAAAATCCGGCAGCCGAAAGGCAGTGCCGGATGCCATGCGCAGTAAAGCCCATGCCAGGCAACCGAACAACCGTCCACACAGAGCCGGAAAAACCCGGACGGCCCGCGCTCGTTGTGAAAACGAGTGCGCGGCCGTCCGCGACAGAACCGTTGCGCGTCACTTGCGCTTCAGTTGCGAGATGTCCCGTACCGCGCCGCGATCAGCGGACGTGGCCAGCGCCGCATAAGCCTTTAATGCCTGCGACACCACGCGTTCACGCGCCGCCGGCATCCACGCCTTGTCGCCGCGTGCCTCCATAGCGTCCCGGCGGCGCGCCAACTCCTCGTCCGACACCACCAGGTGCATCTTGCGCTTCGGAATGTCGATCTCGATCACATCGCCCTCTTCCACCAGGCCGATCGTGCCGCCTTCGGCCGCTTCCGGCGACGCGTGCCCGATCACCAGCCCGGACGAACCGCCGGAGAAACGGCCGTCGGTGAACAACGCACAGGTCTTGCCCAGGCCTTTCGATTTCAGATACGACGTGGGGTAAAGCATTTCCTGCATGCCGGGGCCGCCCTTGGGACCTTCGTAACGGATCACGACCACGTCGCCAGCCACAACCTTGTCGCCCAGAATGGCTTCGACAGCGTCGTCCTGGCTCTCGAACACGCGCGCACGCCCGGAGAAAACCCATTGCGATTCGTCGACACCGGCGGTCTTGACGATACAACCCTTGTCCGCCAGGTTGCCGTACAGCACGGCGAGGCCGCCGTCTTTCGAATACGCGTCCTGTTTGCTGCGGATACAGCCGGTCTTGCGGTCGGTATCCAGCGAGGCGAACGTGGCTTCCTGGCTGAACGCGACGGTGGTCGGAATGCCGCCCGGCGCCGCGCGGAAGAACTTCTGCGCTTCCTCGCCCGCGCCGCCGGCGATGTCCCATCTGGCGATCGCGTCGCCCAGTGTGCCGCTATGCACGTTGCCGCACGACAGATCGAGCAGGTCCGCGCGCGCCAGTTCGCCAAGAATGCCGAGGATGCCGCCGGCCCGATGGACGTCTTCGATATGGTATTTGTCGGTGGCGGGAGCGGCCTTGCACAGGCACGGCACTTTGCGCGAGATGCGATCGATGTCGGACATGGTGAAATCGACGCCGGCTTCCTGCGCTGCCGCCAGCAGATGGAGCACGGTATTGGTCGAACCGCCCATAGCCACGTCGAGCGCCATCGCGTTCTCGAACGCCTGTTTGCTGGCGATGCTGCGCGGCAGGACCGACGTGTCTTCTTCCTGATAGTAGCGGCGGCACAGGTCCACCACCAGGCGGCCGGCCTGCTCGAACAGACCTTTGCGCCATGCGTGCGTGGCGACGATCGTGCCGTTGCCCGGCAACGCCAGACCGATCGCTTCGGTCAGGCAGTTCATCGAGTTCGCGGTGAACATGCCCGAGCAGGAACCGCATGTCGGGCAGGCGCTGCGCTCGATTTCGGCGACTTCCGCGTCGCTGACCTTCGAGTCGGCCGCCTTGATCATCGCGTCGATCAGGTCGATCTTGGCGATCACCTGGCCGTCTTTCGGCGACGTAACCTTGCCCGCTTCCATCGGACCGCCGGAGACGAACACGACGGGAATGTTCAGGCGCATGGCGGCCATCAGCATGCCCGGCGTGATCTTGTCGCAATTGGAGATGCAGACCATCGCGTCGGCGCAGTGCGCGTTGACCATGTATTCCACGGAATCGGCAATCAGTTCGCGCGACGGCAGCGAATACAGCATGCCGCCGTGACCCATGGCGATACCGTCGTCCACGGCGATGGTGTTGAATTCCTTGGCGACGCCGCCGGCCGCTTCGATTTCCTTCGCGACCAGCGCGCCCAGGTCGCGCAGATGCACATGGCCCGGCACGAACTGCGTGAACGAGTTCACCACCGCAATAATCGGCTTGCCGAAATCGCCGTCCTTCATGCCGGTGGCGCGCCACAAGGCGCGCGCGCCGGCCATGTTGCGACCATGAGTCGAAGTTCGTGAACGATATTCAGGCATCTGTATCCTCAGGTATTGGGGGTCGTTTGAATGTGAATTGCACTCCAGCGCAGCCCCGCCGGTGCCCGTTACGGGCAGTGATGGCTCGCGCAAACGCGCGGTGGTGCGATGGGAATGGACGAATAGTGCGAGAGCGCGAGTAAGACGTCCAATATATTTTTCCGGTGCAATTAGGTCGAAAAATATATTAGTTCAAGCGGATCAGCTTGGGGAGGCGTGTATTCGAGCACCTGCGTGCCAGATTTTCGACTCGTATAAACTATGCTGATGTCCCAAGAAATCGATTACCTCAACCCCGCCCTTCCTCCTGGCCTCCGACGCGTATCGATGCCCGTGGTCGACGCGACCCCCGCCACGCTCGATGGCTTTGGCAGGCTTGTGACAGACCCGAGCGAGTGCCCGATCGAGATCGTGCAGTGGCCCGCGGTGGGAACAAGGCCCATCGACTCTGGAACCGGTGACGAGGCCGGCACGACCGAAGGGACATTTGTGAGCGAGTGGCGCGGAGATATTCTCTACGGCCGAAACGAGGCCGTGGGCGGTCACTACATCCTTGCGTACGCAAGGGAGCCTGAAGCTGCCCGCGACGACCACGCCAATGCACCGGAACGCATGCTGCTCTGGCACGCGAACTACCACCCGGACGGCGGACAACTGTTTTTTCCTCTCGATCATCTTCCGTTCTACGTTCCACTCGCATTGCCGGGGGACGACATTACGCCGGAGAAGTTCGTGTGCTTTCGCTTCGACGGCCAGCAGGGTCTCTACATCCACCCAAACATCTGGCACGAAGGTGTGTTCACTCTTCGAGGGACGCAGCGGTTCTTTGACAAGCAGGGCGCAGTTCACGCGCGCGTTTCTGTCGACTTTGCCCGCGAGTTTGGCTGTCTTCTCGAAGCGCCGATCGCCAGCGGCGCCTGAGCGTCCGGTTGGGGCGGCGATCCTCGCGCGAGAGGATGTTACCCAAGTGGAGCAGTCATCGATTTAACAACGCATTGGGCCCGTGCGCCGGCTACATGCCGGACCTAGAGCTTGAAAACACTAACCGCTGTATGCAGTTTCTTCGCCTGATCGTCCAGCGACTGCGCGGCGGCTGCGGCCTGTTCCACCAGCGCCGCATTCTGCTGGGTGACTTCATCCATCTGCGTGACTGCTTGCCCGACCTGATCGATACCCTTGCTCTGCTCGTCCGAGGCCGCCGCGATCTCGCCCATGATGTCCGTCACCCGCTTGATGCTGATCACAATCTCGCCCATTGTGCTGCCCGCCTGATCGACCAGCTTTGTGCCCGTTTCGACCTTGTTCACGGAAGTTTCGATCAGCGTTTTGATATCCTTGGCCGCTGCGGCCGAGCGTTGCGCGAGCGTGCGCACCTCGGTGGCCACCACGGCGAAACCCCGGCCATGTTCGCCTGCGCGTGCGGCTTCCACGGCAGCATTGAGTGCGAGGATATTGGTCTGGAACGCGATCCCGTCGATCACGCCGATGATGTCGGCAATCTTCGCCGAGCCGGCGTTGATCTCTCCCATAGTCGCGACCACCTCGGCCACCACGTCGCCTCCCCTTACGGCAATTGTGGCGGATGACTGTGCCAGGCCATTGGCCTGCCGGGCATTCTCCGCGTTCTGCCGCACCGTGCCGGTCAACTGCTCCATGCTCGCCGCCGTCTCCTGAAGCGAAGCGGCCTGCTCTTCGGTGCGGCTCGACAGATCGACATTGCCTGCGGCAATCTGCTTCGAGGCCGTGCTCACCGATTCCACCGAGTCCCGTACAGCGGCCATCACCTCTGCGATCCGGGCCATCAGGTGATTAAAGGCGACCGCCGTCTGGCTGATTTCGTCCTTACCCTCAACCGATGCACGCTGCGTCAGGTCGAGTGATTCACTCGCCTGCTGCAACGTCCCCTGGATTCCGCCCAGCGCTCGCTGGATCGAACGGGACAACAGGAAAATCCATCCGACCACAATCGCCATTGCAACCACCAATACCGTGATCACCGTCCCGACCGCATTCGTGCTGGTGCGATCGGCGAGTTCCGCAGCCTGCTGGCCCCGCTTGCCTGCTTCGGTGATCGTTGCCTCGATCGATGCAGCAAGCGGCTGAAAGTCGGAATGATAGAGCGAAGCGACCTGATCGTTGGCCGCTTTGGGATCGCGGGCGGCCAGTTCGATTAACTGACGCGACTTCTGATCATAAGCGTTCCATTGCGCGCGCAGTATCTTGAGCCTTGCTTGCTGATCGGGAGATTTGAACAGCGGGTCAATGATCTCAGCCCATTTGCCGATGTTCCGTTCCGCGTCGGCAAAGATCTTTTTAGTATCCTCTGAAGCCGGATCGAGCTCGACTGTAGAGAGCGCGCTTGCCTTGATTTCCGTCAGGCCGCGTACCTGCGTCTCCCGGCGATGCGAGGCCGCCTGCGCATCGTTCACGGCGTTGAATCCGATTGCCGTCACAGCGATACCGCCCCCAATGGCGATCAGCGCGACGAGCATCAGAATCCGGAGTTTTGTTTTGATTGTCATGGTAAGTCGTAGCGAAACTTCAATGATGGCAGCCAGTGGAATCTGCTCAGTACATGATCCGTTGACGGCACATGCATGTTCCTGCTGGTCGGTCCGAGCGGACGAGGTCTCCTTGCTAACGGCCAAAGGCCCGTTTAATTAATGCCCAATTAGCAAAAGACGTTTCTTGAGATGACGGGTTATGGCTTGCGTAGCGTTGCGCTAAGCGCTGTCGTTAGCCAATGCGAGATCGTGTTTCAGGAAAGCGCCGCCGTGTGGCCAACAGCGGATTGCCAATCGACTTCTATACCGTCGGCGCAACACCCAACACGTGTTCGACGAAAGCGACGAAGGCACGCGCTTTCGTCGTCGCTGCCTGTTACAGCCACGGCGACTTCGGCGCGTCGTCGCGGCTGAACGACCAGGACTCGCTTCCGCCTCGCAGCCAGTACACGATCGCCTGATGGCGGCTCAGGTCGGCCGGTGTTGTCGGAATACCCGCTTCGGCGAAATACCGCGGCGCGCCGACAACCAGCCGACGTCCCCTCACAATGCGTTTCGCGGCCATGGTCGAATCGTCAAGCGTGCCCATGCGAAGCGCAACGTCCACGCCCTGTTCGAGCACCGCCATACGGTCCATGTGTTCTTCTCCTGCGAGCCGTGAAAGAAGCCAGGATATCAGACCCGGCTTCGACGCTCAGCCGGCAACGTACCGCTTCGACAGTGCTTCATAGAGCGGCGGAGCGAACAGCCTCGACACCTGGCTGGCGATCAACGCTGTCGCCATCAGCGAAAGCACCAGCGCGTGCCCGTTGATCATCTCGATCACAATGACAAATGCCGTGATAGGACTCTGCGTAACCGCAGCGAGATAACCCACCATGCCGAGCGCGATCAGCATGGGTAACTGCATCTGCCCGAACACGAGATGCAGCGCGTTGCCGATGCCCGCGCCGATGGCCAGCGAAGGTGCGAACAGTCCCCCGGGCGCGCCGGGCAAATACGAGCCGATCATCGACGCCATCTTCAGAATCGGGTAACTCGCGCCCAGCCTCGAACTTCCCTCGAGCATGCCGCGTGCTTCCGCATAACCGCTGCCGAACGTATGACCGCCGGCGGCAACGCCGATCACCGCGATAACCAGCCCGCATGCGGCACCGAAGGCCACCGGATGTCCTTTCCGCCACACTACGAGGCGTGCCGGCATCCAGCGGTCCGTGTTCAACAGCAGCCAGCAGAACGCGCCGCCCGCAACACCTGTGACCGCGCCCAGCATGACCGCGGCAATGGCGAGCATATCCGGAAAGTGCCCGTCGATATCGATCGTGCCAAAGTATGTGTAATTGCCCTGCAAGCCGAGCGAGACGATGCCCGCAAAGATGATCGCAGTGATCAGGACGCCGCTGGTTCTCTGTTCGAAGCTGCGCGTCAGTTCCTCGATCGCAAAGACGACCCCTGCGAGAGGCGCGTTGAATGCCGCGGACAGTCCGGCAGCGGCGCCCGCCAGGGCCAGATTGCGCTCGAGCGCCGCGCCCCGAATACTGCGCAAACGCGCCGGATAGAATCGCCGCAAGCTGAACATGAGCGCGGCACCCACATGGATGGTCGGCCCTTCGCGGCCAATGGTGAAGCCGCCCAGAATCGACAGGAACGACACGGCGATCTTGCCGATCAGAATGCGCATGTTGAGCAGACGGGGGCCCAGCTCGCGCCCTTCATGCAGGGTCGCAATAACCTGCGGAATCCCGCTGCCTTCAGCGCCCGCGAACCAGCTCCGCGTGATCCACACGCCGAGCGCTGCGACCGCCGGTGTAAGGAACAACGGCAACCACCAGAACGAAGTCGTATAGCGCAAAAAGGTGGCGTAGCCGAAATCCACCAGCTTCGCGTACATGACGGCGACAAGCCCCGTTGCGATCGCGCCGAGCCAGAAGATGCCGTAGTGCAACCAGAGGCGTCTGATGCGCAGGATCGTGCGTCGGTCAACAAGAGCATGGAGGTGCATCGGGATGTCGTCGCGTGGAGGCAAATAAGGCACATTGTGACATATATGTGCTGCCCACCGGTTCGACACGCATGCGCGCGACGTAAAGGGCTATTTCGCCGTATCGCCGAACACCCAGCCGAACGAGCCGTAGTGCGCCTTGTGCTCTGCCGCGAGTTTAAGCAGACAACGCTCCCCCTTTGGCGTCAGGTGCACCTGCACCTGACGCCGATCGCTCGCGTCGGCCTTTCGCGTCACCAGACCGGCCGATTCGCAGCGCGACACGAGCGCAGCCGTGCCGTTCGGCGCGGCCTGCAGACGTTCCGCCAATTCACCGACGGTGGCCCACCGCCGCCCCGCGAACCCGCGCACATGCAACAGCAACTGATACTGGAGCGTGGTGATTCCTGCCGCGTTGGCGATCTCTTCCGACACGCGCAAGAACTTGCGCAGTTCGTAGCGGAATACCGACATGGCTTCCAGTTCCTGTTTTCCGGGGAGGTCATTTCCGGATTGCGTGCCTGAACTCATTAAAACTCCAGATCGGTTGTGGAGGCGGCTGCGGCGTGTCGTTGCCGGTAGAGCCGCAGTCATGAGCGCGGATCATACACACGACTTCGCCGACGGTTGCCGAGTGCCGATACCCGATACGCGTAGTGACCGCAAGTGATGGACGCCGCTACCCGAAAACCCGCGCCCATGCCGCGCGAAGTCGACGCGCGCGGTCCTCGAAGAGATATGACGCGGCCAACGTCAGAAGACCGGAAATCGCACCTGTCACGATGTGCTCCACATAGGGGATCCGGTAGTGGCTCTCATGCGAGTAAAAATCGCCTATCGTTGTCAGCAAGCCGACAATTAGCGCATTGCCATATCGACGCCTGTAGAACCCGGCCGCGGGCGTGAAAGTCAGAAGTACAGCCAGAAGGCCGGTCAGCAGACCGGTCTGTAATGCAATTGTCCAGTGCGAGAGACTCATGATATTGGCCCAGCTGCCCGGCATACAGGTCATGCACGCGCTGGTCGGCTGCCAGAAGCGCTGGACAAACAGTTTCATGCGCTGCTTCCATTCGCTTGACATTCAATGCCCTCGTCACCGTCAATACCACCGGGTGTTTCATCCATGTGTCCGGATGACTTTCAGCGCTTCGGCCGGCCCGCGCCGCGCCGGCCAGCCGCGTCGCCATCACCAGGATTCAGACCGGAAAGATTGGCGAGCCGGCGCGAAATGCAGGAATGAATTAAAACATTCGGCTTTCATGAAGTTCGCGAGGCAAAGAAAGTATAGACATCAGCGTGCATTCTGAAAGATACCGACCGTGGACCGTGGAAGGCACCGACCGAAGTTTTCCCGGCGATGCTCCCGCGTTGCCGCCTGCCAACAAGCAACGGCAGGCTCAACGCCGCCACGAACCGTGGGGCAACTCCACATCCCGCTTCGCTTCGGCCAGCTTCTCCAGAACACCGGCACGGTTCAGCCGAACGCAATAGACAGGCTTCGCCCGTTCGAAGCGCCAACTCCCGGACAGCGAGCCGGCATCGACAGCATCGAAGCCGAACTGATCGAGAATGCCGGCTACCACCTGCTTTGCCGCCAGGTCGTCCCCCGCCATTGGCAACGCACGTCTGTGCGGCGTTCCAGCCGGCGTGCCATCGGTTTCGAGATCTTTTGCGAGAATCGCATTGAACGCCTTCACCAGCCGCGCTCCGTGCAAATGGCCCGCCATCAGTTCGCTCGTGGTCATAGCGTACTGGTCCAGCACGTCGATATGGCCATCGCGGTCGGGATAGTAGTTGCAGGTGTCGATCACTATCTTCCCTTCCAGTTCCGCTGCCGGCAATGCGGGATAGCTGCGAAGCGGCACCGCCACCACCACCACGTCGCCGAATGCCGCAGCCTCCCGCGCCGTTCCGACGCGACAACCGATCGCCGCCGCCGTGCTCATCAGCGTTTCCGGCCCTCGCGAATTGCTGATCATGACTTCGTACCCGCTCTGTTTTGCCAGCGTCGCCATCGCCCTGCCAATAAATCCCGCACCGAGAATACCCATCTTCATTTTCGATCTCCTATCGAATTCGCCGAGCGGCGCCGTTGACCGCGCGGACAGTGCAATAACTATGATTGAAAACCCGAACGAGATAAACGATGATTCCGGTTCGCCTGTAGAAACTATGAGTGGGGAATCATGGACCGTCTGACCAGCATGGCTATCTTCGTGAAAGCCGCCGAAAGCGGCTCGTTCGCGGCGGCGGCTCTCGCCTTCGGCATCTCGTCGCAAATGGCTGGACGACATGTGATTGCGCTCGAAGAGCGGGTCGGCGCGCCGCTGCTCGCCCGCACAACCCGCCGTCAAAGCCTGACCGAAATCGGCCAGATCTTCTATGAACGCTGCAAGGCCCTGCTCGCGGACGCCGAGGCGGCGGAATCGGTAGCGATGGATTTCTCGGCGTCGCCGCGCGGGCGGCTACGTGTAACTGCCCCGGTCACATTTGGATCCTGTTGCCTTGCGCCGTTGATCACGCGCTATCTTCGCTCGAATCCTGAGGTCCAGGTTGATCTCACGTTGACGGACCGGTTTGTGGATCTCGTCGATGAAGGTTATGAAGTGGCGATCCGGCTCGGCCCTCTGTCGGATTCTTCGATGATCGCAAAACCGCTAATGCCGTATCGACTGCTCGCCTGTGCTTCGCCGGCCTATCTGAAGGAACGTGGCGAACCCAGAACGCCGGAGGCGCTCGCGAGGCATGAATGCCTGGGGTTTTCTTTCACGTCGCTTCCGCCGTACAACGAGTGGGTGTTCGGCAGCGCGCGCGGCAAACATGCTGTGACGGTCACCGGGCGCTTTCACGCGAACGATACGAAGGCCCTGATTTCCGCGGCGATCGACGGCTTCGGCATTGCTCTCGCACCGGAAATCGCAGTCAAGGACGACATTGCCGCGGGCCGGCTCGTGCGCCTTCTGCGCAAGTACGAGGCGCCTGAACGGCCAATGCACGCGCTGTTTACCGCCAGGCGGCCCACGCCGAAATTGCGCGCCTTCATTGACCAGGTGGTCGCGGAATTCGGGCCGTGAGATAGCGGGAATTCCGGCCGACAACGACTGCATCTCGCGCAAAGCTGCACGCCGTTGATCGATTTACTTCTCTCGCCCCGATACCGACGCAAGATACATACGAACGAGTTCGCGGACCTCGGCAAGGAGCATGGCTCGTGCTGCGGGCTCTTCGCTGGCGGTACTGACCACACCCTTGAGCATGTGGATCAGTACGACCGCCATGACCTTCGCCTTCGCCTGCTTCAGGCCGGGAACCGCTTTGCGCAAGATGTCCGCTACTCCGCCGCGCATGGTTTCGCGAAACCGCGCACGTTCGTCGGCATTGCCGCCGCGCGCGTCCACGAGGGCGGCCGCAAAGCTTCGCTGCGACTGAAGTACGAGCATGAAGTCGACAAACGAGTCCGCCACGCTTTCGAGCGTCATGTCGGGCACCTGTTGCGCCATCTCGGCAAGTGCATTTTTGACATGCAGCGCGTAGCGGAGCAACAGCGCGTCGGCGAGCGCTTCCTTCGACGGAAAGAATCGATAGAGCGAGCCGATTGCGGTGCCGGAGCGGGCCGCGATCTCGGTCATCGTGGCTGCGTCATAACCCTTTTCCGTGAACACGGCGACCCCGGCCGCCATGATCGCCGCGACGCGCTGGCGCCCCTTCTCTCCTTTCGGTTCGGTAGCGCGCGCAGCGTCTGGGGCAGGCTTGGGCGATGTCATTCAGATTGACCAATATTTGAGGATTTGAGAGTAATTCCTCGCATATTATCACGTCATGATAGACGGGCTCTCTTTCAATTTCTCTGCCTTCTTTTATGGATAATTTTAGTTTCGTTGACACACTCCAATGTGATCTCTATTCTATTTGAGAGGATATCCTCTCAAATATTGCAGACACGACGATCCGATCACAGTCCGTCAACCACTTTCATTTTTCAACCAACATCGAGGTAATCAAATGCAGCAGGTCTGGCTGTTTCTCGCCGGGGCGCTTCTGTGCAACAGCGTTCCACACCTCGCTTCCGGATTGCAGGGGCTTCCCTTCCCCACGCCCTTTGCCCGGCCGAGAGGTGTCGGAAATTCTCCGCCGTTGGTCAATGTGCTTTGGGGATTTGCCAACCTCGTCATCGGGCTTCTGATCGTGGCGCGCCATGCGAACACGTTGGAGATTGGCCTGAATGCGGCAGCCGGACTCGCAGGCGCCCTTGCCATCGGGATCTTCCTCGCGCTCCATTTCGGTAAAGTGCAACGAGACAGGCTGCTGGACTGAGCGCGACAATCGGCAAATAGCTCCTTCCGCCCTCTATCGGATCCGATCGATCACAGCAACGGCAGCGTCAGTCTGATGTGTTCCGCGAATGCCGTGATCAGATGGGCGGGACGCTTGCGCTCGAACTTCAGCGTAATGCCAATGGTGGGCAACGGCGGAAGCGCCGGATCGCCATTGAGTATGTGAAGATCCGCGGCAACGGCAGTCTGCGTGATGACGGCAAACGCCTGCCCCGAGCGGACCAGCGCCGTCAGACCGGCCAGACTGCTGCTCGCATAGGCAATGCGGTAGGCCCTCCCCGCGCGTCGCAGCGCTTCGCACGCCGCCACATGGTCGAGCGTGTCGGGATCGGAAACCGCCAGCGGCAACGGGTCGAAGTGGGCGGAATCCATTCCCGGACAGCCGACCCAGACCAGCGGTTCGCGACGGATGATGTCGTCATCCGTCGCGTTCTCCGGCAGAGAAATCATCGCAAGATCCAGCGCATGCATCTCCAGTTGTTCAAGCAGGCGCGGAGTGGGGGCGCAAACGACCTCCACCAGCGCATGAGGGTGTTGGCTCGAGAACTGCCGCAGCAGATGCGGGAGGAAAACGGCGGCGTAGTCGTCCGGGCAGCCGAACCGGATCGTCCCCGAAAGCCCTTTGCCGGACAGATCGGCCATTGCCTCGTCGTGCAGTCGCAGAATACGCTGGGCGTGAATCAACAGGCGTTCGCCGGGGTTCGTCAGCACCACGCCGCGACCCGTGCGCTGGAACAGCGGCTGCTCGACGATTTCTTCGAGGCGCTTCATCTGCTGACTCAGCGCGGACTGGGTCCGGCCGATCCGGCTGGCCGCGCGGCTGAGTGCCCGGACTTCGGCAACCACGATAAACGAACGCAGCAAATCGATTTCGAGTGAAAGACTCAAGATATTAGGCCCACTTCTATCTGCCATAAGAACTATTAGGTTCTATGAAACCAGAGAGCCCTCTAGACTGCAAGTATTCCCGCCACAGTCAAGGAGAAGCACGGTGTCCCTGAACAATGACGCAGCGTTCTGGCGCAACGCCAGGCAGCACCTTATCCGCTACGGCGGTACTTTCGAGCCGATGATCATCGAGCGCGCACAGGGCAGCTTCGTCTATGACGCGGACGGTCGCGCGATCCTGGACTTCACCTCGGGGCAGATGAGCGCGGTGCTTGGGCACAGCCATCCGGACATCGTGTCGGTCATCAACGAATACGCCGGCAAGCTCGACCACCTGTTCAGCGGCATGCTTTCGCGGCCCGTGGTCGATCTCGCGACCCGCCTGGCTGAGATCACGCCTGACGGACTCGACCGGGCACTGTTGCTCAGTACGGGAGCGGAGTCGAACGAGGCCGCCATCCGCATGGCGAAACTGGTCACCGGTAAATATGAAATCGTCGGTTTCGCGCAGTCGTGGCACGGCATGACAGGCGGGGCGGCATCCGCAACCTACAGCGCCGGTCGCAAGGGCGTCGGTCCGGCTGCCGTCGGCTCGTTTGCGATCCCCGCTCCGTTCCCGTACCGGCCGCGTTTCGAGCGCAACGGTCAATACGATTACCTGGCGGAACTGGACTACGCATTCGACCTCATCGATCGTCAGTCGAGCGGCAACCTCGCGGCCTTCATTGCAGAGCCGATTCTCAGTTCCGGCGGAATCATCGAGTTGCCGGAAGGCTACATGGCTGCGCTGAAGCGCAAATGCGAGGAGCGCGGCATGCTGCTGATCCTCGACGAAGCGCAAACCGGCATCGGTCGCACCGGCACGATGTTCGCCTGTCAGCGCGACGGCGTCACACCCGATATTCTCACCCTGTCGAAAACGCTCGGCGCCGGCCTGCCGCTCGCGGCCGTCGTGACCTCCGCACAGATAGAAGAGCGGGCTCATGAATTGGGTTACCTGTTCTATACGACCCATGTGTCCGATCCGCTTCCCGCAGCCGTCGGTCTGCGGGTGCTGGATGTGGTCGAGCGTGAAGGGCTGGTTGCGCGTGCGAACCTGATGGGCGAACGACTCAGGCGCGGCCTGCTGGACCTGATGGAACGCTTCGAGTGCATCGGCGACATTCGCGGACGAGGGCTGCTACTCGGCATGGAGATCGTCAAGGACCGCCGCACGAAGGAACCGGCGGATGGACTTGGCGCAAAGATTACCCGCGAGTGCATGAACCTCGGGCTCAGCATGAATATCGTGCAGTTGCCCGGTATGGGCGGCGTCTTCCGGATCGCCCCTCCGTTGACCGTCCACGAAGATGAAATCGACCTCGGGCTGGCGCTGCTCGGGCAGGCAATCGAGCGCTCGCTGTGATCGCTTTGCTATTTGATTGATGGTTCTGTCCGGCAGCAACAGCCGACGCTGCCGGACAAAACCATCGAACACGCTATAACACCTCGTCTAGCCAGTCGAGCACCTTCCGGTTAAGAAGAGAGCGATTGGTCATTTCGCAATGATCCCCTGCGCCTTGGGCCTTGTTGAAACGAAGCAGTTTTTTGGGGCAGCGCAACGCGTCGAAGAATGCCTGCGTTCCGCTCGCGAGCGGATCATCTTCGGCCAGCGTAAAAAGCGTCGGGCATTGAATGTTTTCGATGCGTCCAGACATCGTGAATTGCTCTACGGATGCAAGATACTCACGCAGATTGCTCGCTCCATTCACCCAATATCCACGCTTCAAAAAGCTCCAGGTCAGCTTCCGGTCGTGGGCGATTATTTCTTCCATGCGCTCGATCAATGCGTCTGGAAGCAAGCTAAGCTGAGCCGCCTGTTCGGGCGTCGCCCCCAGTTTGATGGCGTATGCGCGAAAGCCATCGGCAATGCAAGACTGCGCGGGATCGGCCACGCACGCGGCGAGACGGGGCTCACCAGATGCGGCGCGCGGTGAAAGATAACCGCCAAGGCTCCAGCCGCTCGATACGATACGGCTCGAGTCGACGTTAGGCAGCGTTAGCGCGAAATCCACAACAGCCCTGATCACGGTCTCCCAATCCGGACGCATGTGGATGCCCTGGTCGATAAGTGTGGTTCCCTGTCCCGGGCCGTCGAAAATCAGGCAGTGGTATCCGCGCCGTGAAGCCGCAACCGCCGATGCGAAGAACGGGTCCGTAATGGTTCCGTCGTAGCCGTTGGTCAGGATAAGCAGGGGACGGCGTTCGTTTGGCCGGCCCTGCGCAGTGATGACATACGCGAGCATCGACGACGCTTCGAACGGAATGCGAACCGGCTCGACCGGATCATCGCCGAGCGCCAGTGCCCGATTGAATGCGTCGATCTGCCACCGCGAAGATTCGAAGATCCGCGGATCCACGGGATAGCCAAAATGAGGATGGAAGGCCTTCGCATAGAAACACGCCGCGCGCAGGTAATACTCGCGGGCGCTGATCCGGTGTCCATGCGCCTCGGCGACGCGCCCTTCGTCCATCATCCTGTCCGCCGCCTCTGTCCACGCGTCGTAAAAGGCATTGTCGTCGCCGTCGCCTATCGCCCGCGCCACACTCCGGACTTCGCCGAAATCGGCGCCGCCGTAGGGTATATACGCTATCGGCCACATTCCGAGTTGCTCATGCAGGGCATCGCTGAAGATTTGGGTCACGACTAGCACTCCTTCGCAGAAGGGCCGGCGCAGTGCCTCGCAGTGTCCGCTTGCACGCACCGGGGTTCAAATCACTTGAACGGCGTCGAATCGCATTATTTTTTGCGGTAATTCTCGCACTTTCCTGTCCCGTCACGGATGCATGGTAAACACGGTGCGTGAACGATTTCCGTCATTCTCCCAATGCACGGCAAGCTCGGACAATGGCACTGCCCGCGTTGCAATCTCGAACCGCGATGGAACTGCGGCGCGCAGAACTTCGCCCGCCGCGTGCAGAAGCCGCTCGAATGGGATGCTACCGATACCGCTGCCAAGCAAAGCGATCGCGGAGGCGCGCAGCACGGCGCCAGGCAGGGCGAGCGTCTCTCCGCCAATCGAGCCGATCTGCACGAAACGCATGGGATAACCGTCGGGAAGCAATCGGGCCGCGCCTGTCAGCAGCGTTTGCGCGCTCGGGCCCCACAGGTAGTCGAGCACGACGTCGACGCCTTCACGAAAATGCGGCTCAAGTGCGCGATGCAATGACGGTTCGTCCTGATCGAGCGGGATCACGCAGTCGGCGCCTACAGATTTCAACCCGGCGAGCGTTTGCGGATGACGCCCCGTTGCGATCACCTTGCCGGCGCCCAGATGCTTCGCGATCTGCACCGCGAGGCGTCCCGATGCTCCCGTCGCGCCGTTGACCAGCACCGTCTCGCCTGCAACGAACTTCGCGCGTTCGGTGAGCGCCGCCCACGACGACATGCCCGGAATTGCGATAGCTGCGGCGGTGACAGAATCAAGCGTGTCGGGAATCGCGAAACACTGCACTTCAGGCACGAGGGTTCGCTGCGCGAGACCGCCCGACGGCTCTCTGGGTCCGAAGAAGTAGACGCGCGTACCGTCTTCGCGGCGGCCTACGCCGTCGACACCTGCAACGAAAGGAAACCGTCCCGACGACGAATAATGCGAGCCGGACGCCCTGGCGCGCGTCACATGGCTCAATGCCGAAGCTTCGACGTCGATCAGGACGTAACCCGCCGTGGCCACCGGCGCATCGAACTCGGCATAGACCGGCACGCGGCCCGCTTGTGTAACGACTGCCGCTTTCATGAGCACACCTCGTCAGACTGCAAGCCGGCCAGTTGCGTATCGATCCACGCTCGCAATTCGGGATCGCGAATTTCGAGCACACCGAAAAGCCCTGACGCGCGCAACGCCGGCAGCGCATCGACAATATCGGCGGCGGCCTGCGCGCGTGCCGGCTCGCTTGCATGCGCGTCGCTCCAGACAAGCGCGTTGGCTAGAAACGCCGCGATGGTGCCCTTGCGGATCGTCGCGCCGTGAACGTCGATATGATCGACATGGTCGGGAAGAAGCTGATCGGCTCGCATCGGACTGAACTCCTCAAAAGTGATAGTAGGTCCAGTCTATGTCTGCGGTATCGGCCTGTCTGCGGTATAAAGGCCATTCGATACGGTTTTCCGGCCATGAATACTCCGCTTATTCGCCCAGAGCTCGTCACGTCGCCCGAGGGGCCTTTTCTAGCCGCGGCAGAACTCACGCAACGCGAATCCCGCGCGACCGCGTCGCATAGTCACGCGCGTGGGCAGTTGATGGGCGCGTTGAGCGGGCTTGTCTCGGTCGGCGTGAACCGGCAGCAATGGGTCGTACCCGCGATTCACGCAATCTGGATTCCGCCGCACTGCGAGCATTCGGTCCGCTCGCACGGTCCGTTCTCGGGGTGGAGCGTGTTCATCGCCGAGCAAAGGTGCGCCGAACTGCCGGACGAGCCTCGCGCGATCCGCACGACATCGCTGTTGCGCGCGGCGGTTCGCCGCGCGGCGAGCTGGGACGGCACGCGGCTCGATGCGCAGCGAAGCCGCATCGCGGAAGTCATCCTCGACGAGCTGGCGGCGTCGCAGGCGGCATCATTGGGTTTGCCCGCACCTGAAGATGCGCGGCTCCTGCGCATTACGGACGCATTGGCCCGTGATCTGTCAGACTGCCGTCGTCTCGAACAATGGGCCGAGTGGGCCGGCCTTTCGCCGCGCACGCTGAGCCGGAAGTTCTCCGCGGAAACGGGGATGAGTTTCGCCCAGTGGCGCGCGCAGGCGCGACTGCTTCGCGCGCTGGAACTGGTTGCCGATGGCGTTAGCGTGACGACCATCGCGTTGGAACTGGGCTATGACAACGTCAGTGCGTTTATCGACATGTTCAGGCGGGCGACGGGAACCACGCCGGGGCGTTATGGCTTTGCGGAACCGGGATTGATGGGTGATGGCAATGATCGGCGCGAAAAGTAACGCCGGTGCGGCTGCTTGTGTCGACGCGCTGAACGCACGTGCCTAGGCTCATTCGGGGGCGGGTGTTGCCTGGCCGGCAATGACCCTGCGGCAGCCGTGTCTTTTCCGTTAAAGCTTTCAAAATTCCAAGTCATATCGCTTAAACGAAACCTAAACAAAATCGTTATATTTCAGGCGAATAATCGGGCCTTTGTTTCACACCAATAAGTTTTCAATTTAATGCAACTGCCCGAAAAGTTACTCCCTTGACCCGCGCAATGAACGGCTATGTCCGGCTCATTGGCGCAACTTGAAAACAGCAGCAGAATAAAAAAATTCGGCGCCGCCAAACAGGCCGGATATCGTTTAATTACCGGGTAAATCATGTTAAAAAAAATACGGAATGGAGCCGTAGGGATAGCCATATCCTTAATATTTGCGGCATGCGGAGGCTCGAACAGCGCGCCGTCGCCTTCTTCGTCGTCGGGTGGATCGCAACCATCTTCGCCTTCGGGCGGCGGCACGTCCACCTCGGGCGGCGGCTCGTCGACCCCACCGGTTGAGGCGTCGCTGACACAGTACGTCAACCCGTTGATCGGCACGGCGCCGGGCACCTCGCCGACGCCGACGGCACATGGCGCGGGCGGCAACACGCTGCCGGCGGCCGGGTTGCCGTCGGGCATGGTGCAGTGGGGCCCCGATACCAACACGACGCCGGCGTCGAGCAGCACCGCCGAACCCGGCTCGCCGCCGGGCTACTACTACGACCTCAACTCGATCGCGGGTTTCAGCCTGACCCACATGAGCGGCACGGGCGGCCAGGGCAACAACGGCGAAATCCCGTTCGTCGCGACCACCACGCTCGCCAACCTGACGCCGACGTTCTCGCACGCGAACGAGATGGCGAAGCCGGGTTATTACGCCGTGGCGCTCGACAACTCGGTGAAAGTCGAGCTGACCGCAACGCTGCGTACGGGCTTTGGGCGCTTTACGTTCCCGGCGAACGGTCCTGAGTTCATCCGGATCGACACCACGCACACCAACACGCTGACGGCAACGACGGGCGCCGTTACGCAGGTGTCGAGCACCGCGTTATCAGGCTATACGGTGGGCGGTAACTTCGAAGGCGCGGCGAGCCGCGTGCCGGTCTATTTCTACGCCGAGTTCAACCAGCCGATCTTGTCCACATCGACGGTCAGCAGCGGCGTCGCGACCCTGTCCTTCGCGCCGGGCGCGCCGGTGCTCGTCAAGGTCGGCGTCTCGTACGTCAGCATGGCGAACGCGAAGCTCAATCTCGACACCGAAAACGCCGGCTGGGACTTCGACGCGGTCAAGAACGCCGCCGACACGGCCTGGAACCAGCGCCTGCACTCGATCGTCGTCACGCCGGGCTCGACCACGTCGATGACGAACTTCTACACCGCGCTCTACCACGCGCTGTGGGCGCCGAGCATTTTCAGCGACGTGAACGGCCAGTATCTGGGCTTCGACGGCACGCCCCATACGGTGGTCAGCGGCCAGAACGCGCAGTACTCCGGCTTCTCGAACTGGGACGTCTATCGTTCGCAGATGCCGCTGCGCGCGATGCTGTATCCGACCGAGACCGGCGACATGGTGCAGTCGCTGCTGAACGATGCGGATCAGTGCGGCGCCATTCCGCGCTGGGTCAACGACAATTACGACTCCGGCACGATGGTCGGCGACGGCGGCACGAACATCGTCGCGACCGCGTATGCATTCGGGTCGCACAACTTCGACACGACAGGTGCGCTGAACCACATCATGGCGCAGTTGAACACGAACAACCTGGCGGTCTGCAAGAACGCGTCCGGCACGACGATCGGCGTGAACGGCGGCCGCTCGACGTATCTGAAGTTCGGCTACATCACGTCGGGAGAAACCGCGATTGCGTCGTCGAGCCTCGAATACAACCAGACCGACTTCGCCGCATCGCAGTTCGCGGCCGCGCTCGGCAACGCGTGGATGGCGAAGCAGGCGCTGGGCCGCTCGGCCGGCTGGCAGTATTCGATCAACACGGCGTCCACGCCGCCGCTGCTCGAAGCACGCTCGACGAACGGCGCATACGCGAACGAAACCCAGACCAGTACCGACAACTACGATCAGGGTAGCGCGGAGCAGTACACATGGATGGTGCCCTGGAACCTGACCGGCCTCGTGAATCTGCTCGGTGGCAACAGCACGGTACAGACACGACTCGACTCGCTGCGCACCGCGCTCAATGCCGGCAATGGCGCGGCGAACCTGTACATCGGCAACGAGCCTTCGTTCGCGATTCCGTGGGTGTACAACTGGGCCGGCGCGCCGTCGAAGACGGCCGATCTGATCAAGGACATCGTCACGACGCAGTTTGCGGCGACGCCGGGCGGCCTGCCGGGCAACGACGACATGGGTGCGATGTCGAGCTGGTACATATGGGCGATGATCGGCATGTATCCGGAGGTTCCGGGCGTGGCGGGTTTCGCGCTGCATAGCCCGCAGGTCTCAGCGGCGACGATCACGCTCGAGAACGGCAAGACGATCACGATCAGCGCAGCCGGCGCGCCGAACTCGAACTACGTGCAGTCGCTGCAGGTGAACGGCAAGGCGGTCAATACGCCGTGGCTGTCGTTCTCCGACGTGGCGAACGGCGGGTCGCTGGTCTATGGGATGGGCGCCTCGGCTTCCTCCTGGGGCACGGACGCGTCGGATCTGCCGCCGTCATTCGGTCTGCCCGAGTACGCGAGCATCGCCGACGCGTATAACAACCAGGGCTTCAGTCTGAACGGCAGCATTGCGAATACCGGCCTCGGCGCGGCATTCGACGGAAGCCTGAACAGTTATTCATCGACGGCGCTGGCAGGCGTGATCGGAGCGTCGGGCACCGTGACGACACTCGGCGCGACGTTCTCGCTACCGGTCAATCTCACGAAGAACCAGCAGGCGCTCGACAACGTGGTCGTGGCCGGTCAGACGATCGACATGCCAGCGGGTTCGACGGGTTCGAGCCTCGTGTTTCTCGGCGCGTCGGGCAACGGGCCGAGCACGGGCACGGTGGTGGTCAACTACACCGATGGCAGTAGCACGTCCGCCTCGCTGACGCTGGACGACGGCACGTTGAACGGCGGCGGCGGCACGTTGACGAACACGGTCGTGGCGATGATGCCCTATCGCAACACCCCGACGGGCAGCCAGGACAACACGAAGAGCTACCTGTTCTCGCAGGCGGTCGCGATCAATCCAGGCAAGACCGTGAAGAGCGTGACGCTGCCCGTTAACGTCAGCGCCGGGAAGATGCATATCTTCGGCATCGCGGTGGCTGCGTAACGGGCGGCGGCGTATCCGGTGTGACGACCGCGTAGTGCGCGTCGTCGCAACCGGATGCCCGCCGCTCGCTTTGATGAAGCCCTTCTGAAACTGCGAGGCCATTTCCGATGGCCTCGCAGCGTCGTATCTTCGTGCGAACCCGTTAGCAATCGCGAATTACATCGACATCTTTCCCCGGATGTCGCTCGGAGCGACCGCGTCGGCAACGAATCGCCAGCTACCCAGCTCACCGCCCTGAATGTAAAGAAACACCAGCCGCCGATCGTCTCCTGTGCTCCTCGCCGCCGGGCTCCAGTCCCGACCTCTGGCGCCGTTCTCCCGTCGTATCCGCGCCTCCTCCTATCACACACGGTTGGCCAGTATTTTGCGATTTCCGTAAGGCACCGTCCCGAACTCCAGTACTAATGCCGGCCGATCTTGAGCCGTTATGCATAAGTGTTCTGCCGCACACTCAGGCCAGTGGGCTTCGTGGCGTCTCCTGGCCAAGGGAGTTTGCCACTCGTTCGATTCCTCCATTCATTCCGTCATGAAACTCTTCGCGCGCTTCAGCCTGACTCACCGACTCTATGCCGTCTCGGCCGCACTGATCGTTGCTCTGACAGCAGTCGCTGTCATCTCCTGGATCCAGCTGACCGACGCGCAGCGGATCGCAGCCAACGCGGGCAATGTGCGAATGCAGCAGTTGGAGCGCATTGCAAGCACCGAACTCGGCGTGACACAGGTACTACTGGATTTGCGCCATGCGATGCTGGTGTCGTCAGCCGACGACGTACAGGCCGCCGCGCGGAATATCGACGCGGAACGTCAACAGATTCGTCGCAACGACGATGCGTTTTTCAGCAACATTACTGACGAAGCAGGAAGAGACGCCTTCCGCAATGTCTGGCTCAAAATGCAGGCCGACGCCTGGCCGGTGGCGGAAGCCAATCTTCGGCTGGTTCAGGACGGCCACCGTGACGAAGCGTTCCAGATGTTGACGGCACAAACCATCCCCACCTTCGCGCGCATTCAAAAATGGCTGGGCGAGGAGCGGGCCAGACAAGGCGAACAACTCGGCGGCCAGGTCTCGGACATTGAAAAAGCCTTGCAGTGGACGCGATTGCTGCTGGTGAGCCTCGTGACTGCTATCGCGGTCGGTCTCATTGCGCTCTCGTGGTACATAGGAAGCTGCCTTCGTAGCCGCGTCGCCGAAGCGCAGAGAGTGGCTGAACGGGTTCGGGACGGCAATTTTACGGTTACGGTCGTCGATTCCCACGCTGACGAGATATCGCCGTTGCTGAGTACGCTGGGTGCCATGCAGAATTCGCTGACCGAGGTGGTACGCAGTGTCCGCAGCAATGCGGAAAGCGTGGCGACGGCTAGCGCTGAAATCGCGTCCGGCAACGCGGACTTGTCCGCGCGCACCGAAGAGCAGGCAGCTTCACTGGAGGAAACGGCCTCGAGCATGGAGGAACTGGCCGGCACGGTCCGTCATAACGCGGACAACGCAAGGCAGGCGATGACGTTGGCCAATACCGCATCGGACATTGCACGGCGCGGCGGCGACGTGGTCGGACGGGTGGTCGAAACCATGCATGGCATCTCCGACAGTTCGGCCAAGGTGGCCGAGATCATCACCGTGATCGAGGGCATCGCGTTCCAGACCAACATCCTTGCGCTCAATGCCGCGGTCGAAGCTGCCCGCGCCGGTGAACAGGGGCGAGGGTTCGCGGTCGTGGCCGGCGAGGTGCGCACGCTCGCCCAGCGCAGTGCAAGCGCGGCCAAGGAAATCAAGGATCTGATCGACGACTCGGCGAGCCGGGTGGATACCGGCTCGAAGCTCGTCGAGGAAGCGGGCAGCACGATCAACGATGTGGTCCAGTCGGTCAAGCGCGTGACGGACATCATGGGCGAGATGGCCGCGGCGTCGGCGCAGCAGAGCACGGGTGTCGAACAGGTCAGTCAGGCGGTCAGCCAGATGGACCAGGTGACCCAGCAGAACGCCGCGCTGGTCGAGGAAGCGTCGGCCGCTACGCAGTCGATGGCGCAGCAGGCCCAGGCGTTGCGTGACGCGGTGGCCGTCTTCAAGCTCGACGACCGCGGCGTATCCGCGTCGCGCCCGGCTGTTTCGCGAGCGGTAACGCGTCGTCCGGCACCTGCCGCTCGCACGCCTTCGCGTGCAACGCCGGCCAAGACGGCACCGGTTGTGACGGCGGACAAGAACGCCGTGATCGCGACCGACACCAGTTCCGTGGATTGGCAGGCGTTCTGAGGAGTCTGAAATTGGACAATGCCGACGCGGCGCTGGAGAAAATGAGCCGGCTCGTGA
The DNA here is from genome assembly GCF_031570135.1 of Paraburkholderia sp. USG1. Lineage (NCBI taxonomy): Bacteria > Pseudomonadati > Pseudomonadota > Betaproteobacteria > Burkholderiales > Burkholderiaceae > Paraburkholderia > Paraburkholderia sp. USG1. The sequence goes on along the minus strand of NZ_JAMWXW010000048.1, from coordinate 28,463 downwards.
CCGCCAACATGGAGACCGTGAGCATGCTTGGGGCACGAGCGATGGTGCTAGGCAAATTTCTCGACGCGGCCCTGCCCCAGCTCACAACGTCGCAGCGCGCCGAGGTCGCGCTGTCATTCCGGCAAGGTATCGAGGACGCGATGTCGCTAATGGACGACGTGCCCTTGCATGCCGGCTATCACTCGGCCCTGCTTGAACTCACCAATGCCATCCTTGCCGCACTGGCTCAGGGATCTGTCCGCTAGTCGCCCCGGCATTGCCGAACCGCAGTTTGGCTCTCGAATCGCGGGAAAACGCGGTATAGTCCGAGGGCGCAGGCATTTCAATTACCCCATTCTGACGGATGTGAATATGATTCCACTCGGTGCAGCGTCTACCCTACTCGGCGGCGTAACCAGCGCCATCAGTTCCGGGCTGTCGATGCTAACGGGCAAAGGCTCCGCGAGCGAGTCAAGTCAGTCGAGTTTTGCGGCGCACCTGAAGTCGGCAACGACGTCACAGAGCAGTTCCGCGAAAAGCGTGCATCACCATCACGTACCAGGCGCAGTCGGCGTGGTGAGCGCAATGGCCAGTTCTTCCCCAGTACAAGCGGCTGCGAGCGCTGGTACGGCACAAGGTGTCGCGGCCGGCTCGATCATCAATATCAGCGCCTGAACGGTTGCCGAAACCCGAGTGGGTAATGCGTTCGTAATAAGCGTTACCCTGAATGAGACACCGTTCGAGAAGGCGCGCAGGGCGGAAGCACGCTGACTGTCCACGATTCATGTTGCCAGCTTAGCCGCCCGGAGTTGGGCGTTTCGCCGGCTAACGGCAATCCGCAGCACATGACCCGTCGCGTCGCTCAGAATCCCCCTGTCATCCTTTCTTCCATGCAAGACCTACGGGGTCAGCGTCTTCTCGTGCCTGTAAAACCGGACTCGACGACATGCGGCGATTCCAGGCGTCATCCGGCAAACTCAACTCCCGCTTCGCATTCGACCGGCACGTTTGGCGAAAAGCTGGATGAAAGCAAAGCAACGCCTCTCAAGAACTCCCGTCATCTTGCCGATATCCATACGGCCACATCCACGTCATGCATGCCGCTTGAATGAACCGGCGCGCCTCCGCGCGCGCGGTTCCGTTCACATTTTCGTAGTGCACATTCGAACAAGATGAAGCTCAAGACCAGTTTCTACGGGGTGATGCTGTTTTTCACGGCAGTAAGCGCAAATGCGCTGGATATGCGAAGCACGCAGCCTGTCGCACCGGCATCGGAAGCGCAGACAACCGTGCCGGCCGGTCCAGCGGCCCTGACCAGCGAGCGTATCCGCCAGATCGTCGGACAGGCAGGACTCGATCCCGATTCGGAAAAGGGCCAGTTGCTCGTCAAGCTGGTCACGCGGATTGCGGCCGACCCGGAGTTCCGGAACCGGCTCAGCAATTGGTCGCAAACGCGAGGGATGTTCGGCGGGCAGTTGTCACCGGACGATCGCTTGCGCGTGCTGCACCTGTTAAAAAGCCTGGCGCAAGGGCCGAAGAGCGACTGCGACGCGCTCGCCGCCAACGGACGCGACTTCTTTCTGATGGCGAAAACCCTCTCCACGCAAAGTTTCCAGAATCTGCTGGAAATCATGGAGATTTCAGTCGATCGCAGCACGCTCGACTCGAACGACGAGCGATACACCACCGCGGAACTGCTCGATGCCGATACGGAACTCGAATCGAAAGTGCCGTCGCAATTCAGCGCGAAGGGTCCGTCGAATGCCTGCGAGTTGATTCGCGTTGCCGTCGACGCGGTCGACGGATTGCCGCCCGCATCGCGCCAGGCCGCGACGTACGAGCTCTTCCAGATCATGGACCACAAGCCATCGGCACGCGCGAAAGTATTGGCCGACCCCTACGCCTACCTGGACGACATGTTCGACGAGCGGCGCATGCCCGATTCGATTCGCCGGAAGTTGCCGCAGAACGGCAGCCGCCCTTTGCCGTTCTCGCGTCTTGTCGTCGATGCCGAATGGAAGAACCCGTCGACGCCCAACCAGCCGACGCCGTTCAAGGACACTTTCGTGAACCGTCGAAATAATGGCGTGATCGCCGAACTGGTGACGCCGGCTGCGGATTCCGCTCGACTGGACTGGTCAGACTTCTGCTTGAGCTACGGCGTCGCGAGTCTGCTGACGCAAACCGTCGGAACCCGCGAGCTGATGCCGCTCGGCACGCTAAAGGACGATGCAGCGGTCGCCACAGCGAGCCGACCGCTTGTCGAAGGGCGCAGCATCGAGCTGGCTCTTCCGCTGCCATCGGAGAAAGGCGAGACCTCGCGGACGTGCGAGGTCGGCAAGACGGTTCCCGCATCCACGCTTTTCAGGTCGCTCGACGGAGACGCGGTCGGTCTGCATTGCCAGTCGGTGACGAAGCGCGGCGAGACAGTGCGCTTCGATGCGTCGTTACTCGTGAACTACGGCATTGCGTGGACGACATCGATTGACGACAAGGACGGCCGGACCGACGCCATCATCAGAAACGTGACGATCCAGCAGCCATGAGGGTGCGACAAAAATCGCGCAACGGGGCGCGTCGCGATGCCGGCGCGCTGCTGCTCGCGGCGCTGGCAGGTCTGCCTTTTACGGCAATGGCAATGGCGTTGCCGGCATCGCCGCATGCGGATACCGCTGCGGTACTTTCAGGCGCCCGGTTTCACGCCGCGGATCCACGGTTGGCGCTCGAGAACCGCACGACGCCTTGTGCATTGATGCTCGACAATCGCACCTGGAGCGTCACGCCATTCGAAAAGCCGAAAGACGAACGCGCGCGATGCATGAACGAGGCGGCGCAAGGCAACCTGACCGCGCGGGCCATCTACGGCCAGATGGTGACGTACGGCTATGGCGGTGAGCGTGACACCGCGACAGGCGTGGCGATCCTCAAGTCGTCGGCGCTCGACGGCTCGCTGCTCGCACGCCGCATGCTCGGCAACCTCTATCGCAACGGCACCGCGGTTCCACAGGACTATCTCGCTGCGCGCCAGTGGTTCGAATCGGCTGCCGCAGACGGTGATGCGACGTCGGCCACGGTGCTCGGTGCAATGAGCGCGAACGGAGAAGGCCAGCCGGTCGATAACGCCGCCGCATACAGGTACTTCGTTCAAGCCGCAGAGGGTGGCTCGGCGAACGGCGCGGCCAATGCGGCGCAATTCGCCGCGCTCGGGCGCGGCGTGCCGAAAGATCCGGCTGTCGCCGCTTCGTGGATGATCCGCGGCGCGAGCGGCGGCGATGCGGGCGCGCAGTTCCTGCTCGGCCTCGCGTTGTTGCGCGGCGAAGGCGTGCCGCGCGACGCCGGGAACGGCGCCGGATGGTTGCGCGAAGCCGTGCGCCAGGGCAACACCGGCGCCGAGGCGGCGCTAGGCGACGCGTATCTCAGCGGCGTTGGTGTACAGCGTGACGCGCACCGCGGTGTCGATCTGATGTCGCACGCGGCAAGGCAAGGTTGGGTCTATGCGCAGCGCAGAATGGGCGACCTCTATGCAACCGGCACGGGTGTCGCGAGGAACGACGTGCTGGCACGTTCGTGGTACCGGAAGGCAGCGGTCGAAGGCGACGCCGCCGCACGTTTTGCACTCGCGGACCTCTATCGCACCGGTCGCGGCGGTCCGGTCGATCTGGAGGCAGCCATCGGCTGGATGCGCGGCGCAGCGGATGCAGGACTGGCGACAGCGCAGAACGACCTCGGCGTGATGTTCCGTGAAGGCTGGGGCACGCACAAGGATTCCGCCGAAGCTCGCACGTGGTTCGAGAAAGCGCACGCGCAGGGGCTCGGCGTCGCCTCGTTCAATCTCGCGATCTATGCATTGCGCGGAGAAGGCGAGCCGGTCGACTTCGGCAAGGCGTTCAAACTGGCGAGCCAGGGCGCCGGGCGCGGCAGCGAAGAGGCGGCGGTCACCGCCGCCGCAATGGCGTGGAAGGGGCAAGGCACACCAGTCGACAAAGCGCTGGCGCTGCGCTGGTATCGCTTCGCGGCGGACCACGGCAACGTGGAGGCGGCGCGCTGGATCGGCAATCAATATCTTGCGGGCACCGAGGTGCCGCGTGACGAGCCTCTCGGCCTGCACTACCTGACGCTCGCGACAAACGCGGGCGATCCCGCGAGCAGCGTGTCGCTCGGCGCTTATCTGACCGAGCATGGTCAGTCTTTGTCGGGCAAGACGGGCGTCGAGTGGCTCGAAGCGGCAGCGCAGCGCCGCGTTCCCGCAGCTTACGCGGCGCTCGGCTATACGTACGCGCGCGGCATTGCGGGCAAGCAGGATTCCGGTGTCGCGCTGAGCTGGTTCTCGCAGGGCGCGCAGCTCGGCGACCCGGCATCGCAGGCATGGCTTTGCAGCGCGTACGCATATGGAAGCCCCGGCGTGCAGCGTCGTCCCGATTACGCGGCGCGCTGGTGTCAGGCCGCATCGCGCAGCGGCAACGTGCTTGCGATGAGCATTCTCGCCGACGCGCGCAACGGCGTCGCCAATGACACTAGCCGGGCGTACTGGCAGTGGAAAGTCGCGGACCGGGGCGATCCGAAGTACCAGTCGATACTGGGCGACAGCTACGATCTCGGCGATGGTGTCGCGCCCGATCTGTCAGCGGCGACATACTGGTTCCGGCGCGCGGCGGATCAGGGCAATGCCTCCGCTCAAAGCTCGCTGGCGTGGCACCTGTTGACGGGCCTGGGCGGCCGCGTCGACGAATACGAGGCCTTTGCGTGGGCATCGAAGGCGGCGCCGGCCGACGCGGAAGCCAAACGGATGGTGGGCGTCGCTTATGCGTATGGCCGCGGCGTCGGGCGTGATCCGGCTGCGGGCCGTGTCTGGCTCGAAAAAGCGATGGCCGCTGGCGACGACTGGGCTGCCAGCGATCTCGCGACCTTGTACGAGATTGGGCTGCTCGCGCAGCGCGAGCCGGCGCGTGCAATGCAACTTCATCGCCAGGGCGCGCGAGGCGGGGCCGAGCAGTCGCAGATTGCGCTCGCCTTGCACGCGCTGGCGGCGGGCACGGAAACGGGCCTCGGCAGCAATGAGCGGCGTTGGCTGGTCCCGGCCGATGCGGCGTCGAACCTGTGGAGCGACGATTCGCTCGCGCCCGTCGGCGAACTGCGCCGGCGCTGGGACGGTTTGTCGTGCCTGAATGAGGCATTGCTCGGCAATCCGCTGATGCAATACGGCGTCGGCATGCGCTTTCTGACCGGCAACGGCGTTCCGCGCGACCGTGCGCTCGGTGCCGCCTGGATCGCCCGCGCGCGGGCTGGTTTCGAAGCCCGTGACGGCGTGCCGGCGTACGCCGCCGCAATCAGGATCGTCGAGGCGAGACTGTCCGAACGCATGGGCGATGACGAGAAGCAGCGCGCTCGCGAGATCGCGGCGAATCTGGACGCGACGGTGAGGGAGTTGCAGTGAAGCGGCGGCGAAGCCGTTGTCGTGCAGATCGGCTGGCCGCTCATGCGGGCTGGAAGACGTTAATCGCGCGCGATGTGTCACAAGAGTTTAGCTAACGCGATTCATCAATTTATCTGGTTTGCCGGACCACCACCAGACAGATATTCTTCTTGTCGCCTCCTGAAGCAACCGCCCGCCCCCTCCCCGGACCGGAACCCGCATGCATCATCGCGATTGCGCTGAAGAGGCGTCATCTCACCGTCACGCAGAGGTTCGCTAAATGAATACCGTCCCGCAGGTCCCGTTGATTCTGATAACAGGCGGAGGCCGTGGCGTAGGCGCGGCGACTGCGCGGCTCGCTGCCGCACACGGTTACGATGTAGCGATAAGCTTCGTCTCCGACGAGTCTGCCGCTCTCGCGGTAGCGGCTGATGTGGAAGCTGTCGGACGCCGGGCTTTAGCCGTGCGCGCAGACAGCGCAGATCCTGAGCAGGTCGCTCAGCTATTCGCCGCGATCGACCGGAAGTTCGGCCGGATCGACGTGCTGGTGAATAACGCCGCGATCATTGCGCAGCAATCCCGGCTGGAGGATCTCGAATTCGAGCGGATGCAGCGTATCTTCGCGGTCAACTCGATCGGCCCTATCCTCTGTGCGCAGCAGGCGGTGAAGCGGATGTCGCATCGTCACAATGGCCGAGGCGGTGTCGTGATCAACGTTTCATCGGCATCGGCCAGGCTTGGCAGTCCAAACGAATATGTCGACTATGCTGCGTCGAAGGGTGCGCTTGAGACATTCACTACCGGCTTTGCAAAAGAAGTCGCGCGGGAAGGGATACGCGTCAACTGCATTCGCCCCGGCCACATCTACACCGACATGCATGCAAGCGGCGGCGAGCCGGGACGAGTGGATCGCGTCAAGGACTCGATCCCGATGGGAAGAGGCGGTCAGCCTGAAGAGGTTGCGCGGGCGATCCTATGGCTGGCAAGCGCCGAGGCGTCTTTCATCACCGGCACGTTTCTCGATGTCACCGGCGGCAAGTGAGCAAAAGGGTACGGCAATGGAGGCGGTGCTCCGCGGATACAGCATGTGACAGGTCGCCCCCGTCAGGTCTTTCGTACCGTTTCATCAGTCACGAAGACGCAACACAAGTCCGTTATGGTCGCGAATTCTTACCGACCTTTCAACTTCTTACCGTACCGTGAAAACAAAACTCTTAATTTCTGCGATTCTCGCAGCCGGTCTTAGCGCATGTGGCGGGGGCGATATTGGCAGCAGCACTGCTGGTGACAGTGGCGGCAATACCACTGTGCCTGCGGTAGATCGCAAAATCCCTGCGCTTGCATTTGCCGATCCGCAAAGCACCTATGACTTGAATAGCTACACGCAGACAGCAATGTTTCCTCTGCAGTACGCTACGACCGGCACCAATCTGTTGAACGCAGAGGCATCCGGCGTGACCTATGACAAGGATACCGATTCGCTGTTTGTGGTTGGCGACGGTGCCACTTCAGTCGTACAGGTTGCAAAGAGCGATGGTCACGTTATCGATTCCATGACGCTCAATGCCGGCGACTTCGAGGACACCGAAGGCATCACTTATGCCGGTGGCGGCAAGTTCGTATTGGTGGAAGAGCGTCTTCGTCAAGTCGATCTGTTCACTTACGTTCCAGGCGGAACACTGCGCAGAGCAGACGTGCAGTCCGTCAAATTGGGTACAACGGTTGCCAACGTCGGTATTGAGGGTGTTACTTTCGATACCAAAACAGGCGGCTACATTGCCGTGCGCCAGTCGCAGCCGACCAGCATTTTCCAGATGGCGGTCAATTTTTCAGGCGGGTCGGCGACGGCATCGAACGGCACGCCCATCTTGCCAACGACAGACAATCCGCCGGTGTTGTTCGATGCGGCCAAGACCGGCCTTTCTGCGTTCAATGACGTTTTCTCGTTGTCGAATATCGCACCGGCCAACGCTCCGGATTACGACAGTGTCATCATCATCGGTGCGCCGGATGGCAAGATCGTCAAGATGGATCGTACCGGCAAGTTGCTGAGCAGCTTGTATATGAGTGCCACGGCCCAGAACGAGGGTGTGACGATGGGCCCGGACGGCACCATTTATGCGGTCGGTGAACAGGCTGCGGGACCGAGTCTGCCGGGCCTGACCATCTTCAAGCCAACCACCGGCACGAACAATGTCGGCATGGGCAGCAACCTCTACCTGACGTTCGATCAATCGGTGAAGGCGGGTGCGGGTAATATCGTTCTCAGTAATGGCGCCGACGACACCCGGTCGATTCCTGTGAGCGACACATCGCAAGTGACGTTCAGCGGTAGTGTGATGAAGATTCATCCGAAGTTCTACATGGTTGCCGGCACCACCTACCACATCACGTATCCGACTGGGGCGATCAAGACCACAGCGGGGAACGATGTTTCTGCCGTGACCGACTTATCGACATTCTCGTTCAAGGCGATTGGTACTGTTGACCACACCGCCCCGACATTGACCAGCACCGCGCCGGTAGATGGCGCGACAGGCATTATCGGCAACCACATGACATTGTCGTTCAGTGAAGTCGTGCAGGCGGGCACAGGTAACATTGTTATCAGCAACGGCTCCGATACGCGTAATGTGTCCGTTGACGACACGACCCAGGTCAAATTCAACGGCGCCCGGGTGAGCATCACCTTGACGACACCGCTGCAGGATAGCTCTCGCTACACCGTAAAATTGGCCAACGGCGTTATCAGCGACCTGTATGGCAACGCATATGCGGGCACGACGCAGAGTTTCACCACTGCAGCGGCAGGTGCGCCGGCGCCGACCGTCCTGATCTCGGAGGTGAACTCGAACGCAGACGGAGGCCAGGATTTCTTTGAAATCTACAACTACGGCAGCGCGGCAATTGATCTGACCGGCTGGAAGTGGGGCGACAATCATGCCGACGTCAACGATGCCAACAATAGCGCGGCATTTGTGGCGGGTACGATGCTCGCACCAGGTGAACATCTGGTCGTTGTTCCAGGTGTGCCCGGCACGGACGACAATACGTTCCGCACAACCTGGGGACTCGCCGGCACGGTTCCGGTCGTTGTGATGCTGAACGTCAATAACGATCCGGCAAATCCGATCGGTTTGGGTAAAGGCGATGCGGTAATCGTCTATGACGCGAACGGTAATGTCGCGGCTGCAATGAACTACGGGACGCCGATCGCTGCGGCGCAGGGAGACGGCACGACGAAAGCGATTCCAACGGCCACGGGTGCAGATGCCAGCCTCGTTGCGGCCGGAAACCATGCTGGTGCCGTTTTCGTTGGCGGCAATGCGAAGGTCTCCGCCGTGTGGGATACCGTTTCGCCAACGACGCCAAACTACGTTGAGGCAGTGGTTGGCGTGCACGGCGGTATAGCCGAGCCGCTTAAACCTGCATCGATTGGTTCGCCTGGACAGTAATTTCCCGCCGCTTTGCGGCATGTGTATGGCGAAAAACCGTCCGACTTTGTCGGGCGGTTTTTTTTTGATCTTACGCGTCAGTCCGTGAGGCTGGACGCCTTCCGTACCGACTTCAAGGGGGGAAGCCACCGTATAGCGCGCCGCCGGAAATTCATCCGGTGATGGAACGCGCCATCGCAGAACTGATTGCGAGCGGGCAGGCCGCCGGAGCCATTAAGGCCGGTGATCGCGCGCCGCACTTCAACCTGAAAGATCAGGATGGCAACGACGTGTCTTCCGCAGCGCTGCTCCTGAAGGGGCCACTGGTCGTGACGTTCTATCGCGGCGCCTGGTGCCCGTACTGCAATATCGAATTGCAGGCGATCAACGAAGTGCTGCCGCAAATTCAGACATATGGCGCGAACGTCGTGGCGATCTCACCGCAGACACCGCTCACTAGCCGCAAGTCGGTGCGCACCAACGAACTGGGTTTTCCGGTGCTGAGTGACATGAACGGTCGTGAACGGTCAGACGCGCGCCGACTTCGGACTGCGCTTCGCGCTGCCCGACTATCTGGTCGAGCTTTACAAGAACCTGAAGAACGATCTGCCGGCGTAGGCATTTGCGGCCAACACAGCGCCCCGGTCAGGGATTGACTACGGCAAGATCGAACGGGCGAGCGCCGACGCCGAACGGGCTACCGGCCAGATCCTGCAGAGCCCCGGTGGCCGGATCGATCGAAACGACTGATCCGTAGATCGCCAAAGCGTTACTCACGTACAGGTACTTGCCTGTAGGGTCTGGAACGGTGAAATTGGTGCCCGCGTTACCGTAGGCTCCGTAGCTGTCGGAGGTCAGTTGGGTCAGCGCGCCGGTCGTTGCGTCGACCGAATACGTCAGCAGGTTGCCGCCGTTGCCGGTACTGGCGAACAGCAGCTTGCCGTCCGGGCTCAGGGATGCACTTTGCCAGCCCCATCCGGTGTAGTTTGTCGTGGCCGTGAACGGGCTGCCGCTCACCGGAGTCAGCGCCCCGCTCGTCGCGTCGATGGCGAGGGCCGTGATGTTAGCTTCCCAGTTCACCACGTATAGCACAGTCCCCGCAGGATTGACGGTAATACCGTAGCCGCCTTGGTTGACCGCGCCGGTGTCGCTGAAGGGGCCGCCGCTGATCGGGGTCAGCACCCCGGTCGTGGAGTCCACGGCGAAACCCGAGATGTCGTGACTGTTCTGGTTCAGCACATACAGAAACTGACCGTTGGGCGTGATCGCCAGGCGGGTGGGCGCCGAGCCGACTATGTAGGGGGAGCCTACTGGGGTGAGTGCACCGCTGATCTGGTTGATCGAATACACCGACACGCTTGGGCCGTTCGAATTGACCACGAACAGCAGCGTGCCGGCTGGGTTCACGACCATGCCATTGGGCGAGGTGCCGGATGCAAATGGGCTACCGGCGACCTGGGTCAGTGCGCCGGTTGTGGCATCGACGGTGTAGGCGGAAATGTTGTTCGAATTATTGTTGGCTGCGTACAGGAAAGTGCCCGCAGGGTTGGTGGTAACCCAACGCGGATAGGTACCGGCCGGAAAAATTCCACCGGCTGCAGCCCCTACGTCCCCAGTCGTATGGTTGTAGGTGTATCCCAGTATGCGGTTGTTTGTGTAGTCAGGTATGTAAATGAAACTGGTTTTGGCAGGTGTGGTCACGCAACTCACGGCAACGCTCGTCACATTGACGCTCACACCCGCGCCCGAGCCGTTGGAGACGGTGCAGGTCTGCCCGGCGGGCTGAGTGCCGACGGTAACGGCGTAGCTGCCGTTGTACGCCACCGGCGTGGCAAAGGTGAAGCTGCCGTTGACTGTGACAGTGGTTGGATCAGCTGCATTATTGTTCAGCGTGACCTGAGTGCCGCTGGCCAGGCCCGAGACCGTGCCACCGATAACGTAGGTGTTGGCTGAGCAGGTCACGCTCACGTTCGAGGTATTCGCGGTGACGCCGGCGCCCGTGCCATTGGAGACGGTGCAAGTCTGCCCAGTGGGCTGGGTACCGACTGTGACCGCGTAGCCGCTGTTATAGGCCACCGGTGTGGCGAATGTGAAGCTGCCGTTGGCCGCGACAATTGTTGGATCCGCGCCATTGTTGTTCAGCGTGACCTGACTGCCCGTAGCCAGGCCCGAGACCGTGCCACCGATAACAAAGGTGTTGGCTGAGCAGGTCACGGTAACGTTCGAGACATTGGCGGTAACGCCAGCGCCCACACCATTGGAGACCGTGCAGGTCCGCCCGGAGGGCTGGGCGCCCACGGTGACGGCGTAGGTGCTGCTGATCTCCACCGGAAACGTAAACGTGCCATCGGAGTGGATCGTCAAGGCGCTGCCGCCATTGAGCAGCAACGTCAGCGATCCGCCTGACAGTCCGAAAACCCTGCCACCGAGCGTGTAGGACGATACCGAGGTGACCGACGACTGAGTGCCCGTCGTCATGGGCAATGTAACCTTGACCAGCGGGCCAGCCGATGTGGGCGCTGCAATCTGCACGCTGGAAGGCGTCGGGGCGGACAAAGGATTGCCGTCAAAGAATCCGTCCAGCTCCTGACCATTAGCGACAAACGGGGTCGTTGTGGGATCAAATCCTGTGGTGCTTACGCCGTTACCACTCAAGGCTTGTAGCAGCGACGCCGTCAGAATATTGGCCTTCGCCTGCAGGTATTGCGTCGCGGTAATCTGCGACAGCAACGCCAACACTTGTCCGCTCGTGGCCGGGAGGGCTGCAGACGAGGCCAGGCCAGCCGCGTCATAGGATAGCAATGTGGTCAGGGGATCGATGTTCACCACGCCGTTGATGACGCGTGACCCCTGCGGGGGAACCGCAACGGCCATCAATGGCGCTCCGTTCGGCGTGGTGTACCCCAATACCGTGATTGCAGCCGATCCTGGCGCACAGTTCGTGGTACTCATGGCATAGGTGCCATCGGTGGCTGTGGTGGCTTTGGCGCAGACATTGCCTTGCGTGTCAATCGCCTCGACGGTTTGCCCGGCCACAGGGTGTCCGTACGCCACCGTGCCGGAGACTTGGCTGGCACTGGGCCCAATCGGCGTTATGCCTCCACCGCTTCCACCGCTACACGCAGCCAGAAACAAGGTCAATACCACCGCGGCGGTCACACTGAGGCAAGAACGCAGATTCATGAATAGTCTTGAGGGAAAAGTAATTGCACGACAGAGCGTGCCTTGTCAGAAGCGATATTGAACGTCGATAAGCGTCACCGGACACCATCGCAGGCTGCCTGGATCGTCCTCGATTTGCCGCCATCGCACATTCCCGCTCGCTGAACGGCAGATGGTGGCCGGAGACGCCCGCTGCGAGGTCGCTCCTTAGCTAACGGCCAAAAGTCGTTTAAATTGATGCGGAATTAGCAACAGATATTTCCCGAGATCGTTGGTTATGGCTCGGACTGCATGGTGGTATAAGCTGCCCCGACACTGCAAAAACGAGGGCTACCAAATAGCTCCAAGGGCGAGCAACCATTTGGCCAACGTCTAAGCCAGTGCGAAATTCGGATTCCGGGGCGGAGCACGCGCACCGCGAGCATGCCAATCAAACGGCCGCACTCTGGAGGCGCAAAACGATCATTCCCACGCTCAACCGTTGAGTAATTTGAAATGAACTGCCGCAATTTTTCGGTTGGCGTTTCAATGAAGACACACGTCCGAGTGATTTGAATTCAAGAATGGATACCCGGTTGACGACACAGCTGAACGTCTGTTCGAACTGCAATTGGTCAATCGGGCTACCGAGGTCTATCTGACGCAGATGATGCCCGTCAGCGAGATTGCATTGCGCGAGGGCATGCGCGCATTTTGGTTCGAAAAACCCGACACAGGTTGTGATCTGGGACAACCTGATGGACGTTCAGACCTGCTGCTGACTGCGAACACCGAGACGGCATACGCGATGAGCCACCTCGACCTAAGGACGGATGGTCCGACCGTTATCGAGGCTCCACCACATATGCTAGGGTTCGTTCAGGACGGCTTGCAGCGTTACGTGGCCGATATTGGCCCGTTACGCGCCGACAAGGGCAAAGGCGGAAAATTTCTGGTGTTGCCCCTCGCTATAAAGGCTCATGCCAACACCACAGCGGACGTTCGAAACTTCGGCATGAGCATCGCCTGTTGGCCGATGTCTGTCCGCCACCTAGCCCTTAATCAGCAGAGTCACCGTGATATCGTCGACCGAGCACCCGGAGATACGAAACCTGTCATTGCGTCTGCTAACCTGATCGAAGCCCAAAGATCGATAAAGTCCGATTGCATACCGAACGTTGTTCATTCGCCTGTCACCGACCCGGGCCGCAAGAGTCGGCTCTTCGTGGCAAAGCCACCCTTCGAATGTGCCCCTGAAGGTGCGGCCCAGTAGTTTCCTGGCCGGATTCAGTGTGGCGCGAACCGCTGTCAGGAAGATCTTGGGGAGAAACAAAAAAGCCGCTGTCCGTGAGGGCAGCGGCTTTTCTTACAACGGCGGGTGAATGAGGGCGCCTGTTCGCTCTGTGCTTGCGCCTGATGCGTTATAAATTGCTGTTATTTACCAGCCGGCGACGCTGTACTTGGGGTTGCCAGCGTGTTATTGACTCCGTAAGCGCTGGCATTGGACGTCGAGTTCGTGTTCGTGGTCTGCTGCAGGCCGGAGTTCGCCGACCCGGCGCTCATGCCGCTATCCGAGTTGGTGGCGCCAGCTGTGCCGTAGCCGCTCGTTGCATTGGCCGGCGATACGGCGGCGGGCGACACTACGCTCGGGGTTGCCAAGGTGTTATTGCTTTGTGCATAGGCCTCGCCCGACAGCGCGAGTGCGACGACAGCCGCGATTAATGTACTGGTTGCCTTGTTCATGACCTGTGCCTCCTGGATGGACTCGAATTTTTTATGTAAATATAAGCAATGGAAAGTCTAGGAAAACGGTCGCTGATAATTAAGCGCATTGTTCGCAAGGGTTAATTTCGCTTTTCGGAATGACGTCTAATGGCGTTCTGCTCCCAAATCTGAAGCCGGCGTGGTTCGACATTGCGCGACGAATGCCGGGGCGGAAGAAGCGAACGTCGATATCCCCGTCACCCTCCAATCCCCGACCGCAGCGCCTTGCGCCTTCCCACACTCCGGGCCGGCACCACCACCTCCGCCAGCAATTCGTCGTGCAACCCGCGCAAGACTTCCACAAACGCCGAAGCAAGCCGCTCTCGCGGCCTGTGCGGAGGAAAAAGCAGATAGGTCTGAAACCGCGTAGCCGGCAAGAACGGGCGAATCGCGATCTCAGGCCCCGCGAAGTCGCGTGCGACGATTGGATGCGCGAGCGTCACTCCCATGCCGTGGCGGACCATCTCGCAGCACATCGCGGTGTATTGCGCCTCGATTGCCAGAACGCGCTGCACGCCCGCGCGCTGGAACACTTCGTCCATCAACACGCGCGTGCCGTCGCCGTGACACAGCGAGATGAACGACTCGCCTTCCAGATCCTCCGGCTTGATGCTGCGCTTCGCCGCCAGCCGATGCGCAGCCGGCATCACACAAACGGCAGCCACGTCCGACAACTGCTCGACCTCGCAATCGGACGCCTCACTCACATACACCGCCACGCCGAGATCGCAAAACTGAGACGCCGTCCAATGATTGACCGTGCCGGACGTATTCACGTGAAGCGACACCGTGACATCCGGGAACAACTCCACAAAACGTTTGATCGCGTGCGGCACCAGCGTCATGCCCGCCGAAGGCATCGCCGCGATGCGCAGGCGGCCGCTGCCGAGATTGCGAATCTGCGCCGCGGCATTCGCCAACCCCTGCAGGCCGACAAACGCGCGTTCGACTTCGCGAAAGAACGCCTCGCCTTCGCTCGTCGGAATCAGGCGCACGCCGCTGCGCTGAAAGAGCTGTAAGCCCGTGTCGCGCTCCAGCTGAGCGATCAGACGGCTGACGTTCGGCTGCGAAGTGAAGAGCGCCTTGGCCGCGGCGGTCATCGATCCCGACACCATCACCGCCCGAAACGCCTCGATGTGCTTGAGATTCATAGGTGTTCTCCCTTAGACAACCGCCGTCAATCCATATCATCCATGCATAGATAGGTATTTTATTCGTATTGGACGGCATGATTGGCCGGCGCGAAACTGCATTCTATTCGACGGGCAGCGAAGCCCGCCCTCCCCCACACCGGAACTGGAGATCGTCGTCATGAGAAGCGCGTTGCATCGCCGTTTGTCCGCCCCGTCCCGCACCACCATCGCGGCGCTTTCATTTGCGGCTGCGTTGGCCGCGCCGCTCGCCGCGCAGGCCGAGACCACGCTTTATGTAGCCAACGTCGGCGGCTCGAACGAGCAGGTCTACCGGCAGAAAATCATCCCGCCGTTCGAAAAAGCGCATAACGTCAAGATCGTCTACGTCGCCGGAAATTCGAGCGATACGCTCGCCAAGCTGCAGGCGCAGAAAGGCCATCAGCAGATCAACGTCGCGGTAATGGACGACGGTCCCATGTACCAGGCCATGCAGCTCAACCTGTGCGCGAAGCTCGACGACGCGCCCGTGATGAAAGACCTCTACCCGCTCGCGAAGCTCGGGCCGACGGCGATCGGCGTCGGCATGGTGGCAACCGGCATCGGCTACAACGAAGAAGCATTCAAGAAGGCCGGCCTGCCGCCGCCCGACTCGTGGAAGGCGCTCACCGACACTCGCATCAAGGGCAAACTCGGCGTACCGCCGATCACCAACACCTACGGCCTGCATACGCTCGTCATGCTCGCGCGTCTTTCCGGCGGCGGCGAGAAGAACATCGATCCGGGCTTCGCCGCAATGACGAAGGAAGTCGCGCCGAACGTGCTGTCCTGGGCGCCGACGCCCGGCGAGATGGACGGCCAGATGCAATCCGGCGACGTGATCCTCGCGCCATACGGCAGCGGCCGCGCGGTCGCATTGCAGAACACCGGCTTTCCGCTCAAGTTCATTTACCCGAAAGAAGGCGCGGTCGCGTTGCAGGTAGCGGCATGCGTGGTCGCGGAGAACGCGCAGCCGCAGTTGTCGCAGCAGTTCGTGCAGTACCTGTTGAGCCCGGAAGTGCAGGTGTTGCAGGCGCAAGGCATCGGTCTGGGCCCGGTCAACAAGACCGTCAAGCTGACGCCTGAAATAGCTGCGCGCGTGCCCTACGGTCCCGAACAGATCTCGAAGCTGACCGCGATGGACTGGACCACGATCAACCAGCATCGCACCGAGTGGACCGAGCGCTGGAACCGCTCGGTCGAACGCTGAACTCCGGCACCAGCAAGTCCCTCGCGCGGCGCGCGTTTCTGATGAAGGAGCAACGCATATGGCCTTCCTGACCCTGCAGAACATCTCGAAACGCTACGGCGATTTCACGGCAATCGAACACCTCGATCTGTCTGTCGAGCGCGGTGAACTGCTGTCGCTGCTCGGACCATCGGGCTGCGGCAAGACCACCACGCTGCAAATGGTCGCGGGTTTCGTCACGCCGACCACCGGCAGCATCCTGCTCGATGGCCGCGACATCACGCACGAGCGTCCGGAGAAACGCGGCATCGGCGTGGTGTTCCAGAGCTACGCGCTGTTTCCGCACATGACGGTGGCGGGCAACGTGGGCTTCGGTCTGGAGATGCGCAAGGTCAGGCGCAAGGAGCGTGAAGAGCGCGTCGCCGAAGCGCTTTCACTGGTACGCCTCAAAGGCCTCGGTCATCGTTATCCGAAGGAGCTGTCGGGCGGCCAGCGGCAGCGTGTGGCGATCGCGCGCGCCATCGCGATGCAACCCGAACTGCTATTGCTCGACGAACCGATGTCCAACCTCGACGCCAAGCTGCGCGAAGAGATGCACATCGAATTGCGCGCGATCCAGAAGCGCCTTGGCATCACGACGATTCTCGTCACGCACGATCAGGTGGAAGCGATGACCATGAGCGATCGCATCGCGGTGATGCATCGCGGCACCATTGCGCAACTGAGCACGCCGTACGACGCGTACGAACGCCCCGCCACACCGTTCGCGTCGACGTTTCTCGGGCGCACCAATGCGTTTTCCGGCGAAGTGCTGCGCCGCAATCCGCGCTGCGCGGAAGTCGACGTTGCCGGCACGACGCTGCACGTCCCGCACGAGGGCCGCCATGTCGTTGGCGCGGTAAACGTCTATATCCGCCCGGAAAAAGTCCATCTGGCCAATGGCGATGCCCGGGTGCGCGGCCGCATCTCGACGCGCGTATTCGTCGGCAATCAATGGCTGCTCGAAGTGGACACCGAACTCGGCAAGCTGCGCATCGCGCAACCGAACCACGGCGCGCCGCCGCCCGAGGAAGGCCAGGAAGTCGGCCTTGCCTGGACCGACGACGACCTGCGCGTGCTCACGCAGGACAACCAGGAGAGCGCTCATGGCCACGCTTGACGACGCCCGCCCCGGCGCCGCGCCGTGGCTGCTGTCGGGGCCCGCGCTGCTGCTGTTCGTCGGCCTCTTGCTGGTGCCGCTGCTGCTAACGCTGATGCTGTCGTTCCGCGTCTTCAGCGACACGGCCGGCGTGACCGCCGCCTATACGCTCGCCAACTACTGGGAAGTCGTCAGCGATCCTTACTACGGCACGATCTTTCTGCGCACCGCCGGCCTCGCCTTCGCCGTCACGCTGCTGTCCATCGTGCTCGGCGTGCCGGAAACCATCGTGCTCGCGCGCATGAGGCGGCCGTGGCAGTCGCTCTGTCTGTTGATCGTGCTGGGCCCGCTGCTCATTTCCGTGGTGGTGCGCACGCTCGGCTGGCAGATTCTGCTCGGCAACAACGGCGTGCTGAACAACCTTCTTCAGGCGCTGCATATCACCGACGAACCCATCCGCCTCGTCTTCACGATGACCGGCATGATCATCGCGCTCACCCATGTGCTGGTGCCCTTCATGGTGATGTCGGTCTGGGCGACCATGCAGAAGCTCGATCCGCAGGTGGAATGGGCCGGCCGCTCGCTCGGCGGCTCGCCGTTCGCGGTGTTCCGCCGTGTGGTGCTGCCGCAGATCATGCCGGGCGTGCTGTCGGGCTCGATCATCGTATTCGCGTTGTCGGCCTCGGCGTTCGCCACGCCCGCGCTGATCGGCGGCCGGCGCCTCAAGGTGGTCGCCACTGCCGCCTACGACGAATTCCTCGGCACGCTCAACTGGCCGCTCGGCGCAAGCATCGCCGTGCTGCTCCTGATTGCCAACGTGGCGATCGTGATGGGTTGCAGTCGTCTTGCCGAACGCCGCTTCCAGCACATCTTCGATTGAGAGGGAGAACGACCATGAAACAGAACGGCATTCTCGGCCTCGTCTACAACGCGTTCTTTCTGACCTTCATCCTCGCGCCGCTCGTAGTGGTGATGCTCGTGGCGTTCACCGACAAGGGCTTCATCTCGATGCCTTTCGATGGCGCGTCGCTGCGCTGGTTCCGCGCGATCCTCGAGAACGGCGACATCGTCTCGGCATTCTGGCTGTCGGTGCGGCTCGCGTTCGCGGCGGCGACCGTCGGCATGCTGCTTGCGGTGCCCGCCGCGCTGGCGATCGCCCGCTATCGCTTTCCGGGCCGCGCCGCGCTCACGAGCTTCTTTCTCTCGCCGATGATGATTCCCGCAGTCGTGCTCGGCATCGCGTTCCTGCGCTTCCTCTCGCTGCTGCATCTGTCCGGATCGTTCTGGTCGCTGGTGTGCGCGCACGTGATCATCGTGCTGCCGTATGCGTTGCGGCTCGCGCTGTCGTCGGCGGTGGGGCTCGATCGCGACGCCGAACGCGCCGCACTGTCCTGCGGTGCGAGCCGCTTCACCGCGTTTCGCCGCGTGGTGCTGCCGATGATCCGCACCGGTGTGGCGGGCGGCTGGGTGCTTTCGTTCATCCAGAGTTTCGACGAACTGACCATGACCATCTTCGTCGCGACGCCCGGCACCACCACACTGCCCGTCGCCATGTACAACCAGATCGCGCAGACGATCGATCCGCTGGTCGCTTCGGTGTCGGCGGTGCTGATTGTCGGCACTGTCCTCCTGATGATCCTGCTCGATCGCATGGTCGGCCTGGATCGCATTCTGATCGGAGAAGCCCGATGACATTGACAAGCACCGCCAGCCCCGACGTGCTGGTGCTCGGAGGCGGCCTCGTCGGTTCGGCCGTGGCCTACGGGCTCGCCCGCGAAGGCGCGCGCGTGACCGTGCTCGACGAGGACGACGGCGGCTTGCGCGCGTCGCGCGGCAATTTCGGCCTCGTCTGGGTTCAGGGCAAGGGCTATGGCCTCTCGCCTTATGCACGCTGGTCACGCAGTTCGGCCACGCGCTGGCCGGGACTCGCCGAAGCCCTGCTGAAGGAAACCGGCGTGAATGTGGCGTTGCGTCAGCCAGGCGGCTTTCACTTCTGCTTCAACGACGACGAACTCGCCGAACGCGAGAAGCGGCTCTCGACACTGCAAGCCGAACTCGGCGATTACCCGTACCAGATGCTCGATGCCGCCGAAGTCCGCGCACGCATTCCGCAAGTCGGCCCCGCGGTGATCGGCGCAAGCTATTCGCCGATGGACGGCCACGTGAATCCGCTCAAGCTGCTGCGCGGCCTGCACACCGCCATGCAGGCGCGCGGTGTGCGGCTCGTCTCGGGCGAGCGCGCGGAACGCATCGAGCCGCAAGCGCAGGGCTTCGTCGTGCACGGAAAGCGCGGCACGTATCGCGCGGCTCAAGTAGTGCTCGCCGCCGGGCTCGGCAATCGCACGCTCGCGCCGTTCGTCGGGCTCAACGCGCCGGTCGCGCCCAATCGCGGGCAGGTGCTGGTGAGCGAGCGCGTCGCCCCGTTTCTCGACTATCCGACGCTCAACGTGCGCCAGACCGACGAGGGCAGCGTGCAGTTCGGCGATTCGATGGAAGAAGTCGGCTTCAACGATTTCACCACCACGCACGTGCTTGCCGACATCGCCCGGCGCGGCGTGCGCGCGTTCCCGATGTTGCAGCACGTGCGGCTCGTGCGCATGTGGGCTGCACTGCGTGTCTACAGTCCCGACGGTTTTCCCATCTATGACCAGTCCGAGGCGCATCCCGGCGCGTTCGTCGTCACGTGCCATAGCGGCGTGACGCTGGCCGCCGCGCATGCGCTGCGCGTCGCGCCGTGGATCATGGGCGCGCCGATGCCCGAGGAACTGCCCAATTTCTCGGCGCGCCGTTTCGAGCACGCCAGAGAACTGACTCCCGCTCATTGAATTCGACATGACTACCCAATCGACTCACACACTCTTCAAGCCGCTGCCGGGCGCGCAAGGTGCGGCCGCCGCGAACGTCGCGATCTGGTTCAACGATCAGCCACTGTCCGTGCCCGGCGGCCGCTCCGTGGCGGCGGCCCTGCTCGCCGCAGGCGTGTCGCGCTTTCGTGCGACCCCTGTGTCCGGTGCACCGCGCGGGCCTTTCTGCATGATGGGCGCGTGCTTCGAATGTCTGGTCGAGATCGACGGCGTGCCGAGCCGCCAGGCCTGCATGGTCGAAGTCAAAGCCGGCATGCGGATCCATTCGCAGGAAGGCGCTCGCGATCTGCCGCCCGCGAGCATGACGGACGCACCGCTGGAGAACGCACATGGCCGCTGATTTCGCATCTGAATTCGCTTCCGAAACCGTTGACGTCGTCGTGGTGGGCGCCGGCCCCGCCGGCATGAGCGCGGCGACGCGCACGGCGCGCGCCGGTCTCAGAACGGTGCTGATCGACGAACAGGACGCCGTGGGCGGCCAGATCTATCGCGGCATCGGCCGCGCCGATGCGCGCCGCAAGGAGATTCTCGGACCGGACTACGCGGCGGGCGCCGCCATCGCCGATGCGTTCGCCGCCTCCGGCGCGCACCACGTGACCAATGCAACCGTGTGGCAGGTCACGCGCGAGCGTGGCGTCAATTATCTGAAGGACGGCAAGATCGGCAGCTTCGACGCGAAATGCGTGATTCTCGCGAGCGGCGCATTGGAGCGGCCCTTCCCGATTCCCGGCTGGACGCTGCCCGGCGTGCTGACGGCGGGCGCCGCGCAGATCCTTTTGAAGAGTGCGGGCGAAGTACCCGCCGCGCCGCCGGTGCTCGCGGGCTGCGGACCGCTGCTGTATCTGCTCGGCTGGCAATACGTGCGCGCCGGCGTGCCGATCCGCGCGCTGGTCGATACCACGCGTCACGAAGACCGCTGGCGCGCCAAGCGTCACGTGATGTCGGCGCTGCGCGCGTGGCCGTTCCTGAGCAAAGGCTTGCAACTGATCCGCACGCTGCGCCAGGCAGGCGTACCCATCTTCGAGGCGGCGGACGATCTGCGCGTGGAAGCGCGCATCGGCACGGATCATGTCGAGCGCGCCGCCGCGCTTCACTTCACGACGCAAGGCACGGCGCATCGTATCGAAGCCGATGTGATCCTGCTGCATCAGGGCGTCGTGCCGAACACACAATTCACGCAAGCGCTGCGCGCCGCGCACCGCTGGGACAACGCCCAACTCTGCTTCACCCCGAAAGTCGATGCGTGGGGCGAGCTGGATGTACCGGGCATCTTCATCGCGGGCGATGGTGCGGGCATTGGCGGCGCACAGGCAGCAGCCTTGCAAGGCTCGCTCGCGGGTCTCGCAGCAGCCGCGCAACTCGGCGCGATCAACACGGCGACACGCGATGCCGAAGCCGTCGCGCATCGCCGCGCACTCGCGGACGTGATGCGCATCCGGCCGTTTCTCGACAGCCTTTATCGTCCGCGCGACATCAACCGCATTCCGCGCGACGAGACCATCGTCTGCCGTTGCGAGGAAGTCACCGCGGGCGAGTTGCGCAAGTTCGTCGAGCTCGGCTGTGTCGGACCGAATCAGGCGAAGTCGTTCGGACGCTGCGGCATGGGCCCGTGTCAGGGGCGCATGTGCGGCCTCACGGTCACTGAAGTGATCGCCGATGCGCGCCGCGTCTCGCCCGCCGAAGTCGGCTACTACCGCATCCGTCCGCCGATCAAGCCGCTCACGCTGGGAGAGCTTGCCGGTGAATGACGCGACCGACATCCAGGAAGCCGATGTCCTCGTGGTCGGCGGCGGGCTGCATGGCACGAGCAGCGCGTTCCATATGGCGAGGCGCGGCGCGAAGGTGATCGTGCTCGAAGCCGACTATGTCGCCCGTCATTCGTCGGGCGTGAATGCGGGCGGCGTGCGCACGCTGGGGCGTCCGTTGCCGGAGATTCCGCTTGCGTTGATGTCGCGGGAAATCTGGCATGGCATGAACGACCTGCTGGGCGAGGATGGCGGCTTCGTTCCTTCCGGCCAGTTGAAGATCGCCGAAACGGACGACGAACTCGAAGCGTGCCGCCAGCGCGTCGCACTACTCGAATCGCAGGGATTCACGCACGAGAAAGTGATCGACCGGCAAACTGTGCTCGGTCTCGAACCGGCGCTCGCGCGGCATGTCACCGGCGGAATCTGGGTCGAGCGCGACGGCTACGCACTGCCCTATCGAACCACGACGGCATTCCGGCTCGCCGCGCAGCGGTTCGGCGCGCGCTTTCTGGAAGGCACGCCCGTGCGCCGCATCGAACAGCGCGGCACGCGATGGTTCGCAGTCACCCCACAGGGCACATTCAGCGCACAAAAGCTGCTCGTCACCGCGGGCGCATGGTCCGGCGAACTGGCGAAGCAGGTCGGCGAGCCGGTGCCGGTGCATCCCGAAGGTTTGATGCTGATGGTCACGCATCGCGTCGCGCCCTTCTGTTCCGCGACGCTCGGCGCAACCGGCAGGCCGCTGTCCTTCAAGCAGTTCGACAACGGCACAGTGGTCATCGGCGGAAAACTGATCGGCATTGCGGACCTGGCCAATCGCCACGGCGAAGTCGATTTCGTCCGCCTCGTGCGTAGCGCGCGGACCGTGACCGATCTGTTTCCTCATCTGCGCCATCTCGGCGTGAACCGCGCGTGGGCCGGCGTCGAAGCCTTTACCGAAGACGAACTGCCGGTGATCTCCGCGAGCCGCAAGGCTTCGGATCTGTATTACTCGTTCGGCTATTGCGGCAGCGGCTTTCAGCTTGGGCCGGGCTGCGGCAAGCTGGTGTCCGAACTGATGCTCGACGGCGCGCCCTCGATTCCGCTCGATGCGTTTGCCATCGATCGCTTCGGCCGCGACGCGGCATCTTGCCTCACGGGCGCTTCGTCTCTCGCGACGCATTAACCGGTTTCATTTTTTTCTGCGTCGCGCCGATAGTCAGCGCGCGGCGGCTTCGTTCGACTTCAACTGGAGAAATTGTCATGACCGATATCGTTCGTATCGAAACCAATCAACGCATGAGCCGCGTCGTCAAGGCGGGTGGCCTGGTGTTCGTCGGCGGCCAGACTTCCGCCGATCATACCGCTGACGTGAAAGTCCAGACCGCGAAGGTGCTGGAGAAGATCGACAACTATCTGGAGAAGGCCGGCATCGACAAGACGCGCCTGGTTTCCGCACAAGTGTGGCTCGCGGACATTGCCCGCGACTTCGCGGGAATGAACCAGGTATGGGACGCTTGGGCGCCGCAAGGCAACGCACCCGCACGCGCGACGGTGCAAGCAAAGCTCGCCGCACCCGAGTTGCTCGTGGAAATCGCGGTCGTGGCGCTTGCTTGAAAAAACGCTGCTAGCGCGTCGGGTTATCTCGCGCGCGACGGTCTGCAAACTGACGTTCCAGGTTGATGCGCCGTCATCCGCCTGGATTAGCCGCCAATTCGCCGCAGGAAGAAAGCGTTTGGCAGGTTGTTGACATGAAGCGAGGTAGCCTGCAGTCTAAGAACGTTATGGCAACGTCGTGCCTCCCGCCCGAAGCACGGACCAGAGAGACCAAACCGTGCCAAGGCACAACCCAGTTCTCCAGCGCGCCCGGAAAGCACCCGTAAAACCCAGGCGCCCGTGGCTCTTCATCACGGGCGCGATCCTGCTGCTGGCCGTGTCAGGCTGGGTACTGGCAATCATTCTCGCGCCCGCTTTCCAGCATACGATCGTCATGACGTCTGGAGCGGACGGAGGAATCTATCGCGGCTTTGCGGAGCGCTACGCGCCGATCCTGAAACAGAAAGGCATTACGCTCGATATCCGTAGTTCTTCCGGTTCAGTCGAAAATTATCAGCGGCTGAAAGACCCACGCAGCGAATATCAGGTCGGCTTTATCCAGTCCGGCACGACTCGTCCGAAAGAAACAGACGACCTGAAAACGATCGCCGCAGTCTCGTACGAACCGATCTGGGTGTTCTATCGCGGCGACGCCACGATCGACCGGTTGGCGCAACTGCGCGGCAAGCGGATTTCCATAGGCGTGCCCGGCAGCGGCCTGCTCAATGTTGCCCTGCAACTGCTCGCCTACAGCGGCGTTTCGGGTGACAACACCACGTTGTTGCAAATGGATGCGGCCAAGGCATATCAAAGTCTGGAAAACGGACAACTCGATGCGGCGTTCTTTATCGGCAGGCCGGATGCCGAGATGCAACGAACTCTGCTGAACAGCAATCTGA
The DNA here is from genome assembly GCF_031570135.1 of Paraburkholderia sp. USG1. Lineage (NCBI taxonomy): Bacteria > Pseudomonadati > Pseudomonadota > Betaproteobacteria > Burkholderiales > Burkholderiaceae > Paraburkholderia > Paraburkholderia sp. USG1. Next base: position 4,150 of record NZ_JAMWXW010000048.1, on the reverse strand, counting down.
AGCTGATGAGCTTTGCTCAGGCCGATGCCCTAGTCCAAAAATTCCCGTCACTCTCCAAGGTCATTTTTCCGCGTGGCTCGACGAGCATTGCCAATGATCGGCCGTCAGCCGATGTCACCCTGCTCGCCGCCACGGCTTTGCTCGTGGCCAAGGAATCCTTGCATCCGGCCTTCGTCTATCTGTTACTGGATGCAGCCAGCGCCGTCCACGGTCGCGAAGATTACTTCACGCCACTCGGCAGGTTTCCCAACGTCAACACCGACGAATTTCCCGTGTCCGATGAAAGCATCCGCTATTTCAAGTCTGGGCGTCCCTTCCTTCAGCGCTACCTCCCGTTCTGGCTGGCCAGTTTTGTCGAACGGCGCCTTCTGATCCTGCTGCCTTTTGCGGCTTTACTGCTCGGCGTGCTTCAGGCGTTACCGCGAATCGCGGAGACGCGGATCAAAAACCGCCTCGTGGTCTGGTATCGCGAAGTGAAGCTGCTGGAAGATGAGATACGGCGAAGCGAGCGGCCAAGCCGGGAGCAGATTTCACAATGGAGCGACGAGATCGAACAGATCGACGCGCACGCTAACCAGATACGCCTGCCGCAGCGATATCTTCCGGATATCTACGCCCTCAAACAGGCTATTGATGTTGTAAGGGGGCGGATTTCCTATATGGCCAGGCAGGCGGAGAAATAGCCGACGGGAAGATTCGGCCGGCACGCGGTCAGAGTTTACGAGCACCTCTCGACCTTTGAGCGTCCGTGTCACCGTGCGATCAATGCGCCCCCACGGCAGCAGGTCGGATTCGCGAATCCGTGCGAGACGTTGCCCGCTACGTATGGAAATATTCTCAGGCGACGGCGAACGTGCGACACCCTCATTGAGGTAGCTCGCCCCGAAGGACGCGGGCTAGGGTATCGCTTTCGTTGAGGTACCAGGCAGATGCTCTCTGCCGGCCTGTCCCTCTGTAGGCAAAGCCCCCGGTTAAACCTGGCCAAGTCCGTGAGCACGCCATGCCTGATCGCATCGATCGGAGCCAGCCTCGAAGTCGCGGCATGTAGTGGAACGGAGTTGGTAGATCGAGCAGGCTACCGAGCACGCGACTTCAACGGTCAGCGCGATACAGCGGACCGGGCTTCGCTTCAGTGCCGCGCATTGCAACGCGCGGTGCGATGATTCTAGCAGCGCGCAGCACCGCCCTTTTCAGTGACCGCGCGAGGCTTTCGAGACGAATGACCATGACGACATCCGGTATTTTCATTAGGCATGCTTCACGTGCGCCCCAACTTTCCGATCGCCTGACCGGACGTACGCTCGGCCGCCAGCCGTTGATTTATGAACGATCATATTAGCGATAATATTGACCACCGCTCTAACGAGAGCAACCTTTCCAGCCCTGTATATGGGCGAAATCTTTCGTTTCTATTATGGAAACATAGGGGATTATACCGAGACGTCGAATTGATATTATTGACTAATATTATTACCAAACCGGCGACCGTATCGCCTCTAACCTGATTTCCACCTGGTGCATAGCCTGGACGGCGAACTGCACGACAAGGCTGCGCATTTTATAACCCGCCGGAAACGAACGCCGCTCCAAGGAACAACTGTTTGCCTGACACAGAATTATTAATTAGTCAGTTTGCATAACTAAGTGATTCAACTCAAAACAGAAACATGGTTTCATAGGAGGAGGTCATGATGTCCAGAGGAATTGGATTAGTTACTGTTCTATTAGCGATGACCGTAGGAGTTGCCGCATGTGACGGAGATAGTGGCGGCGCGACCGCATCTCAGGCAGCGAATGTATCGACTTCAAGTTTGACACCGACGAATGCCGCGCCCGCGTCGAACGACAATGCATCGATAGACTTGGCGACAGCAATGCCCCTACCTTGCGACGCCGCCGCCACGGCCAACACACCATGCTCCGCGGCTCATAGTGTCACCCGCCTGCTGACCCGGAATTACAGGGGGCCGTTATTCCAGGTTCAGCGGGGATCCGACAATGCAAAGCAGGACATCTATCCCTACACGTCCAGCACCTTGCCGTACGGCGCTGACCGCTCGCTGATCGGCTCAGCCAATGTCAAAAGCGCAAACACGTTCTGCAACAACACTACCTGTTCCGTCACGTACATTTACGACCAGATCGACCTGGTCGCGCCGCTAAAGGGCGGAGCGTTCGGCAATGTCCCGGCCACCCTTGCACTTAACCCGGACGGAACCGAATCACTGACCGTTCCGAATAGCGGCTCACGCCCGCAAAAAACGACGACCGTACCGGTGCTCAACGGCTTTGCGACGATCACGCTTCCGGGAACCAGTGGAGCACTGACCGTTCAACTGTCGCAGCCGCCTACCGCGCTGACCGCCCAGTCGCCCACTCTCCAGCTATCGATCGGGAACGATTTGCCGGCGCTTTCCGGCACACCGGCGAAGCTAGGCTTCGTGCCGCTGCAAGGCACGCAGATTCCCGCGCTGGGCACGTTGGCGGGACAAGCGTATCGCAACAGGTTCGGCACGGTGAACCAGTCGATCGGTGATAGCGACATCGCCGAATATATGGTGGCGGGGGCGCACTATAGCCAGTCCTCCACGTGCTGCGGGACTTACGGAAATATGGAAAACAGCGCCAATCCCGGCACCTATGCACATGGAGAGATCGAAGGCGAGATGTTCGCGCTGGCATTCTCAAATGGCAACGCTGCTGTATTTGGCTACTGCGATGGCAATTCGAACCAGCCGCCCAACGTAAAAGACCCCGTATGCAATGCGCGTGATACTAACTGGCCAGGCGTCGACGCGGAGGCAGGCGTCTATCTCTACGGCCCGCCGCAGCCTGCAAGAGAAAAGTTCGTTACCGTGCTCTCCAAATACTCGCCGGTGACTGCGTCGAATATCTTCGCTGTCAAAGGCGGCTCAGCCTCGCAGAGCGCACTCACGGCGCTCTATGATCAGGCGCCCCCGGAAGCCTATAACTTCGGCAACGATGCGGGTCATGCATTTAACGGGCAATGGCAAGGCGGGCTGTCGCTTGGCGAAGGCGGCGACGGTAGCGCTGCGCCTATCCAGTTCTTTGAAGGAGCGGTGATCACCAAGGCGACATCCGACACGACCGACAATGCGATCCAGGCGAGCATCGCAAGCTTTTATGGACCGCCGGCCGACAAGGCGGTGGCCGCCTGCTATGCAAACAACCTGATCAACTCGCCGCTGAGTCTCGCCACGCCGGATATCTGGTCTCAACAGAATGGCGGCACCGCCGTCCCTGCGACCGATATTTCGGGAGTGAACAGAGGGGCCGCAACGGTGACCAGTACGAACGGCTCGTCAGTTTCGAATGTCCGCGAAATCATCAGGGTTCAGGGCGGCCAATCGTATAGCTTTACTGACTATGTTCTCGCCACCACCAACGCGACGGTCTTTCCCGGCGGATCGATCCAGACCGACGACCCGAGCGGCACCGAATTCGCGTGGGTCCTCAATACGAATACGGGCGCTGTAGTACGAGGGACGTGGGGCGCTGGACAACCCACAGCGCTGAGCGCAGTGAAATCCGGCAATTGGTGGAAAGTGACGATGACCCTCACCGCTCCTGCGGGATCGAACAATGCGTCAGTGTTTATCGATCCGCCCACGTCCAACGCTGCCGGAGCCCGGTCACAGCAAGCGTCGTACTTGAGCGCAACGCATTATTGTCCGAGCCTTGCAATCGTGGCTAATTCGGGAACGTAGACGTGAACGGAGCGGTGGTTTCGGCAAACACCCGCTCCTGGAGGAATGAGTGAATTGGTTCGGACGGTGCCGCAGCACCGTCCGAACCAGAGCGTAATGGAAGATGTCCGGTTCGATAGCGGCCAGCTTCGATGCGCTGCAACGTCGATCTGCGTTCTTGTGCGGGCATGTCCTGTTCACCCGCGAGATCGATCACATGTTCGGGTAGTTCGGACCACCGCCGCCCTCAGGCGTGACCCAGACGATGTTCTGCGTCGGATCCTTGATATCGCACGTCTTGCAGTGCACGCAGTTTTGCGCGTTGATCACGAGGCGTTCGGTGTTGTCGTCGTTCTTCACGAATTCGTACACTTGCGCCGGGCAATAACGCGACTCCGGACCCGCATACGTCTGCCAGTTCACATTCACCGGCACTGACGGAT
>NZ_JAMWXW010000047.1:0-58413 GCF_031570135.1 Paraburkholderia sp. USG1 | reverse complement strand
CTACGACTTCGCTAACGGGCATGTTGATCACCTTGGGACGGATGCGGGGCAGGCACGGACAGCAGCGCCTGCGCGACTTGCTCAGGCGGGAGCGACATGTGCTCTGCCTGCGGATGATTGAAGAAGGTGTACTTGAGCACCATCAGCAATGCGAACTTGATGGCGAGGACGATGACGATATCCCGCGTGAAAGTCGGTCCGTGCAGCCAGCCGGCAAGTCGCGCGCGCAGGGCGGGGCGAGGTCGGTTCCTGTCGTTCAGCGTGATGGTCATGATCGGTCGATGGACGACTTCGTTCGAGTTTGAGCGGGCCGACTGCTATGCGATCGGTCGCGGTAAGTCATATCTTCATGAAAGAACGGTTGTTCACGCTTGAGCAATGTCAAGAAACTCGGGGCTACAACGCAGCGAGGTCGATAAATAGCCGATCTCATGTTGGATTTGTCTGTCGGGTGTGGCGGTTTTTCAACGTTCCGGGTTCGTTGCGGCACGTCAATTGGGCTGGCAAAAGTCCGCGTATGGTCTATACGGAACGCGCGTCGAGCACTGCGTATCAGGCGGCGCGTGTTGTCTGCACACATCAGCGTTGCAATCCGTCGGCCACGCGAGAGCGATTCGCTGGATCGTGCCCACGTCGCTTTCAAAGGCAGAATTGGGCGACTGCAAATCAGGAGCATGGGTATGCCGCATCATCCTCGAATTCTGGAAAAGCTTGCGTTTTCGGTGGTCGTATTCTCGGCTCTTGTCTGCTCCGTATTTATCGCTTACGAAAGATGTCCCGACATCAGATTCGCCATGCAGGCTGAAAGAGACGTTCTCACTTGCAATCTCGGGGAATCGTCTGTTTGTCCGGGCGTGGATCCGGACTTGCTTGCAGGAGCGTTGACGTACTGAAGCGTACTGAAGCATTGAATCGTCCACCACGCCGTGCACAACTGGAACCATCGGGGAGAAGCTGCGAATCAGTCGAGCGATTTGCGAAAACGCAGGACGCTCAGCGTCAGCATGATCCCGCCGAGCGCCGCCATTGCCGCGAGTTGCGGCCATAGCACCGCAAAGCCGGTGCCCTTCAGGAATACCGAGCGCAGTACGACCAGAAAGTAGCGCAACGGGTTGATAAGCGTAATCCACTGCAACACTTTGGGCATCGCGGCGATAGGGAACGCAAAGCCCGACAGAATGAAGAGCGGATTGATCAGAAAGAAATTGAGCGCGAACGCCTGTTGCTGCGTGCGCGAGAAGGTGGACAGCAGCAAACCCAGGCCGAGTGCGGCGAGCAGAAAAAGCGACGCACCGACCAGCATGACGAACGGATTGCCGACGAACGGAACGCGAAACCACCCTATGCCGACCGCGGTCACGAGAGCAACGTCGCCGAGGCCGATCAGGAAGAACGGCACGGTCTTGCCGAGAATGAATTCGACCGGCTTGATCGGGCTGACCATGATCTGCTCCAGCGTGCCGATCTCGCGTTCGCGAACCACGGCAAACGCGGTGAGGCTGACCACCTGCATCAGCGTAAGCGTGCCGACCACGCCTGGAATGAAGAACCAGCGGTCGTCGATAGCATCGTTGTACCAGGGGCGCTCACGCAGCGTAACGTCAACGGCGGGCGGCGAGGAACCCGTGAAAGTGGACCACTGGTCGGCCATCTGGTCCTTCTGGAATTGCGCGACGATCTGGCTGACGTAGCCGAGCGCGATCAGCGCCGTGTTGGAGTTGGTGCCGTCCACGACGACCTGCAGCGGCGCGGTCTGGCCGTTGCCGAGATACTGCGCGAATCCCGCATGAATGACGAGCGCCATCGTCGCCTTGTCGCTATCGATGTCGTGCGTGATATCGCCCGCCGTCGTGGCGTTATCGACAACGTCGAACTTGCCCGTCGCGGTGAAATGCGAGACGAGGTTGCGGCTCGCCTGGCTATGGTCCAGATCGAGTACGGCGAGGCTCACGTGGTTGACGGTGAAAGTCGCGGCGTAGCCGTAGATGATCACCTGCAGCAGGAGCGGCACGACCAGCCGGAATATCGCCCACGGGTCGCGCTTGAGTTCGAGGAACTCCTTCATCAACATGACCTGCAGACGGTCGAACATGATGTGCTAGTCCAGATGTTTGCGGAACGCCCGGGAGGCGATCCAGATAATGGCCAGCGCATACACAGCTAGAGCGAGAATCGGCATGGCGAGATCGGGAATGGTGCTGCCTTTCAGGAACACCGCCCGCAGGATCGTGATGTAGTAGCGAGCGTAGACCAGCAGCGTGGCGACCTGAATCGGCTCGGGCATCTGGTCGATGGCGAACGTGTAGCCCGAAAGCATGCTGGTCGGCAGCATGGTCAGCAGCAGTGCCACCTGGCTCGCGCCGAGCTGGCTGCGGATATGCACCGACACCAGATAGCCGATGCCGAGCACGACGAGCGTAAACAGCGCGGTCGTGGCGATCAGCGTGCCGACGCTGCCGCGCAATGGCACGTGAAACCAGTACACCGTACTGAGCAGACAGAATGCCGCATTGACGAGTCCGATCACGAAGTACGGAAGCAGCTTGCCGAGCATCACTTCGAGCGCGGTGACCGGCGTGGAAATGAGCTGCTCCATCGTGCCGCGCTCCCACTCGCGCGAGATGGTCAGCGACGTGAGTTGCGCGCCGACCAGCGCGAGAATGACCGCGACGACACCCGGAATGATGAAATTGCGGCTGTCGAGCGTCTCGTTGAACCAGACACGCGGTTCGAGATCGACCGCTCCCACGGTCTGCGCCGGTATGCCGTGGGACTGCTGCCAGCGCGTCTGGAACTCGGCCGTGATGCGCGCGACGACGTTCTGCGCGTACCCGATCGCAATGTTGGTCGTATTGGCGTCGGTCGCATCGAACACGGTTTGCACCGAGGCCGTACCCGTCGTGGTGAAGACACGCGAAAAATTGACCGGAATGGTGACGACGCCGGCACACGTGCCGCGATCCATCGCATCGCGCAGCGCACGCTCGTTGTCCACGTTCCGAACCGCGGAAAACCAGTGTGACGACACGAAGTCCTGCACCAGTTCACGGCTGAGCTGGCTGTGCTCCTCGTCGTTGATGCACAGCGGCACTCGCCGGATGTCGAGGCTGACGCCATAGCCGAGCAGCACCATCTGCAGCAGCGGCATCAGCAGCGCGATGGCGAGACTGCGCGGATCGCGCCAGATCTGCAGCGTTTCCTTGAATGCCATTGCCAGCAGCCGCCGCAGGCTCATGTCGAGTGCACTCCCTTGTCCGCACGGGTAACTAGCTGGACGAACACATCCTCGAGACTGGCGCGGATGGCGCGCACGGTCGTCACCTCGATATGCCGGGCTGCAAGAAATGACTGAAGTACGGTTTCAGCCGCACCCAGATGCAGCAGCACGTGCAGCCTGTCGCCGAAGATCGCGGCGTCGATCACCTCGGGCGCTTCGCGCAGCGCGGCGAGGGCCGCGCCCAGCGGCGTGCACACCACCTCGAACAGGTTGCCCCCGAGATTGTGTTCGCGCAGCTCACTGGGGCTGCCGATTGCCACCAGATGGCCCGCATCGATCAGCGCGATGCGGTGGCAGTATTCCGCCTCGTCCATGTAATGCGTGGACACCAGTACCGTCACGCCGCCCGCGGCGAGGCCGTGAATCAGATCCCAGAACCGGCGGCGCGCCTCGGGCTCGACACCCGAGGTCGGTTCGTCGAGAAACAGCACGGGCGGGCGGTGCAGATTCGCACAGCCGAGTGCGAGCCGTTGCTTCCAGCCGCCCGCGAGCGTGCGCACCAGCGTATCTTCACGTCCTTCGAGTCCCGCGGTCGAAATGGCCAGCTGGATACGCTCGGCGATTTCGCGTCGGGGAACCCGGTAGATGCCGCAAAAAAAACGCAGGTTTTCGCGGCAGGTCAGGTCGCCGTACAGCGAGAACTTCTGCGACATGTAGCCAATGTGCGAACGTAGCGCTTCGGCCTGGGTGCCGACGTCGAAGCCGGCTACGGACGCCCGCCCGGCGCTGGGCGAAAGCAGCCCGCATAGCATGCGGATGGTGGTCGACTTACCCGCGCCGTTCGGCCCGATGAAGCCGACGACTTCGCCCCTGGCGATGGACAGGTTGAGTCCGTCGACCGCGGTAAACGCGCCAAATCGTTTGGTCAGGCCGATTGCCTCCACTACAGGAGCCGCGGCGCTCATGTTGTGCTTCCCGACCCGACGAGCGCGACGAAAACATCTTCGATGCCCGGCTCGATCGACGTCATGGTTGCGTTCGCAATGGAGCGCGCGGCAAGCCGTGCCTGCAACTCCGGCAGACGGCGCGCTGCGTCGTCGACGCGCACGTGCACACGGTCGCCCATCAGCAATGCGCTGAGCACGCCGGGTGCATCCACGAGCGCGTCGTGTACCGCGCGCGGGTCTGCGGCGACGACTGCGAACAGGGCGCCCGGCATGGCCTGCTTCAGTCGTGCCGGCGTATCGCACTGGCGAATTTGGCCGGTGTGCAGCAACGCGAGCCGCGAGCAGCGTTCGGCTTCGTCCATATACGCCGTGGACAGCACGATAGTGACGCCGCTCTCGCGAAGGTTGTACAGAATCGCCCAGAAATCGCGCCGCGACACCGGGTCCACGCCGGTAGTCGGTTCATCCAGCAGCAGCACGCGCGGTGTGTGAATCAACGCGCAAACCAGGCCGAGTTTCTGCTTCATGCCGCCCGACAGTTGCCCGGCGAGACGATCCCGGAACGGCACGAGCCCGGCGGCTTCGAGAAGTTCGCCGCTGCGGGTTCGGTTGGCTTTGCGCGACACCCCGAACAGTTCGCCATAGAAAAAAATGTTCTCGGCGACCGTCAGATCCTCGTACAGGCCGAAACGCTGGGGCATATAACTGAGTGCCGCTTTTGCGAGTTCCGGCTTCGCTATCACGTCGATGTTTTCCAGCGAGATCTCACCGGCGTCCGGTCGCAGCACGCCCGCCAGCATGCGCATGATGGTGGTCTTGCCCGCGCCGTCCGGCCCGACCAGACCGAAGATTTCTCCGCGCTCGATATCGAGGCTGACACCGCGCACCGCCTGCACGGTTCCGAAACTGCGGACCAGGTCGCGTGCATGGATCGCGGTCGTTGCCGCGCCGGTGCTCATTTGCCGGGCGCCAGCAAGGCGATCGTCGCATCGGCCGGCATACCCGGCAACAGTTCGTGCGTGGGGTTGTCGATATCGATGCGAACGCGATAGACAAGCGTCACGCGCTCGGCGTGCGTCTCGACGGTTTTGGGCGTGAATTCAGCCTGCGGGGAAATGAAGCTGATGCGTCCGTGGTAAGTCTTGCCGGCGTAGGTATCGGTCGTCACGGTGACGGGCTCGTTGAGACGAACCTTGCCGATATCGGGCTCGTTCACATATGCGCGCAACCAGACGTGATCGAGTTCATCGAGCGTGAAGATGGCGACGCCCGATCCCGCGAGTTGCCCGAGCTCCGCCTCGCGTACTGCGATCACGCCGTCGAATGGTGCGCGCAGCACCGTGTAGGAGAGCATGACTTCGTCGAGCTTGAGCTTCGCATCCGCCGCAGCCTGGTTTGCGCGCGCGAGCACGATGTTGTTGCTCGCGACTTCCACCAGCGCCTTGTCGTGCGCCAGCGTCGCGGCGGATTGCCGTTCGGCGGTGAAGGCGAGGTCGCGCGTCTGGCGCGGAATGGCGTTGCCTTTCACCAGGTTTTCCGCACGTCCCAGGTCGAGCTGCTTTTCGCTGAGATCGAACTGATCGCTGACGACGTTGTTGCGTGCCGCAGCCAGGGTGCTTTCATTGGCGCTGATCTGCGCCGTGGCCACCTGCAGGTTGGTACGGTCGATTTCCGTTTGCTGGCGATACAGGCGATCGTCGACGCGCGCGAGCACAGTGCCGCGTTGGACATAAGCGCCTTCGTCGAAAGGCAGATAAACAATCGGTGCCTGCACCTGAGTGACGCTCAGGACACTTTCGTGGGCCTCGATGTTGCCGGACACCACGATATGAGTCGTATCGGCATGGGAGCCGAACAGCACCGGCCAGCGCCACGCCACAATGCCGGCTGCCGCGACGGCGACCAGCACGAGCAGCGCCTGCGTGCGGTGTTTCGATAGGTCCATATTTTTCGTTCGTTTGAACTGCATCCGGATGGAGAAGGCGAAGCCGGAGATCGCGAGACTATCTATGTTGCGTTTGCTGAAGATAGAGCCGCTACCCGTCCGGCCAATTGACTCAGGTCAAGTTGAAACTCCATAGGGGCCAGGTCGCGGCTGATCCGCCGTCTGACGGAATCATTACGATCGCGCGAGGCCGCATTCGCCGGCTCGATCCCGTAACGGTGAGTTGCGGTGAGGCATTTCGTAATCTTCGGCTCGTGCTCCCGGCGCCACCAGTGCCCATGCCAACGTCAATGCGGTTTCACCTGGCCGTACGCTCGCACTCGCCGCGCGCGGCACTGCCATCTTCGTGGTCGGCGCATTCCGTTCTTGACGTGAGTCAACGTGGCAATAGTCAAGACGCCTACATTTCCTGCTGGACCCCGAACATCGGGCCTTGGGGCGTTCTAACTCACGAGGAGAATATCCATGCAGTCGCAGATCATGATGATGGGATTTCTGGCCGTCTCTACGCTTGTCACGATTGCCATGTTCGGGCGCACGCCGCAGAGGCGGGCCGTGCTGAAACGGGCGACGGTCCGGCGCGGCGGACAATGAAAGAAGTACCGCTCGCGGAGGTCTACCAACTGCTCGAACCGGGGCCGGTCGTACTGCTCACGACGCGCCATAAGGACCGTGCCAATGTCATGACGATGTCGTGGCACATGATGGTCGAATTCGTGCCGCCACTCGTGGCGTGCGTGGTGAGCCAGGCCGACTACAGTTTCGCCGCGTTGCGCGCAACGCGGGAGTGCGTCATCGCCATCCCGGCCGTGGAACTGGCCTCGACCGTGGTCGAAATCGGCAATGGCAGCGGGCGCGAGATCGTCGATAAATTCGACGCTTCCGGTTTGACGCCGCTGCCGGCCGAATGCGTGGCTGCGCCACTTGTGGCGCAGTGCTTCGCGAACCTTGAATGCAAGGTGGTCGATACGCGGCTGGTGAACCGGTACAACCTGTTCGTGGTGGAGGTGCTGAAAGCATGGCGAGATCCGCGGCAGCGTAATCCGAAGACCATCCACCACCGTGGATACGGTGTATTCACGGTCGACGGCGAAACGATCCGGCTCAAATCGCGTATGCCATAGCGAACCTTCAGCCGGGCGCGTCGCCGTTCATCTGTCTGGGAGGAAGAGATGAAACATCTTGCCGTAGTAGCTCACCCCGTCGAAAACAGCTTCACGATGGGACTGACGCGTGCCTATACCGATGAACTCGAAAAGCTCGGACATACCCAGCGTACCTACGACCTCTATCGTATGGGATTCAACCCGGCGCTCAACGCGCAGGAGTTATCGCCAGCCAACGACAAACACCCTGTCTGTGCCGATGTGGCCAAGGCTCAGGATGAGATTCGCGCCGCCGACGTCCTCGCTGTGATTTATCCGCTCTGGTGGATGTCGATGCCGGCCATGATGAAGGGCTATATCGACCGGGTTTTCGCCCGCGGCTTTGCCTATGAGTCCAGTCATGGCGCGGTGCGCGGACTGCTGGGCGGAAAGAAGGCTGTGCTGATCACCTGCTCGGGGGCGCCGCTGCCGGTCCTCGTGAAGAGCGGAAACTGGAACGCCGTGCAGGTTCTGCAGGATACGCATGTGCTCCGTTCCACAGGTTTCGAGTTGATCGAGCACCTGCATTTCGACGAGATCGCGCCTGAACTGCCGACGGACGTGGCAGCGCAACATATGGAACGCGTTCGCTCCTGCGTGCGGCAGCACTTTGCCCGCGGCTGATACTTCCGGCTTTTCTTCCAGCTTTTTCGCCAGTTCCCGTTGCTGTTCATACTGTATGAATGTACAGTATTGAGCACGGGCTGGTCGCTACGAGCGGTTTTTGAGTGAGAGGCGCCAGCGCTATAACGGGAACGAGTGCACGCCGAATAACGGCGTGTTTGCTTGAGGCAACGGCGTTTACCTGCGGCAACGGCGTGTTTGCCGGCGGCCCGCATCCACCTTGCTAGTCCCGGGCTTGTCATAGCAAGGCGATCGCGCAACTTCACATAGTGGGGTGGTTTGAATCGATCAGGCGCTCAGGCAAGCCCGCGCAATGAACGGAGATTCATTTACATGCCGGCTTTATCTGGTCAGGAACCGCATGCCTGAACAACTTTGGTTGCCGGGACTCGAGGCACCGCCAACGCCGACAGACGGCCTGTTTTTTGCCGTCTTTCCGGACGCCAACACAGCGGCCGGCATCTCGAAGCTGGCGCAACGGCTTTGCGCCGAGACGCGCGCGCGCAGCAAGCCGCTCGCGGCGGCCCGTTTGCACGTCACCTTGCAGCACCTCGGCAATTTCGCGGGAGGTTTGCCGCAGGCGCGAGTCGACGCGGCGATGAAAGCTGCCGCGTCGATCAGGATGGAGCCGTTCAGCGTCGAATTCGACACGGTGGTGAGCTTTGCCTCGAAGCCTCGACCGGGACCATTGGTGCTGACTGGCGGCGAGGGTGTGGTTGGTTTGCATAAGCTGCACGACGCTTTGTGCCGCGAGTTGCAAAACGCGGATTTCGGAGAGCATGCCGCGCCGGTCGCAGTGGACTATACGCCGCACGTCACGCTGGCATATGGCATGCCGTGGGCCGCCGCACGCCCTGTTGAGCCGGTATGCTGGAATGTGCGCGAGTTCGCGCTGGTGCACAGTCTGCTCGGGCGTACGCGGCATGTCCTGCTGGCGCGATGGCCTTTGGCGGATCACGGCTCATAGCGCGCGGCGGCACCCGGGCAATGTTGACCCAATGTTGACCTGTTGAGATGCGACGGCCCGGAGCCGCGTACCGCAGGAGGTTTCGTCGGTTGGAGAGCCGGAACGATCGTGCGCTGCCTGATAGAATGCTTGGGCCGCAACGTAGTGGATCGCAGATGAAATTGCTTGATGCGTTAGTCGAACAGCGTATTGCCGCCGCAGCCGCACGCGGCGAGTTCGACCAGTTACCGGGCGCGGGCGCGCCGCTATCCCTGGGAGACGATGTGCTGGTCCCAGAAGAAGTGCGTGTCGCCAACCGGATTTTGAAGAACGCGGGTTTCGTGCCGCCCGCTGTCGAGCAGTTGCGCGCGTTGCGCGACCTGCAGGCGGAGCTGAATGCCGTGAGCGACCGGGCTACCCGCTGCCGGCTTCAGGCGCGCATGCTGGCGCTCGATATGGCGCTTGAATCATTGCGCGGTGGCCCGCTGGTTCTGCCGCGCGAATACCGTCGGCGGATTGCTGAACGGCTGTCTGAGCGCGTCGGCAGTCTCGGTGCGGCAGAGGCGGGTTCGCAGTGAGCGAGCCGCTCGCCCATTCCGCGGTGCCGGATTCAGATGCTTTCAAATCTCACGAAGCGCCGGATGCCATGAGTTCTCCAGCCTCGGCGAATGGTGTCGCCGAACCGATCGCGATGGATTCAGGCACCGCCGCCATCATGGAGAAGGCGGCAGAGTCCATGCCTGGCGATTCGCCCGCATTATCCGCGGTCTCAGAGCGCGATCGCCGTTTCATGGCGCTCGCACAAGCTGCCGCCGAAGAGGCGCGCGCCGTCGGCGAGGTGCCCGTCGGCGCGGTGCTCGTGCGAGGCGACGAAGTCATCGCCAAAGGTTTCAATCACCCAATCGGTGCGCACGACCCGTCTGCGCATGCGGAAATGGTCGCGTTGCGCGCCGCGGCGCAGGCTGTCGAAAACTACCGTCTGCCGGGCTGCGAACTTTACGTGACGCTTGAGCCGTGCCTGATGTGCGCCGGCGCGATCATGCACGCGCGCATCGCCCGTGTCGTATTCGGGGCGCGCGATCCGAAAACCGGCGCGTGCGGCAGTGTCGTCGATGCGTTCGCGAATCCGCAGTTGAATCATCACACCTCGGTGACCGGCGGCGTGCTCGAAAGCGAATGCGGCGCGGCGCTCAAATCGTTCTTTGCCGAACGGCGGCGCGCAAGCCGCGAAGCGCGCGCGTCGGCACGCGCCGACGCGAGTGGCGAAGCGGGCCCGGCGAAAGCGCCCTGAAACAACAACGTCCAATAAGGTCTTGCTCATGGCCGTCCATCGCACCATCGAACTGATCGCTCCGTCCGGGTATCCGCATGATCCGGAGGTGCTGCATCGCGCGCTGCAACGTTTGCATGCGCAGGGACATCGTGTCGAGGGCGCGGAAGCGGCGAAGCGCCGCTACCAGCGTTTCGCAGGCACGGACGGTCAGCGCGCAGCCGATCTGAACCGGCTCGCCGACCCGTCGCGCGAGTTGCCGGACATCGTACTGGCCGTGCGCGGCGGCTACGGCGCGGTGCGCATTCTGCACGGGCTCGACTATGACGGGCTGCAACGGCGGCTGACCGATCAGCCTGTCGCTCTGGTGGGGCACAGCGATTTCACCGCGATCCAGCTTGCGTTGCTGGCGCGCGCCGGCGTGAAGACCTTCGGCGGTCCGATGGTGATGAGCGACTTCGGCGCGGAGGAACTCAGCGAATTCACCATGCAGCACTTCTGGTCCGCGTTGACGAAGCCGACCATGACGGTCTCGAGCAACACGCCGCAGGCGCAGCCGGTGGACGTCTCAGGCATGTTGTGGGGGGGCAATCTGGCGGTGCTGGTGTCGCTGATCGGCACGCCGTATATGCCGCCGGTGAAGGGCGGCATCCTGTTCATCGAGGACGTCAACGAACAACCGTTCCGGGTCGAGCGGATGATTTATCAACTGCACCTGTCCGGCATCCTCGCGCAGCAGCAGGCGCTCGTGCTGGGCGACTTCTCCGGCGCCAAAGCGTACGACTACGACAATGGCTACGATCTGCATGCAGTGATCGAGCAGGCGAGGTCGGTGATCGGCATTCCGATCGTCACCGGCCTGCAATTCGGGCATGTTCGCAACATGCTGACGCTGCCGGTTGGCGCGAACGCGCATCTGGTTGCCGACGCGCATGGATTCAGACTGAGCTTGTCGGACTATCCATACCTCGCCTGAACCGGCGGAGAAGGGAAGCGGGCAGTCGCCCGTTTTCTTTCAATTCAATATCGCAACTAACGGTCATGTTTTAAAAGCTGCCACCAACAGGATGCTCCGTGAAGGTTCAGCGATTTTGTTGACAAAATCTGCTCTCAACAGACGGTGCCGTTCCCGCCTAATAAATCTATATATAGACAGGACGGGCTGCCAAGCCAAGTCCAACAGCCAGTCCGTCCACCTTCACCGTAGAAATTGTCGAAATTTAAATCAAAAATTGTTGACAATATTTATGTCCATCCTATGATGACCAACATACCGAGACGAACATCATGTCCGACACAGAGTCCGCCGCCGCCAATAGTTCGAAACCCGAAGCGATCGCCGAGCGCATCCGCGCGGCGATCCTCGAGCATCGGCTCGCGCCGGGCGCCAAGCTGACAGAAGCGCAGTTATGCGAAGTATTCGGCGTGAAGCGCGGCCCGATCCGGCAGGCGTTAGCGCAACTGGCCACCGACCACCTCGTCGATCTCGAACCGAATCGCGGAGCGTTCGTGGCGAGCCCGTCGTTGCAGGAAGTGCATGAAGTATTCGAGATGCGCCGCATCATCGAACTGGCGGTGGTGGAAAAGATTTGCAGCGGTCACGGCGTGCGGCGTTTGAAGAGCATTGGCAGCATGATCGGCCGGGAACGTAAAGCGTTCGAAACGCGTGATTTTCCGGCGTGGATTCGCCTGTCGGGCGAGTTTCACACCGAGTTGGCGGGGCTCACCGGCAACACCGTGTTGTGCGACTGCCTGAACGGGCTGGTGGCGCGCTCCACGCTGATTTCCGCGCTGTACGAGTCGCTCGGACGCAGCCCATGCTCGTTCGAGGACCACGAAGCCATTCTCGCCGCGCTCGACGCCGGCGATGCGAAAGAGGCGGCGGCACTGATGTCGCGCCATCTGCAAAGCGTCGAGTTGAAGATGCTGGACCGTCCCGCGCGCGGCGCGGCCGATCTGCGTGAAGTGTTCGGCGCACTCAACGGTGCGCCCAGAGATGTATCCACGACAAAGTCCGCGCCAGGCTGAGGCAGGCGGCCGGCGTGCGCGCTTTAGTGGTGCGCGCCGCACTGAATTGAACTGAACGAATCAGGCGTTGCAAGGCGGCTCGGCGTGAGCGCTGCCGGCTTGCGCACGCGTGTCCGCCGCCGGGCGACGGACCTGGAGTAGCAGCAACGCATCGCCGGCGGTCCGCGGCTGCCGGCGGTGCGATAACCACAAGTACTTCAGTACGGAGATATCCGCGGCACGGCCAACTAGCGGCTCGCATGCCCTTTGTTCCGAGCGGACAGAGCGCGCGACTGGCATGGCCGATGCAACGTCCTTCGATTCGCTATCGATGGTCCCTATCCCAAGGAGGAATCATGGCTCAGTTCAGTGCAGCGCCCGGCAGTCCCGCAATTCCCGCTTACACCGACGGCGGCGCGCCCGGCGATCCGTCGATGCCGGCAGGCTACAGCGAGCGGCTCTATAACGAAGACCTCGCGCCGTTGCGCCATCAAACCTGGGGCGCCTACAACATCTTCGCGTTCTGGATGTCGGACGTGCACAGCGTCGGCGGCTATGTGTTCGCGGGCAGTCTGTTCGCGCTCGGCTTGACGAGCTGGCAGGTGCTGATCGCGCTGCTGGTCGGCATCACGATCGTGAACCTCTTGTGCAACCTGATCGCGAAGCCCAGCCAGGCGAACGGCGTACCGTATCCGGTCGCATGCCGCGCGACTTTCGGCGTGCTCGGCGCGAATATTCCCGCGGTGATTCGCGGCCTGATCGCGGTTGCGTGGTATGGCATTCAGACCTATCTGGCGTCGAGCGCGCTGGTGATCGTGGTGTTGAAGTTCGTTCCGCAGTTGCTGCCTTATGCCGATGTTCATCATCACGGCTTCATGGGGCTCTCCACGCTCGGCTGGGCCGGTTTCATGCTGCTGTGGGTCTTGCAGGCACTGGTGTTCTGGCACGGCATGGAGACCATCAAGAAGTTCATCGACTTTGCCGGGCCGGCCGTCTATGTGGTGATGTTCATTCTCGCGGGCTACATGGTGTATCGCGCAGGGTGGCGCAACATCGGCATCAATCTGGGCGGTGTCAAATATCACGGCATGCAGGTCGTGCCGGTGATGATCACGGCGACTTCGCTGGTGGTGTCGTACTTCTCCGGACCCATGCTGAACTTCGGCGACTTTTCGCGCTACGGCAAGAGCTTTCGCAGCGTGCAGCGTGGCAACTTCTGGGGGCTGCCGGTCAACTTTCTGGCCTTCTCGCTGGTGACGGTGATCACGACCGCGGCCACGCTGCCGGTGTTCGGCGAGCTGATCACGGACCCGGTCGAAACCGTGGGCCGTATCGACTACCCGACCGCGGTGATTCTCGGCGCGCTGACCTTCACGATCGCGACGATCGGCATCAACATCGTCGCCAATTTCGTCTCGCCGGCGTTCGACTTTTCCAATGTCGCGCCGCGCCTGATCAGCTGGCGCGCGGGCGGTATGCTCGCGGCGGTGGCGTCGATCTTCATCACGCCGTGGAATCTGTTCAACAACCCGGCCGTGATTCACTACACGCTGGACGTTCTCGGCAGCTTCATCGGACCTTTGTACGGTGTACTGATCGTCGATTACTACCTCGTGAAGCGTCGGAAAATCGTTCTCGACGATCTGTACACGGTCGCGCCCACCGGCTCGTACTGGTATCGCAACGGCGTGAACTATCGGGCCGTGGCCGCGCTGCTGCCGGCAGCCGTGATCGCGGTGATCTGCGTGATGGTGCCCTCGCTCGACGGTATGGCGAACTTCTCGTGGTTCATCGGCGCCGGGCTCGCCGCGCTGTTCTATCGTGTGATTGCACGCTGAATCGCATGCTGAATTTTGCAGATGCAACAGGAGTCGATATGCGCATCAAACTGATCAACCCGAATACCACCCAACGCATGACGGAGGCGATGGGCCGCTGCGCGCGTGAAGTGGCCGCGCCGGGCACCGAAGTCATCGCCGTGAATCCGACAATGGGACCGCCGTCGATCGAGGGCTATTACGACGAAGCACTCGCGACGCCGGGTTTGCTCGCCGAGGTCGCCGCCGGCGAGCGCGAAGGCTGCGATGGCTACGTGATCGCCTGCTTCGGCGATCCCGGTCTCTATGCGGCGCGTGAGTTGGCGCGGGGCCCCGTGATCGGCATCGCCGAGGCGGCGATGCACGCGGCCAGCGTGCTCGCGCCGGGCTTCTCGGTGGTGACCACGCTGGCGCGCACATGCGGCATGGCGTGGCACCTCGCCGAGCGCTACGGCATGAAGCGGTTTTGCCGTAACGTGCGCGCCACCGACGTCGCCGTACTCGACCTCGACAAGCCAGGCTCGGCGGCGCGTCGCATCATTCTCGACGAATGCCGGCGCGCGCTCGACGAGGACGGTTCGGACGCGATCGTGCTCGGCTGCGCGGGTATGGCCGAACTGTGCGCGGAAATCGAAGACGCGCTCGGCGCGCCGGTGATCGAGGGTGTGACCGCGGCGGTGAAATGGACCGAGGCGCTGGTCACGCTGCGTCTTTCGACGGCCAAGCGCGGTGACTACGCGCGGCCGCTGCCCAAGCGTTACGACGGCGCGCTGGAGTCCTTCAGTCCGGCTGAAGCCGATCCGAATCCGCTGCCACCACGCGACTCTGCCGGCGTTTCCTCCGCGAGTGCACCGGAGAATGCGGCAACGTCCGATTCGTTGCGGGTAAACACTACGGAAGCAGGGCGGCACATACATTCAGTGTGACACGCACTATCTGCCCGGGTGTATGGGCGGGTCCGGGTGTTTTCGCTACACTGGTCCAACTCGGCGCGGGGTGCCTGAAGGGTTTTTTTCTGCCGCTTCACGTGCTGTTTCCGGTGTTTTACGACCTGCGCCGGCGCGAGATGTACGCAGCGTGCATCTCACGTCAGCCCCACGTGCCTGCCGCGTGAATTCCACGCGAATTTTACGTACCATCACCACGCATTCGTCAAACCATGCCACTCGACCCGAACTACCCACGCGATCTGACCGGCTACGGCCGCCACCCGGTGCAGGCCAATTGGCCGGGGCAAGCGCGTGTCGCGGTGCAATTCGTCCTGAACTACGAAGAAGGCGGTGAAAACTGCGTGTTGCACGGCGATCCCGGCTCGGAGCAGTTCCTGTCGGAAATCGTCGGCGCGGCGGCTTATCCGGCTCGCCACATGAGCATGGAGTCGATCTACGAATACGGCTCGCGCGCGGGTGTGTGGCGCATTCTGCGCGAATTCGAAAAGCGCGGCCTGCCGCTTACGGTGTTCGGCGTAGGCATGGCGATCGAACGGCATCCGGAACTGGCGCGCGCCTTCGTGGAACTCGGTCATGAGATCGCCTGCCACGGCTATCGCTGGATTCACTATCAGGACGTGTCGCCAGAGAAAGAAGCGGAGCACATGCGTCTCGGCATGGCAGCGATCGAACGTGTGACGGGCGAGCGTCCGCTTGGCTGGTACACCGGCCGCGACAGTCCCAATACGCGTCGTCTGGTCGCCGAATACGGCGGCTTCCTCTACGATTCGGACTACTACGGCGACGATCTGCCGTTCTGGATGGACGTCGGCGTTACCGGCGGCGCGACGGTGCCGCAACTGATCGTGCCGTACACGCTCGACACCAACGACATGCGCTTTGCAAGCCCGCAAGGCTTCAACACGGCGGACCACTTCTTCACGTATCTGCGCGATGCATTCGACGTGCTCTACGAAGAGGGCGACGAAGCGCCAAAGATGCTTTCCATCGGCATGCATTGCCGTCTGCTCGGCCGGCCTGGTCGTTTTCGCGCGCTGCAACGTTTTCTCGATCATATCGAACAGCACGATCGCGTGTGGGTGACGCGGCGCGTCGACATTGCGCGCCACTGGCGCGAACATCACCCTTACCAACGAGGCAACCGCGGGACAGCGGCATGAAGGCGATGCAATACACTCTGGACCAACTCAACAGCATCTCGACCGACGCGTTCGTGGCAGCGCTGTCGGGCATTTTCGAGCACTCGCCGTGGGTCGCGGAAATTGCCGCGCAGCAACGGCCGTTCGCCAGCATCGACGAGTTGCATCGCAAGATGTCGAACGTGGTCGAGACGGCCGGCGAAGACAGGCAACTGGCGTTGATCAACGCTCACCCGG
Source organism: Paraburkholderia sp. USG1 (assembly GCF_031570135.1). Classification (NCBI taxonomy): domain Bacteria; kingdom Pseudomonadati; phylum Pseudomonadota; class Betaproteobacteria; order Burkholderiales; family Burkholderiaceae; genus Paraburkholderia; species Paraburkholderia sp. USG1. Next base: position 42,169 of record NZ_JAMWXW010000047.1, on the reverse strand, counting down.
AACTCGCGGGCAAGGCCGCCGTGCGCGGCGAACTGACGGCCGAATCCACGCGTGAGCAGAGCGGCGCCGGGCTCGCACAATGCACGCAGGAAGAATTCGACAAACTGCTCGCGCTGAACGCCGCTTATCGCGAGAAGTTCGGCTTTCCGTTCATCCTCGCCGTGCGCGGGTATGACCGTCACGGCATCATCGCGAACTTCAAGGCGCGCGTGAACAACAGCCGCGCTGAAGAACTGCGCGCGAGCCTCGATCAGATCTACCGCATCGCACGTTTCCGGCTCGACGACCTGATCGACGCGTGAGGTTGAACCACGCGTCGCGAACCTCGAACCCGAAACGTTTTTCAGCACTGGCAAATATCAAGGAAGACAAAAATGGCACTCCCGATTCTCGACCCCAACGCACCGGAATTCACGCGCCGCTATGTGAACCTGGCGGACCCGCGTCTGGGCGCGCAGGCGCTCGAGGCCAGCGACGATTTCTTCGCACCGAAGGAACGCATGCTGAATCCAGAACCGGCCGTTTTCGTTCCGGGCAAGTACGACGACAACGGCAAATGGATGGACGGCTGGGAAACGCGCCGCAAGCGCGTCACCGGTTATGACTGGTGCGTGGTGAAGCTGGCGCGTCCGGGCGTGATCAAGGGCCTGGATCTCGACACCAGCCACTTCACGGGTAACTTCCCGCCGGCGGCATCGGTCGAAGCCGCGCGCGTGGTGGACGGCGTGCCGAACCAGTCGACGCAGTGGACCGAAATCGTTGCGTCGACCACATTGCAGGGCAATAGCCACCACTATCATGAAGTCAGCGACGCGAACGCGTATACGCACCTGCGTGTGAATATTTACCCGGACGGCGGCATTGCGCGTCTTCGCGTGTATGGTCAGCCGCAAGTCGACTGGGCCGGCGCGAGCCGCACGGAACAGTTCGATCTGGCCGCGATGGAAAACGGCGCTTATCTGGTCGCCGCGAACAACCAGCACTTCGGCGCCGCGTCGACGATCCTGATGCCGGGCCGCGGCGTTAATATGGGCGATGGCTGGGAAACGCGCCGCCGTCGCGAGCCGGGCAACGACTGGGCCATCGTCGCGCTGGCGCAACCGGGCGTGATCAGAAAGATCGAAGTCGATACGGCGCACTTCAAGGGCAACTATCCGGACCGCTGCTCGATTCAGGCCGCGTACGTGACGGGCGGCACGGACAGTTCGCTGATCACGCAAGCCATGTTCTGGCCGGTGCTACTCGGCGAACAGAAGCTGAAGATGGACAACCAGCACTATTTCGAAAGCGAAATCGCGGCGCTGGGTCCGGTGACGCACGTGCGCTTCAATATCATTCCGGACGGCGGCGTGTCGCGTCTGCGTCTGTGGGGCACGCTCGCATCATGAAAACGCTCGCGATCGAACCGTTGACGAAGGAAGCGTTCGCCGCATTCGGCGACGTGATCGAACTCGAAGGCGCGAAGCAGATTCCGATCAACCTCGGCACGACGATCCGCTATCACGATCTCGCGAAAGTGGACGTCGCCGACGAGAACGGCCGTCCGCTCGTGAACCTGTTTCGCGGGCAGCCGCGCACGCTGCCGTTCGAGGTCAAGATGCTCGAGCGGCATCCGCTTGGCAGCCAGGCGTTCGTGCCGCTGAACGACAAGCCGTATCTGGTGGTCGTGGTGCCGGCAGGCGAGCTGGATGCGTCGAGGATTCGCGCGTTCGTGACGAGCGGCTGGCAGGGCGTGAACTATGCGAAGGGCGTGTGGCACCATCCGCTGATTGCGTTGGGTGAAGTGAGCGACTTTCTCGTTGTCGATCGCGGCGGGGACGGGCTCAATCTCAATGAGCAGGATCTGGCCGAGTCGTTGTGGCTCACGGAAGATGCTTTGAGCGCGGTGGCGGTTTGAGTTCTATCGCTTTGACGTAGCTGGCAGGTTGACTTAAAAAGAACCCACAGCATCACTGATGCTGTGGTGCCGTCGAGCAACGGTCCGAATTGCTCGCGGATCAGATTCAGCAGATAACCCTCCGGCAGGTTCTGCCGGAAAAACGGATGCAGATCGCGCGGCCAGCGCCAGGCCTCGTCGCGCACCGGCATGGTCAGGCTGACGAAGTCCGCCGCGCTCGCGTTGAGGTTGTATTTGAGGACGTAGTCGTCGCGCTCGCGAAATAGCGTGGCGACATTCTTGCCCAGTACCTGAACATCGAGCCTCATGAGTTCGCGCCTGGATTGCCTTGTTCAGCGAGGATGTCTTCGAGCGTGCGCCCGTGTCCATGCGCGACGAACTTGAGGTCGTAGCCTGCCGCTTCGAGCAGCCGCACGAGCACGGACACGCTCATATCTAAAGGCTACAACTGACTATTAGCGTTTAAGGAACCGACGCCGAGGCGGCCAAAGAAAAGCGGGCTTTCCGCTCGCGCGAAAAGCCCGCTTCACATTGCTCATCTTTTGCCATGCCGGGCCGCGCGCCCGGCCGGTCATCACTTCACCGCACCACCTTCGAACCACGCGGCGATCTTCATCCGCTCGTCGTCGGTCATATGCGTCACGTTGCCGAGCGGCATGGCCTTCAGCGTCACGGCTTGCTGATAGATCCGCTGCGCGTTCTGCGAGATCTCATCCGGCGTATCCAGCAGCACGCCGGCCGGCGCGCTGCCCATCATCGTCGGATGCGCGGAGTGGCAAGCCACACAGCGCTGCTGCAGCACCGGTGCGATATCGGCCACCTTGAGCACCGGCGAGTTCGCGGCCTGGGCTTGCGACACCACCGGCTTCGGCATGGTCCAGAAGAGGGCGACGAACATCAGCGCGATGCCGACCAGCGGCAGATACCACAGCACCTGGCCACGATGACGCATCACGAAGAACTGACGGATCAGCGCGCCGGCCAGCATGATGACCAGCAGCACGGCCCAGTTGTACGGATGCGTGTAGGTCATCGCGTAGTGGTTCGACAGCATCGCGAACACGACCGGCAACGTGAAATACGTGTTGTGCACCGAACGCTGCTTGCCACGCTTGCCGTAGATCGGATTCGGCGTGTCACCCTTGAGCATGGCGTCGACCATCTTGCGCTGGCCCGGAATGATCACGAAGAACACGTTGGCCGACATGATCGTGGCCAGCATCGCGCCCATGATCAGATAGGCCGCGCGGCCCGCGAAGATATGGCACGCGAGCCATGCCGCGATCAGCACGTACACGCCGACGCAGACGCCGAGTACCTTGTCCTTGTTGCCGAGAATGCGGCACAGCGAGTCGTACACGATCCAGCCGGCGGCGAGGAAGCCGAGCGCCGAGGCGACCGCGACCACCGGGCCCATATCCAGCACGTTCCTGTCGATCAGGTAGGTGCTCGGCGAGAACAGATACAGCACGGTAAAGAGACCGAAGCCCGAGAGCCACGTGGTGTACGAAGGCCACTTCGACCAGTGCAGATCCTCCGGCATTTCCGGCGGCGCGACGGTGTACTTCTGCATGTTGTAGAAGCCGCCGCCGTGCACGTGCCACAGTTCGCCGAATACGCCGCGCTTGCGCTGGTTCGGGTCCGCGGGCGGCTTCAGGCTGTTGTCGAGCGCGACGAAATAGAACGATTCGCCGATCCATGCAATCGCGGCGATGACGTGAAACCAGCGAATCGCCAGATTCAACCAGTCTGTGATAAAGCCTTCCATGAAACTCCTCCACTTCTGATTCGTTGTACACGCAACGACGTTTTGCGCCTTCTGGAACCCGGTTGGCGGGTCGTTGGCAGGGCGGCACGTCAGAGCGCGGATCGCGGGGCGAAAGACGCGGTGCGCTCAGTTCGCACGACGCCGTTTTTTATTGGTTTGTCGGGGCGGATCGGGTTCGCTGCAACCGCGTGCGTTCGATTGCGTTTCGCGGGTGCTCGCATGTGGCTCAGCGAGCATCTGCGCAATGCAATCGGGCGCGATCGTCAGGCGGCGCGATCTCGACCTCGTTTTCCCGACAGCTCGCGGCAGATGTCTCGCTAGCTGCCGCGATACGTGCTGTACGACCACGGCGACACCAGCAACGGCACGTGATAATGCGCGCTGGCATCGGCCACGCCGAAGCGCAACACGACGCGATCGACGAAACGCGGCTCCGGCACCTTCGTGCCGATCGACGCGAAGTAGTCGCCGGCGCCGAACACGAGTTCGTATTCGCCCGGAACCAGCGCGTCGCCTTCGAGCAGCGGCTGGTCGCAACGGCCGTCGTCATTGGTCAGGGTGGTTTTGAGCGCGCGGCGCGTGTCGCCCGAGAGCGCGAAGAGTTCGACCTTGATGCCCGCGCCGGGACGGCCGTTCGCGGTGTCGAGCACATGGGTAGTGAGCTTTCCCATTCGCAATTTTCCTTATGTGAATGCGAGGTTTCGGCGGCAGCCCGATCCAGATACGTTTGCGGCGGATCGAGGCTCCACGTCAGTGGCTACATACCCGTCGGCGAATTGAAGCGAGCGCCGTGGCAGCCATTGTAAAAAGGTTGTTCCGCTCAGCGCGCGCGAGATAGGAAAGATAATACCTGGCGCATGACAGACAGCCTGCTGAAAGCCGAAAAGAGCCGATTCCTTCGACCATGACAGCGTATTTGTCTTACCGGCGGATCGTACCGGCGCCAAAAAAGGCCCACTATATCGGCGGCGTGAAGTTGGGTATCGCATTGGCGTGAGTTGCCAGCATTATTTTGGCCGTCGAAGGTTACGTCTGTGCGTTGCAGCAAACGGGAATCGACGACGATCCGGCCGCAACCCACCCCGAAGACGGCGCAAACGCGCTGGGTAACCGGGCCAACGGCGTTCCATGCGACGCGGCGGCACGGTGGCGTGCCGTCACATCGCGTTCGAACGGCTTTGCACGGAAGCAATGAAGCGGAGAAACGAATGACGATGGAACAAGCGGCTAATCAAACGAATAAGCCGAAGAAAACGATGCTGGTGAAGCACGCGGACGTGCTGGTCACGATGGATGGCGCCCGGCGCGAACTGCGCGACGGCGGCCTGTATATCGAGGACAACCGCATCGTCGCGGTCGGACCGACGGCGCAATTGCCGCAAACGGCCGACGAAGTGCTGGACATGCGTGGCCACCTGGTGATTCCGGGTCTCGTGAACACGCACCATCACATGTATCAAAGCCTGACGCGCGCGATTCCCGCCGCGCAGAACGCCGAGTTGTTCGGCTGGTTGACCAGCCTCTACAAGGTGTGGGCGAACCTCACGCCGGAGATGATCGAAGTCTCGACGCTGACGGCAATGGCCGAGCTGTTGCTGTCCGGTTGCACGACTTCGAGCGACCATTTGTATATCTATCCGAACGGCAGCCGACTCGACGACAGCATCGCCGCGGCGCGCCGGATCGGCATGCGTTTTCACGCGGCGCGCGGCAGCATGAGCGTGGGGCAGAAAGACGGCGGCCTGCCGCCGGATTCGGTGGTCGAACGTGAAGCGGACATTCTGAAGGACACGCAGCGCCTGATCGAGACGTACCACGACGAAGGGCGTTACGCGATGCTGCGCGTGGTGGTCGCGCCATGCTCGCCGTTCTCGGTGAGCCGCGATCTGATGCGCGAATCGGCAGTCATGGCGCGGCAGTACGGTGTGTCGATGCATACGCATCTGGCGGAGAACATCAACGACGTCGCGTATAGCCGAGAGAAGTTCGGCATGACACCGGCGGAGTATGCGGAAGACCTCGGCTGGGTCGGTCACGACGTGTGGCACGCGCACTGTGTACAACTCGACGACGCGGGCATTGAACTGTTCGCGCGCACCGGCACCGGCGTCGCGCATTGTCCGTGTTCGAACATGCGGCTCGCCTCGGGTATCGCGCCGGTCAGGCGCATGCGTCTGGCGGGCGTGCCGGTGGGCCTGGGCGTCGACGGCTCGGCGTCGAACGACGGCGCGCAGATGGTCGCCGAAGTGCGCCAGGCTTTATTGCTGCAGCGAGTCGGCTTTGGTCCCGATGCGATGACCGCGCGCGAAGCATTGGAAATCGCCACGCTCGGCGGCGCGAAGGTGCTCAATCGCGACGATATCGGCGCGCTGGCGCCCGGCATGGCGGCGGACTTCGTGTCGTTCGATTTGCGTCAGCCGCTGTTCGCGGGCGCGTTGCATGATCCGGTTGCGGCGCTCGTGTTCTGCGCGCCGTCGCAAGTGAGTTGCAGCGTGATCGGCGGCAAGGTGGTCGTGAAGGACGGACAGTTGACGACGCTGGAGCTCGGGCCGGTGATCGAGCAACACAACCGGTTGGCGAAGACGCTCTACGAGGGAGCGGCGTAACGCAAGAGCAGGGCTATCGGTGATGAGACGCAGAGCGCCGCCGATAACCCACATAAACGTAAAAGCTTCAAGGCTTGTCGATCAACGTCCTGGTCGCTTCAGCGACCAGGCTGCGCAGCCAGCGCACTTCGTCGGAGTAATGCACGCGTTCGTGCCACAACTGGTAGTACTGCATTGGCGGGAAATCGAGCGGTGCGGGCACGACCGTGAGCGGCAGGAATTTGGCGTAGTAATCGGCAAAGAGGCGCGTGGTCGTAAAGATCAGATCGGACTTGATCAGCACGTACGGCGCCAGATTGAAGTACGGCAACGTAACTACGACATGACGCTTTAACCGCTCGCGCGCGAGATGCACGTCGATCGCGCCGCGCTGGCCCACCGAATAAGGAGTAGGCGCAAGATGCGGCGCATTCAGGTACTGGTCGAGTGTGAGCCCGCCGCGTTTGGCGAACGGATGTGCGTTGCTCATCAGGCAGACGATCTGATCGACGAACAGGTTCGACAGGTGCAACTGCTCGGGCGGCTCCGGCCAGTTGCCGACCACGATGTCGAGCTTGCCGTCTTCGAGCGCGAGTTCGTAGTCGAACGCCGGGCCCAGCGAATGAAACTCGAGCGTCGCGTTCGGCGCGGCCTGCCGGAAGCGCTCAACCACCGTCGGCACGAACAGCACGTTCAGATAGTCCGGGCAGCCGATCCGGTAGCAACGAATGGACGTGGCCGGATCGAAGTTGTGCTGCTGGAACTTGATGCGTTCGATCTCGCGCAGCGCGTTCTGCACCGGTTCGAGCAGGCGCAGGCCGTATTCCGTCGGCACCATGCCGGATTTGCCGCGCACCAGCAGCGGGTCGCCGGTGATGTCGCGCAAACGGCGCAGCGCCGCGCTGATGGCGGGTTGTGACTGATTCAGTTTGACGGCCGCGCGCGTGACGCTGCGTTCCATCAACAGGGTGTGCAAGACGCGTAATAGGTAGGTATCGATCGCCTCGCGTTGCTGACTCATGACTTCTCCGAAATATATGTTCTGGCTGATCGAGTGGGCGTGGGTGTATATGACTTTTAATATGAACGAAAAACCGCGTCAAGGGTGGCATACCCGCAGAGCGCGCTGCGACGCGGGTTTGCGGGGAATTTTGATGGCTCGACTGACTGGGTCGAATTAGGTATTGTCATCCGGTTGTGGTGACGGATCGCTTGCCGGCAAGGGCGGCGAACGCGCTGTATCCGGAAGTCACTGACGCACTACGGAATCACATGAGCGACTCTTCTTATAGCAACGGCGCCGCCGCGCAGCCGGCGGACAGGCCGGCACAGACGGCGCCCCGGTTGATGCTTCAGGGCATCACCAAACAATATCCGGCCGTGCGAGCCAACGACGACGTCACGTTGATCGTCGCGCCGGGCGAAATCCATGCCGTGCTCGGCGAAAATGGCGCCGGCAAAAGCACGCTGATGAAAATCATCTACGGCGCGGTGCGGCCCGACGCCGGCGAGATGCAGTGGGAAGGTCAGACGGTCGAGATCGCGAGCCCGGCGGCCGCGCGCAAGCTGGGTATCGGTATGGTGTTCCAGCACTTTTCGCTGTTCGAGACGCTCACGGTCGGCGAAAACATCGCGCTCGCGCTCGACGAACCCTTCGATCTGAAATCGCTCGCCAGGCGCATTCGCGAAGTCTCGGCCGACTACGGCCTCGACATCGATCCGCAGCGCCACGTGCATAGCCTGACGGTGGGCGAGCGGCAGCGCGTCGAGATCGTGCGCTGCCTGCTGCAGAACCCGCGTCTGCTGATCATGGACGAACCGACTTCGGTGCTGACGCCGCAAGCGGTCCGCAAGCTGTTCGAGACGCTGCGGCGGCTGGCCGCCGAAGGCTGCAGCATTCTCTACATCAGCCACAAGCTCGACGAAATCCAGGAACTGTGCGACACCGCGACGGTGATGCGCGGCGGCCGCGTGACCGGTCACGTGAGGCCCAAAGGCGAAACCCACGCGTCGCTCGCGCAATTGATGGTCGGCCATTCGCTGCCGGACTACACGCGGCGCGAGCACAACCCGGGCGCGGTGCTGCTCGACGTGAAGCAACTCTCGGTGGAAAGCGACGACCCGTTCGGCACGTCGCTGCGTGACGTGTCGTTCGGCGTGCATGCCGGCGAGATCTTCGGCATTGCGGGCGTGTCGGGCAACGGGCAGGCCGAACTGCTGTCGGCCCTGTCGGGCGAAAAGCGGGGCGTGCGCGCCGACGCGGTCACGATTTGCGGCAAGGCGGCCGGGCGGCTCGGCGCGGGCGGCCGGCGCGCGCTCGGTTTCGGCTTCGTGCCGGAGGAGCGCCTCGGCCGCGGCGCGGTGCCGGCCATGACGCTGTCGGAAAACGCGCTGCTGACCGCGCATCGTCAGCAGATGGTGAGGACGGGCTGGATCAGGTCGGGCGCGATGCGCGCGTTCGCGAAGCGCTGCATCGACGCTTTCGACGTGCGCTGCGGCGGCTCCGAAGCGCTCGCGCAAAGTCTGTCGGGCGGCAATCTGCAGAAGTACATCATGGGCCGCGAGATTCTGCAGGCGCCCAAGGTGCTGGTGGTCGCGCAGCCCACATGGGGCGTCGACGTGGGCGCGGCGGCGTTCATCCGTCAGCAGCTACTCGACCTGTCGGCGCGCGGCGTGGCGATTCTGGTGATCTCGGAGGAACTGGAAGAGTTGTTCGACATCTGCGATCGCATCGCGGTGCTCGCCGGCGGCAGACTCTCGCCGGTGCGCGCCACGGGGGCGACCAACGCCGAGGAAATCGGCCGCTGGATGGCGGGCCTGTTCGGCGAGCGCGAGGGCGCGGCGCCTTCCGCGGAACAGCCGGCGCATGCCTGAGCCGGCGTCTGTCTCGCGAATACGCGTGACGTCGCTCAGCATCAGAACGAGAACCCTATAAATCACACGCTACCCATGATCCTTCCGTATCGACTCGAAGCACGCACGACGCCCTCGCGCACCATGCAGCTCGCCGTGCCGCTGATCGCCGCGTTGCTCACGCTCGCGATCGGCTTTCTGATCTTCAGCCTCGTCGGCCGCGATCCGCTGCAGGCCATGCACGCATTTTTCATCGAGCCGCTGTCCAGCGTGAACGGCTGGTCCGAGCTGCTGCTGAAGGCGTCGCCGTTGTGCCTGATCGGCCTCGGTCTTGCCATCGGCTATCGCGCCAACGTCTGGAACATCGGCGCCGAAGGGCAGATGCTGCTCGGCGGCATTGCCGCGAGCGGCGTCGCGATCTATTTCGACCAGGCCAGCGGCTGGTGGATTCTGCCGACCATGATGATCGCCGGCGTGCTCGGCGGCATGGCGTGGGCGGCGATTCCGGCGCTGCTCAAGAGCCGCTTCAACACCAACGAGATTCTCGTCAGCCTGATGCTCACGTATGTGGCCACGCAACTGCTGATCTATCTGGTGAGCGGCCCATGGCGCGACCCGCAAGGCATGAACTTCCCGCTTTCGGAGATGTTCGGCGGCGACGCGCTCTATCCGACCTTCGCCGGCGACTGGCACATCAAATGGCTGCGCGGCACGCGCCTGAACGCCTCGGTATTCGTCACGCTGATCGCGATTCCGCTCGTGTGGGTCTTCATGCGCAAGAGCTTCGCGGGCTACCGCATGAACGTCGGCGGTCTCGCGCCGCTCGCCGCGCGCTACGCCGGTTTCTCCGACAAGAAAACCATCTGGACCTCGCTGCTGATCAGCGGCGGCCTCGCGGGCCTCGCCGGCATGGGGGAGATCGCTGGTCCGATCGGGCAATTGCAGGCCACGTGGTCGCCGGGTTATGGCTTCACCGCGATCATCGTCGTGTTCGTGGGGCGGCTGCATCCGGTTGGGATCGTGCTCGCGAGCCTGCTGATGGCGCTGCTGTATCTCGGCGGCGAAGCGGTGCAGACTTCGATGCAACTGCCGCAGGCGCTGTCCGGCGTGTTCCAGGGGCTGTTGCTGTTCTGCCTGCTGGGTGCCGATCTGTTCGTGAACTACCGTGTGCGCCGCCGAACCCTGGCTGCCCAGGTTCACTGACTCGCACACTGCATATCGTTCACTGATTTTTTGCGCCGGATCCAAATGGACATTCAACAAGCCAGCGCGCTCACCTCGAGCGCCGTCACCGCCGCGATCCCGCTGATGTTCGCGGGCGCGGGCGAACTCGTCACCGAAAAATCGGGCGTCCTCAACCTCGGCGTCGAAGGCATGATGCTGATGGGCGCGGTGAGCGGCTACGCGGTCACCGCGATCACCGGCAACCCGTGGCTCGGCGTGCTCGCCGCGATCGGCGCCGGTCTCGCGATGTCGCTGCTGTTCGCCTTTCTCACGCTCACCATGCTCGCCAACCAGGTCGCCACCGGCCTCTCGCTGACAATCTTCGGCATCGGCCTCTCGGCGTATGTCGGCAAGCCCTACACGTCGGCCGCGGTGCGCGCGACCATCGACACGTGGACCATTCCCGGCCTCTCGAAGATTCCGGTGCTCGGGCCCGCGCTTTTCAGCCTCACGCCGCTCGACTACCTCGCGTTCCTGATGTTCGCGGTGATCGGCTGGTTCCTTTACCGCACGCGCGCGGGTCTGGTGCTGCGCTCGGTCGGCGAATCGCCGCAGGTGGCGCACTCAGTCGGTTTTCCGGTAGTCGGCGTGCGCTACGGCGCGGTGGCCTTCGGCGGCGGCATGGCGGGGCTCGCGGGCGGCTACTACTCGATCGTCAACCTGCATTTGTGGCAGGAGCAGCTCACTTCGGGCCGCGGCTGGATCGCGCTTGCGCTGGTCGTGTTCGCGACGTGGCGCCCGGGGCGTCTTCTGATCGGCGCGCTGCTGTTCGGTGCCGTGACCGGGCTGCAGTTCTATGCGCAGGCAATCGGCGTGCCGGTGCCGACGCAATTCCTCGCGATGCTGCCGTACGTCGCGACGGTCGTCGTGCTGGTGCTGATTTCGCGCAATCCGAACACGATTCGGCTGAATGCACCTGCATCGTTGGGCAAGCCGTTTTTCTCGGCGGGCTGATTGAGCATCCATCGACCACATGTTTCACATCATTCGATAAACACAACAGGAGAAAACATGAAGAGAAGAAATCTGCTGACCGCTTTTGCTTGGGGCGCGGCCTCGCTGGCGCTCGCCGCGCCGCTCGCGCAAAGCGCGCAGGCCGCCGATGCGCCGGGCGTCGCGTTCGTCTATCTCGGCAATCCGGGCGATGCCGGCTGGACCTTCGCGCACGACCAGGGCTCGAAGGAAGCGGAAGCGAAGTTCGGCAGCAAGATCAAGATCACCCGCATTGAAAACGTGCCGGAATCGGCCGACTCCGAGCGCGTGTTCCGCGATCTGGCGAACAAGGGCAACAAGATCATCATCGGTTCGAGCTTCGGCTATCAGGACTTCGAACTGAAGGTCGCGAAAGATTTTCCGGACACCGTTTTCCTGCACGCAACCGGCTACAAGAAGGCGCCGAACTTCGGCACCTATGACGTGCGCATGTACCAGGGCGCGTACCTCGCCGGCGTTGCCGCGGGCTACGTGACGAAGACCAACACGCTCGGCTTCGTGGCTTCGGTGCCGATTCCAGAAGTGATCCGCAACATCAACGCGTACACGCTCGGCGCGCGTTCGGTGAATCCGAAGGTGCACACCAAGGTCATCTGGATCAACAGCTGGTTCGATCCGGGCAAGGAAAAGCAGGCGGCCGAAACGCTGATCGGGCAGGGCGCGGACGTGCTGCTGCAGAACACCGATTCGAGCGCCACGCTCGCCACGGCATCGGAAAAGCACGTGCATGCGTTCGGCTGGGATTCGGACATGAAGAAGTTCGGTCCTGACGCGCACCTCGGTTCGGTGGTCGCGCACTGGGGCGTGTATTACAACGCGGCGATCCAGCAGGTGCTGGACGGCAAGTGGAAGAACGACCCGGTGTGGTGGGGCATTCCGCAGAAGGCCGTCAACCTCGAAGATCTGAATACGTCCGCGATTCCGGCTGAAGCGCAGAAGCAGGTTTCGGCCAGGCGCGACGAACTGGCGGGCGGCAAGTGGGACGTGTTCACCGGCCCGATCAAGGATCAGTCGGGCGCGGTGAAGGTGCCGGCCGGCAAGACGCTGACCGATCCGGAACTGCAACGCCTGAACTGGTATGTGGAAGGCGTGGACGGGTCGCTGCCGAAGTAAGGGCGTCAAGGTCAGGATCGACGAGGCGGCATTTCCGGCGACCGCTGTTTCAAAAAGCTGCGTCCAGTGCGGACGCAGCTTTTTTTAACTCCGGATTTTTCCGCGGACGATTGCGCCCGCGCGCCATCAGTCGATGCGCAACCCGACCTTGATGGTCACCTGCCAGAAAGCAACCTTGTCGTTTTCGATCTGGCCCCGAGTCTCCGTCACCTCGAACCAGTGTAAATTGCGCAGCGTTTTCGACGCTTTTGCAATGGCCGTGCTAATGGCGTCGTCGATCGATTTGGTCGACGAACCGGTCAGTTCGATCTGTTTGTAGACGTGTTCTGACATGAACTTCCTCCTTTGATCTTCGTTGGTGTTCAAAAAGTATAGGTAACGCCAGCGCCGCGGAGGGCTCTCGCATGAGCGAGTCGTACCGCACGGGCCGTGCCCGGTATGCCGTGCGCGGTCCGCCGCCGCGGATTTGCGTGCCGACGTTCTGCACACGCCGCGCGGCGTCCAAAGCCAGTAATGCGACGCACGTGCGGGTTGAATTCGCGATAACCTGCTAAAATATTGGGTTTTTCGCCGATATCACATTCAAAGGGACGCGCCGTGCTGTCTACCGCCAATATCACCATGCAATTCGGGCCGAAGCCGCTCTTCGAGAACATCTCGGTCAAATTCGGGGGAGGGAACCGCTATGGCCTGATTGGTGCGAACGGCTGTGGCAAGTCCACTTTCATGAAGATCCTGGGCAGCGACCTGGAGCCGAGTTCGGGCAACGTCATGCTCGAACCGAACATCCGCCTCGGTAAATTGCGCCAGGATCAGTTCGCGTACGAAGACGTGCGCGTGCTCGACGTCGTGATGATGGGCCACGCCGAAATGTGGGCCGCCATGACCGAGCGCGACGCGATCTACGCGAACCCCGACGCGACGGACGACGACTACATGCACGCCGCCGAACTCGAAGCGAAGTTCGCCGAGTACGACGGCTACACGGCCGAGGCGCGCGCGGGCGAACTGCTGCTCGGCATCGGCATCGCGATCGAGAACCACAACGGCCCGATGAGCAACGTGGCGCCGGGCTGGAAACTGCGCGTGCTGCTCGCGCAGGCGCTGTTCTCGAAGCCGGACGTGCTGCTGCTGGACGAGCCGACCAACAACCTGGACATCAACTCGATCCGTTGGCTGGAAGACGTGCTCAACCAGTACAACTCGACGATGATCATCATCTCGCACGATCGCCACTTCCTGAACCAGGTCTGCACGCACATGGCCGACATGGACTTCGGCACGCTGAAGGTCTATCCGGGCAACTACGACGACTACATGCTGGCGAGCACGCAGGCGCGCGAGCGTCAGCAGAACGCCAACGCGAAGGCGAAGGAACGCGTCGCCGACCTGCAGGACTTCGTGCGCCGCTTCTCGGCGAACAAGTCGAAGGCGCGTCAGGCCACCAGCCGTCTGAAGATGATCGACAAGATCAAGATCGAGGAATTCAAGCCGTCGTCGCGGCAGAACCCGTTCATCCGCTTCGAGTACGAAAAGAAGCTGCACAACATCGCGGTGGTGGCCGAGAAGATCTCGAAGAAGTACGAGCGCACCATCTTCAACGACTTCAGCATCAGCGTGCAGCCGGGCGAGCGTATCGCGATCATCGGCGAGAACGGCGCGGGCAAGACCACGCTGCTGCGCTCGCTGCTCGGCAAGCTGGAGCTCGATCACGGCACGGTGAAGTGGGCCGAGAACGCGAACATCGGCTACATGCCGCAGGATACGTACGAAGAGTTTCCGGACGACGTCACGCTGATGGAGTGGATCGACGTCTATCGCAAGGAAGGCGACGACGAGCAGATGGTGCGCGGCACGCTCGGCCGCCTGCTGTTCAATGCGGACGACATCCGCAAGTCGGTCAAGGTGCTTTCTGGCGGCGAGAAGGGCCGCATGATCTGGGGCAAGCTGATGCTGGGCCGCCACAACGTGCTGCTGATGGACGAGCCGACCAACCACATGGACATGGAATCGATCGAGTCGCTGCAGATCGCGCTCGACAAGTTCGAAGGCACGCTGATTTTCGTTTCGCACGACCGTGAGTTCGTGAGCGGCCTCGCGAACCGGATCATCGAAGTGAAGACCGACGGCACGTTGAACGACTTCGGCGGCAACTACGAAGATTTCCTGTTGAGCCAGGGCGTGCAGTAAGCGCACCTGAACCGCTCGCTGTAGCACGTTGCACCGCAAAGCCCGCTTATTCGAAGAAGCGGGCTTTTTTCATGGCGGGCGCCTCGCGCACCGGCCCGGTCCGGCCTGCTGGTTAGAATAGAAGACCATTCCGGAGACACAGACAGGGACCGATCATCATGAAGACGTACGAGCAACTCTATATCGACGGCAAGTGGATCGCGCCGTGCGGCACCGGCACGATCGACGTGATCGACTCGGGCACGGAAGAGATCATGGGCCGCATCCCCGAAGGGGTCGAGGCCGATGCCGAGAGCGCGATCGCCGCCGCCCGCGTGGCCTTCGACGCGTGGGCCGCGACGCCCGCCGCCGAACGCGGCGAGTATCTGCGCAACGTCGCGGCGAATCTGAAAGCGCGCACCGACGAACTGGCCGGTTTGATTGCCGGCGAAGTCGGCATGCCGCTAAAACTCGCGCGTGCCATCCAGGTGGGCAGCCCGGTCTATAACTGGGGCGCATATGCGAAGCTTGCTAGCGAGTTCCAGTATGAGGAACGCGTCGGCAATTCGCTGGTGGTGCGCGAGCCGGTCGGCGTGGTGGCGGCGATCACGCCGTGGAACTATCCGCTCAATCAGGTCACGCTGAAGGTCGCGGCGGCGCTCGCAGCAGGTTGCACAGTGGTGCTGAAGCCCTCGGAGATCGCGCCGCTGACCGCGTTCGTGCTTGCCGAGGCGATCCACGAGGCCGGGTTGCCGGCCGGCGTATTCAACCTCGTGAGCGGTTATGGGCCGGTGGTGGGCGAAGTGCTGGCGAGCCATCCGTCGGTGGATATGGTGTCGTTCACCGGCTCGACTCGCGCCGGCAAACGGGTGTCCGAGCTGGCCTCGGCGACGGTCAAGCGCGTCGCGCTCGAACTCGGCGGCAAGTCGGCTTCGGTCATTCTCGACGATGCGGATTTCGCCGTGGCCGTCAAAGGCACGGTTAGCGCGTGCTTTCTGAATTCCGGACAGACATGCTCCGCGCATACGCGCATGCTGGTGCCCGAGGCGCGCTACGAGGAAGCGCGCGCGCTGGCGAAGCGGGCCGCCGAGACGTACGTAGCCGGCGATCCGCGCAATGAGACGTCCCGTCTCGGCCCGCTGGCTTCGGCCGCGCAGCAGGCGCGCGTGCAGCAATACATCGCGAAGGGGATCGAGGAGGGCGCCGAGCTGGTGACAGGCGGGGCGGGCCTGCCCGATGGGCTGTCGAAGGGCTTCTTCGTCAAACCCACTGTGTTCGGCCGCGTGCATCCCAAGGCGACGATCGCTCAGGAGGAAATCTTCGGCCCGGTCCTGTCGATTCTGACCTACAAGGACGAAGAGGAAGCCGTTCGGATCGCCAACGATTCGCCGTATGGCCTGGGCGGCGCGGTATGGGCCGGCAGCGACGAGCGTGCCGTCGGCATCGCGCGGCGGGTTCGAACCGGCCAGGTCGATATCAACGGCGGCACGTGGAATATGGCCGCGCCTTTCGGCGGTTTCAAGCAGTCGGGATTCGGGCGCGAAAACGGGGTCTACGGACTCGAAGAGTATCTCGAACTCAAATCCATGCAATTCCGGGTGTGAACCGATTCTGATGACCGGCATCAACTGACCGGCATATGCGACTGAGCCATCTGCCGGCTCATTGACCTGAAACAACGCCGGCTGCCCCCGACCGGCGATTATCACCGTTTTGATAATCGCCATTGGGGCAGTCATGCTCAACTCTCACTCTTTCCCGCCGCTCGTCATTCGCGGCCGCTCGTTACTGCCGATCGTGCAAGGCGGCATGGGCGTCGGCATCTCGGCGCACCGGCTGGCCGGTAGCGTCGCCCGCGAAGGCGCATTGGGCACGATCGCCAGTATCGACCTGCGGCACCATCATCAGGATCTGATCGAGCTCTGCCGCGAGTCGCCCGACCGTGCCACGCTCGAACAGGCCAACCTCACCGCGCTGGCCCGCGAGATCCACGCTGCCAAAGCATTGAGCGAGGGCCGCGGCATGATCGCCGTCAACGTCATGAAAGCGGTCAGCGCGCAAGCGGACTACGTGCGCGTCGCGTGCGAGAACGGTGCCGATGCGATCGTCATGGGCGCGGGCCTGCCGCTCGATTTGCCGGACATGACCCAAGGGCACGACATCGCGCTGATTCCGATTCTGTCCGACAGCCGCGGCGTCGCGCTCGTGCTCAAGAAGTGGATGAAAAAAGGCCGTTTGCCCGACGCCGTCGTGATCGAACATCCGGCGCACGCGGGCGGCCATCTCGGCGTCAACAACCTGGCCGATCAGCATGATCAGCGCTTCGATTTTTTCCGCGTCCTCGAAGAGCTCGACACGGTCTTCACCTCGCTCGGCCTGAACCGCCGGGACGTGCCCCTGATCGTCGCCGGCGGCATCAATAGTCACGAAGCCGTGCGCGCGCTGCTGAGCGCGGGTGCAAGCGGCGTGCAGCTCGGCACGCCGTTCGCCGTGACCGAGGAAGGCGACGCGCATCCGAATTTCAAGCGCGTGCTGGCCGAGGCCACGCCCGAGGACATCGTCGAATTCGTCAGCGTGACGGGATTGCCCGCGCGCGCCGTGAAAACGCCGTGGCTCGCGCGTTACCTGCGCCATGAAACGAGAATTCGAGAGAAAGTCGGCGCGCTCAAACACGTTTGCCCCACCGCGCTCGAATGTCTCAGCACGTGTGGCTGGCGCGACGGCATCGAGAAGTTCGGCCATTTCTGCATCGATACGCGGCTCGCGGCGGCATTGCGCGGGGACGTGGCAAACGGCCTGTTCTTCCGCGGCCGGGAAGCGTTGCCGTTCGGCACGGCCATTCGCAGCGTGCATGATCTGCTCGAACTGCTGCTTACGGGGGCGACGCGACCGGCTGTCGCAGGGCGATGGGCATTCTCGCTGATTTGATACGCGTCAACATGTCGCGCGACGGGAACTTCGACAATTCCCACACGCAAACAAATAATTGGGGAAGCACATGAAGCACTCGTTGAGGAACCGAATCAAAGCCGCCGCCATCGCTTCGAGCGTGCTGTGCGCCAGCGCCTTTGCCCTGCAGGCGCATGCCGCGGGCGACGACACGATGAGCGGCATTCACGCCGGCGACGTACTGGTGCGCCTGCGCGCCATCAGCATCATGCCGAACGTGAGCACCACCCAATCGCTGTCGGCGCTTAACGTGGATGTGAACAACGCCATCGTGCCGGAACTGGATCTGACGTATATGATCCGCGATTACCTCGGCGTCGAGTTGATTCTCGCCACCTCGCGGCATCAGCTGACCTCGAGCCTGGGCAATCTCGGTGGCGTGAACGTATTGCCGCCTACGCTGCTGCTGCAATATCACTTCAACCACGCGGGGCGCATTCGTCCCTATCTCGGCGCGGGTCTGAACTACACGCTGTTCTATAACAATGGCCTGAACGCGGGCGGCCAGTCGATCGGGATCAGCAATCATAGTTGGGGCCCGGCATTGCAGGCTGGCGTGGACGTTCAGGTGACCAAGTCGCTGTTCGTCAATGCGGACATCAAGAAGATCTGGATGCACACGGATGCTACGCTCGGCGGTCAGCCGCTCGGTCGCCTGAGCATCGATCCGGTGGTGGTCGGCGTGGGTGTCGGGATGCGCTTCTGATTTTTTTGCGCGGTGCTTGCGTGCACAACCAACAGCATTCGCCATGTAAAAACGCCGGGGTCAGTTCAATCCCGGCGTTTCCTTTGGCGCTTCAGGTTGGGCGCGGCGTTGCCGCAAGCGTCGGACAGGTCGCGTCCGGCTCTGGCCAAAAGGCCTACAGTCTGTCGTTCGCAAACCTCATAGCCGTGCCTTCCTGCTCGATGCGAACCCACACGGCGCGTTTTTCCTCGTCGCTCAGGAAAACCCAGTTGGACACTTCTGCCGCGGTGCGGCCGCAGCCTTTGCATATGTCGTCGAACAGCGTGGAACAGACGCCGATGCACGGGCTGTCGGGAAGATCGTGGAGATTTGATGCCATCGGAAACCTTGGGGCGAAGAAGCGAAGTTCCGCCATGTTAGCCGATGCGCGGCGGCGGCCTCGGCGTGGCGAACGGCGAGGCCGCCGTTGGCGCACGTTTGGCGGCATTCGCGGCATGTTTCGTGGCGGCGCGGCCCGCGCGTGTCAGCGCGCGATGCTGTAGCCGATCCGCGCCATCCAGTGCTGGCGATTGTTGTAGTCGAGTAGATCCTCGCCGTAGCCATTGAAGTAGCCCACCCAGATATAGCCGCCCCATGCGCTGCCCAGCAGTCTGGCGAGGGGATAGGTGAATTGCGTATCCACGCTGCCGTACCAGTGCCTGGTGCCTTTACGCAGCGTGGTCGCCAACTGCCAGCCGTCCGGGCTGCCGTATTTGACCAGCAGATCGACGTAGCCGCGATAGTCGGCGATATCCGGGTTGCTGCTCGTCCCCACGTAGTAATAGATCTTCGGCGACACGGTCAGATGGTTGGCGCTCAGATCGCCGAATTCCCACGTTGGCCGGATAAACGGCATGTTGATGCTGCGCGAATCCGCGCCGGCCCTGCCGTTCGATTCGTGCGCGACGCCCGCCGCAAAGCCCATGCGGGTGAAGAACGGACTCTTCCAGCCGGTGTCCGGCACGTAGTAGAACAACTGCGGCGAGTAGGTGGTGTCGTGGAACGGGCGCGAGTCGGCGGACAGATCCCAGATCGAAGTCTGCGTGTAGGCGAAATACAGGTTGTCGAGGAAAGCCTTCGAGCGCAGATCGTCCGGTATGCGGATCCGATATTTGAAGCTCAACTGCAGCCGCGCGTTCGTATCGCCGTTGTGGCCCGCGGCGATGTACATCGGCTCGTAATAGGAGAGGTGCGCGAGCACGCCGCGTCCGGTCGTTGCGAGCGAGTCGCCGGGCGGCGAGATGGCGTCGCCGGTCGGACCGTCGACCACGGCCGCCGTCGCCGCAGCCTGCGCGGGCGTGGTCGCCTGGCTTTCCGTGCGTTCCGCCTGCGCAATCGCGTCCTGCTGCGGCCCGCGATTGATCGCGACAAGCGCGGGCGATGCGTCGAATCCCACCGGGTCGATGCGCACCTCGCCGCGCGCCGATTCCGGCCAGAGCGCCGAGAAACGCACCTTGCGGAACTGGCCGGGCCGCAGATGCAGCGTGTTGGGCACACCCGGCTCGCGTTGCAGGTCGAGCGGCTGCGGTGATTGCTCACCTGCGCTCAGGCTTACGCGAATGGTCGGCGGGACGGTGATGGTCAGCGCTTTGGCGTCGTCGGCGGAGTAGAGCATCGTGATCTGCAACGGCTCGTTGGCGGCGGCCACGCGAGGCGGTTGCAGCATCGCCACCGTCGCGCGGGCTTGGCCGGACATCGCCGCGCCGGCAACCAGCGCAGCTAGCAGCATGGTGCGGCCAAAGCGTGGGCCAAAGCGCGCGAAGCGTGTAACAGGGCGGCGAGCGTGAGAAGTGGCATTGCGGGCAACGCGGTCGATTGAAGCGTCAAAGCGCATGGGTTGTCGTCCAGGAGCAGGGCAACGAGCGAAACGGACGCGGCAGGCGTAGAACCACGACACATGCCAGGCGCACCGGATCGATCGCGCGGACGCGCCAAAGGGCGCAAAAAATGGGCAAAAAAACGGCTGCCGCAAGAACCCGGCAGCCGGGATGAAACGGATCGCGCGGCCGGCGCGCTTTAGCTACGGGCAATACCGCCGGTCATATCGAGATACTCAGAGAATACTTACAAAGTCACATTATTTACAGTCGGCTTGAAAAAGGTCTTTCAATTGCCAAACGCCAGTTGCCACAGCAACGCGCCATTGAGCGTTACGATGAACGCGGCGGACAGCCACGCGAGCGCGAGCGGCACGCCGCGCACGCGCCAGCCGCGCATCAGTCCGGCGTCCGACGTGTAACGGATCAACGGCACGACCGCGAGCGGCAATTGCAGGCTCAGCACCACCTGGCTTGCCACCAGCAACTGATTGGAGCCGTGCTGGCCGAACAGCGCAACTGCGAAAAGCGCCGGCCCGATTGCCAGCGCGCGGGTCAGCAGGGCGCGCTGCCAGCGCGGCAGGCGGATGCGCAGAAAGCCTTCCATGACCGCCTGGCCGGCCAGCGTGCCGGTGACGGTCGCGCTCAATCCGCAGGCGAGCAGCGCGGCCGCGAACAGGATGCCGGCCCAGTGCGTGCCGACGAGCGGCGCGATCAGCCGGTGGGCATCCGCGAGATCGGTCACGTCACGGTGGCCGCTCACGTAGAACACGGCAGCGGCCACGATCAGCAGCGCCGCGTTGATCACGAACGCAAACGAGAGCGAGCCGAAGGTGTCGAGATTGACGACGTGCAGCGCGGCCTTGATCTGCGCGTCGCTGCCCTCCGGTGCGTGGTGTTTGACTAACGCCGAGTGCAGATAGAGGTTGTGCGGCATCACGGTCGCGCCTACGATGCCCGCCGCGAGCCACACCATGCCCGCATTGCGCAGCAACTCGACGCTCGGCACGGTGCCGGCGAGCGCCGCGTGCCAGTCCGGCCGCGCGAGCGCGAGCTGGACCACGAAGCACAGGCCGACGAAGCCGATCAGCGCCGCGATCACCGCTTCGAGCTTGCGGCCGCCTTTCTGCTGGAGCGCGAGCAGCGCGAACGTGCATACCGCCGACATCAACACGCCTACCGTGAGCGACACGCCAAGCAGCAATTGCAACGCGACGGCGCTGCCGACCACCTCGGCGACGTCGCACGCGATGATCGCGACCTCGCTTGTCAGCCACAGGAACAGGGTGCCGCGGCGGCTCGTGCGCTCCCGGCAGATCTGCGCGAGATCGCGCCCGGTCACCACGCCGAGGCGCGACGACAGCCATTGCAGCAGCATCGCCATCAGGCTCGCCAGCAATACCATGCTGAGCAGGCGATAGCCGTAGCCGGCCCCGGCACCGAGCGCGGTCGCCCAGTTGCCCGGATCGATATAGCCGACCGCAATCAGCGCGCCCGCGCCGACGAACGAGAACCAGTGCGGCGGACGTGCCGGTCCATTGGTCGGCAGGCGTCGGCGGCGGTTGGGTCGTAATGCGGACGGATTGGTGTTCATCAGCGCCTGAGGTTCAAGACCGCATCCTCCCGCAAGCTGCGTGCCCGCCGGGCGGGGCGTGTCACCACGGGATTGGCGGCGAGCCGTGTCGTTTGGGCTGTTAAGAGCTATTGTGCTCCGTCGTGCGTGAGGCGGCTTGAACTCGCCGCAACTTTGGCGCTCGCGATGGAAGTCGCGAAAGAAGCCATGAGCGAGTCGGGAAAACGCTCATTGGCCGCGACCCTTTGCACGAGCGCGGCTCGCCTTCAGGCGGCAACTTGACAACGGGACAACGGCCCGGCCAATGCGGGTGTTTTTTTCGGGTAGACAGGCGCTCATAACCCGCTAAAATTGCGGCCAATTTTCCATCGGTGCGGCTTGCGCTGTACCGTTTGCGCGACAGCCCGGCGTTTTTTTTGAAGCGCGCAATAATTGATGGTACTTTTCGGGTTTTTCAGGGGAGCCGCGCGCTGGTGCCGCGGCGTAGGCGAAGACGGTCAGGATCGGAGAACGGGATGAAAAGACGGGTAGTGGGGCAAGTGGCGGCGCTGGTCTTGTGTGCGACGCCCTGGTTGACGGCCGCTGCGAAAGACACGCAACTGAACGTGTATAACTGGTCCGATTACATCGCCAAGGACACCATTCCCAACTTCACGAAGCAGACCGGCGTCCAGGTCAAATACGACAACTACGACAGCGACGACACGCTGCAAGCCAAGCTTCTCACCGGCAATTCCGGCTACGATATCGTCGTGCCCACCAGCAATTACGCCGGCAAGCAGATCGCCGCCGGCATCTTCGCGCCGCTCGACAAATCGAAGCTGCCGAACCTGAAGTACCTCGATCCTTCGCTGATGGCGCTCGTCGCGGGCGCCGATCCCGGCAACAAATTTACCGTGCCCTGGGCATACGGCACGACCGGCCTCGGCTACAACGTCACCAAAGCGCAGCAGATCCTCGGCAAGAACGTGCCGCTCGACAGCTGGGACGTGCTCTTCAAACCGGAAAACATCTCGAAGCTGAAGGCCTGCGGCGTGTCCGTGCTCGACGCCCCGGACCAGATGTTCGCCGCCGCGCTGCACTACATCGGCAAGGATCCGATGAGCACGAACCCGGCCGACTACCGCGCCGCGCTCGAGATGATGAAGAAGATCCGCCCGTATATCACGCAGTTCAACTCGTCGGGCTACATCAACGACCTGGTGGGCGGCGACGTGTGCTTTGCGTACGGCTGGTCGGGCGACGTGGTGATCGCCAAGCATCGCGCGGTCGAGGCGAAGAAGGCCTACAAGATCGAGTATTACATTCCGAAGGGCGGCGCACCGGTATGGTTCGACGTGATGGCGATTCCAAAGGACGCGAAGAACAAGGACGCCGCGCTCGAGTGGATCAACTACATCGAGACGCCGCAGGTTCACGCGGCGATCACCAACGCCGTGTACTATCCGAGCGCCAACCTCGAAGCGCGCAAATACGTGGACAAGGACGTGGCGGACGACCCGGCGGTTTATCCGTCGCCTGAAGTCATCAAGACCCTGTTTCTGCTCAAGCCGCTGCCGCCGGAAATCCAGCGGCTGCAAACGCGGCTGTGGACCGAGTTCAAGTCCGGCCGCTGACTCGCGGCCAGTGTGAACGGGTAAGCATCGTCATGAAGCCCTCGGTGTTCACCGGGGGCTTTGTTCGTCAAACGCCGGAGTAAAGCATTGTGATGAGTAGTGACCAGTCGGGCGCGCTGGCGGGGGCCGCCGCGTCGTCCCCGAGCCTGAACGCCGTTGCGGGCGACGCAGCGGACAACTTCGTCCAGATCGTCGACGTCGTCAAGAAATTCGGTGAGACCGTGGCGGTCAAAGGGGTCAACCTGTCGGTGAAAAAGGGCGAGCTGTTCGCGCTGCTCGGCAGTTCCGGCTGCGGCAAGTCCACCTTGTTGCGCATGATGGCCGGGCTCGAGAGCGTGACTTCGGGCAAGATCCTGATCGACGGTGAAGACCTCGCGCAATTGCCGCCGTACCGCCGGCCGGTCAACATGATGTTTCAGTCGTACGCGCTGTTTCCGCACATGACGGTGGAGGGGAACGTCGCCTTCGGTCTGAAGCAGGAAGGCGTGCCGAAGGCCGAGCTGAAGGACCGCGTGCAGACCGCGCTCGACCTCGTGCAGATGGGCCGCTTCGCGAAGCGCAAGCCGAACCAGCTCTCGGGCGGTCAGCAGCAGCGCGTGGCGCTGGCGCGATCACTGGTCAAGCGGCCCAAGCTGCTGCTGCTCGACGAGCCGATGTCAGCGCTCGACAAGCAGATCCGTCAACGCACCCAGATCGAACTGGTCAACATTCTCGACAAGGTCGGCGTGACCTGCGTGATGGTGACGCACGATCAGGAAGAGGCGATGACCATGGCGAGCCGTCTTGCCGTAATGAGCGAAGGCGAGATCATTCAGCTCGGCACGCCGCACGAAGTCTACGAGTATCCGAACAGCCGCTTCTCGGCCGAGTTTATCGGCTCGACGAATCTGTTCGACGGCCATACGGTCGAAGACGAACCCGATCACGTATTCATCGAAACGCCCGATCTGCCGTGCCGCCTGTACGTCAGCCACGGTATCACCGGTCCGCTCGGCATGCCGGTGACGATTTCGGTGCGCCCCGAGCGCATCGCGCTTACGCGCAAACCGCCTGAGGGCGCGTACAACTGGGGCAAGGGCGTCGTCACGAATATTGCCTACATGGGCGGCTATTCGCTGTATCACGTGAAGCTCGACGCGGGCAAAACGGTGATTGCGAATGTGACGAGCCTCGCGTTGACGGAGATCGATCCGCCCACGTGGGGCGACGAGGTGTATGTGCGCTGGAGCGCGTCGGCCGGCGTGGTACTGACGTCATGAAGCGCTCGCTCAATTCTTTCGCCACCTGGCCGGTGCGGCGCTTCAACCTGACCGGCCGCACCGCGGTGGTGGCCGGCCCGTTCATCTGGCTGCTGCTGTTTTTCCTCGTGCCGTTCCTGCTGGTCGTCAAGATCAGCTTCGCCGATTTGCAGCTCGGCATTCCGCCGTACACCGAGTTGACCAACTTCGCGGACGGCGCGATTCACATCACGCTCGACCTGTCGCATTACGCGTTTCTGCTGACCGACAGCCTCTATTTCGCGACCTACGTGAATTCCGTGGTGGTGGCCGCGATCTCGACGCTGTTGTGCCTGCTGATCGGCTACCCGATGGCGTATTACATTGCGCGTTCGAATCCGGCCAGCCGCAACCTGCTGATGATGGCCGTGATGCTGCCGTTCTGGACGTCGTTTCTGATTCGCGTGTACGCGTGGATCGGAATCCTGAAGAACAACGGCTTGCTGAACAATTTCCTGATGTCGATCGGGCTGATTCACACACCGATCGAGCTGTATCACACGAATACCGCCGTTTACATCGGCATGGTCTATTCATATCTGCCGTTTCTCGTCATGCCGCTGTACGCGCATCTGGTGAAAATGGACATGACGCTGCTGGAGGCTGCCTACGACCTCGGTGCGCGACCCTGGAAAGCGTTCTGGCAGATCACGTTGCCGCTCTCGAAGAACGGCATCATCGCCGGGTGTTTGCTGGTGTTCATTCCGGCGGTGGGCGAGTACGTGATTCCCGAATTGCTGGGCGGAGCGAACACGCTGATGATCGGCCGGGTGATGTGGAATGAGTTTTTCGACAATGCCGATTGGCCGATGGCGTCCGCCGTGACGTGCGCGATGGTGTTGTTGTTATTGGTGCCGATGGCGCTTTTCCAGTACTCGCAGGCAAAGGCGATGGAGGAAAAGCGCTGATGAAGCCGAACCGGATTTTGCAGTTCATTGCCCTGGGAATCGGGTTTGTGTTTCTGTACGTGCCGATCGTGAGTCTGATTGTGTATTCGTTCAACGAATCGCAACTGGTCACGGTGTGGACGCGTTTTTCGACACGTTGGTATGCGGCTCTGTTGCAGGATGACGAGTTGATCGCGGCGGCGTGGTTGTCGTTGCGGGTGGCGTTGTTGACGGCGTTTGCGTCGGTGATCATCGGTACGTGGGCCGGGTTCGTGCTCGCGCGCATGGGACGGTTTCGCGGCTTCACGCTGTATACGGGGATGATCAACGCACCGTTGGTGATTCCCGAGGTGATTCAGGGTATTTCGCTGCTGCTTCTATTCATCGAAATGGCCAAGTGGTTGGGATGGCCGGCCGGACGTGGCATTTTCACGATCTGGATCGGGCATGTGATGCTGTGCATCTCTTATGTGGCGATCATTGTGCAGTCGAGGGTGAAGGAACTGCATCCTTCGCTCGAAGAGGCCGCGCTGGATCTTGGGGCTACGCCGTTGCGGGTGTTTTTCTTCATCACGTTGCCGCTGATTTCGCAGGCGCTTGTTTCGGGCTGGTTGTTGTCGTTTACCTTGTCGATCGACGATCTGGTGCTGTCGGCGTTTTTGTCCGGGCCCGGTTCGACGACGCTGCCTCTGGTCGTTTTCTCGCGCGTTCGTTTGGGGCTGAATCCGGAGATGAACGCTTTGGCCACGCTGTTTATTGCCGTGGTGACGGTTGGGGTCGTGGTCGCCAACTACTTCATGCAGCGGGCGGAGAGAAAGCGGGCTGTGATGGCGGTTTAGGGGACGGGTGGAAGCGGTTGGGCGCGTTCCACGTACCCAACCGGCCTCCCAAAAAACCTCAAACCTTATACCCAATCCGAACGCCGCCCCAATGCCGGCCGCCGACAAAAATGGGTGCGGACGCATCTTTCATCAGCACAAATTCCCCGCCCCCCATATCGCGCCGGTACGTCTGCAACAGGAACGGTTTCGTATGTGAGGCGGCCGCAATCCCGGTCCGATCATCGAACATCCGGCGGTTACGGCTATTCGCCATATTCCAGACCACGTCATCACGTTGCGGCAAAGAAAACTTGCGATTGTGCGTCGGCAGATAGCCCCGCAAATCGACCGCCGCGCAAAACGCCACACGTGGATCGAGATCGAGCAAAGGCTCCTGAATAGCCGGCAATACCCGGTCGGTCAACGCGGTAAACCGCGTCAGGAACTGCGGCGGATTGCTCCCGGTCACCGGCACGTAATGCTGATCGAACAGATCCTCGATCGACACCTCACCGCGCGCCACGGCCGTTTCGAATGCCTTGCTCACCGCGGCCGCGGCCTTCTGCACAGCCTCGATGAAACGCGTATCCGCCGTTTCCACACCCGTCGCGGCGGTCAGTTCGATCAACGTTTCCGATACACCGAGCAGATTCCCCAGACGGTCCTTCGCGTGCGCGAAGTTTTCGCTCGAATTCTCGACACCGCTCGCCATTTCCAGCACCTGTGCCTCGAGTCCGTCACACTGTATTTCGATCTCGCCGGTCAACATGGCGATCTGTCCCGCTTCATTGTTCAGATGCGCGATCGCGTCGCCGGTTGCCTGTACGACGTCGCCGATTTTGCGCGTGCCTTCCCGCACCCGGTGTGCTCGCGCGGTGTTGGCGGAACCCTCGCTGATCAACTGTTCGGTTTGCTGAGTGAGTTGCGAGAGCGTTGTCTCGATCTGTCCGGTGGCCTGCGCGGTCTTCGCCGAGAGATTCTTCACCTCGGCCGCGACTACCGCGAAGCTCTTGCCGGAGTCGCCGGCGCGCGCGGCTTCGATCGCGGCGTTCAGCGCGAGCAGATGCGTCTGCCGGGCGATCAGCGAGATCTCCTCGGAGACGCGGCTCACATGCGCGAGCGCGCTGCGCAGCGCGCCGATCTGGCTTTCGATAACGGTCACGCCTTCCACGAGTCCGTGGATATCGGTCAGCGACGCTTCGAGCGTCTGCTGCGA
Source organism: Paraburkholderia sp. USG1 (assembly GCF_031570135.1). Lineage (NCBI taxonomy): Bacteria > Pseudomonadati > Pseudomonadota > Betaproteobacteria > Burkholderiales > Burkholderiaceae > Paraburkholderia > Paraburkholderia sp. USG1. The sequence continues at coordinate 14,687 of NZ_JAMWXW010000047.1, read as the reverse complement.
TTGCTGCACGCCGGTTGCGGCTTCGGCAGATACGTGGCTCATTTCGCGAGCGGCAGCGGCAATGCGATGATTGCCCGCGAGCGTCTGCGCCGCCGATTCGCGCAGCGCCCGGCATACGTGCGCCTGGCGCTGCACGCGCGCAGCCACTTCCTCGACGTGGCCCGATACGTCGCAGATCTCGATACCCAGTTTGCCGGCTTGCGCGGCAATATCGCCGACTACCGTTTGTGAATGGGTCGTCCGGCGAAAGCTGAAACGCGTCATGGTCGTCTCCTGAATGGCGCGCCTGGCGCAGTCAATTGACACAGTCATCCAGCGCGGATGCAGCGTCTCCTCAATGCATTTACGGCAGACTTTCAAATGACTTGATACGGGGTATCCCGCAGTGGTTATTATGTGCGGTTAAACCTTTATGCGTAGCCTGACCGCGGACCTTACCTTCTCTTGCCGGAAAACATGATCGACTCCTTCGCGCGCGTTGCGGGCTGGCAACAGCTCTACCACCTGTGGGAGCTGATCGTCATACTCTGCAAATTTCTCTGGGGGCTGTTGCGCCTGCTCGGCGGCGGCTGAGCAGCGTCGTGCGACGAAAGGGAAACGCGTGGAGATTTGCGCGCGAGATTCGCGCGCAAATCATCGATTGAATGGAACAGCGGGAAAAACAGCAGGAAAAAACGGTCAGCTCAGGCCGGCGCGCGCGACGCGTCTTCGCCAGCCGCAATATGCGCGCCATGCGTACCGAGAAACGCGCGCAGATCCGTCATTACGCGCTCGGGCGCTTCTTCCATTGGAATGTGGCCTAGCCCGGCATACATGACCGATTTCGCGCCCGGAATGCGGCTGGCGAATTCGGCGGCGTGCGCCGTCGGAATCCAACGATCCTTCGCACCCCATAGCACCAGCGCCGGCACATCGAGTGTTTTCAGCACGCTCGTCTCGACTTGCCTGAAATCGAGCGTGGGCACCATCTTGCCGATCGCGGCGCGTGTGCCTTCGCCGTGAAAGAACTCGACGTAGCGACGCAGCGTCACCGGGTCGATCTTGCGCGGATCGCCATAGACGTTGCGCACCGCGCTTTTGATGATGGCCTCAGGCAGCCACCAGGGCGAACTCACCCGCACCAGCGCACTATTGAACAGACCGATGTAAATCGGCAGCTTTATCGGAAAGCCGGCCGAGTCGATTAGCACGAGCCGCTCAACGGCGTCGCGATGGCGCGCCGCGTAGTCCCACGAAATCAGCCCGCCGAGCGAGTTGCCGATCAAGGTTGCGCGCGAGATGCCGAGCGCCTGCATGAACGTGTCGATGAAACGCCGATAGGTCGGCAGATCCATTGTTTCGATTGCGCCGCTGCTGGAGCGTAGCGGTCCTGTCACGCCGAACGGCGGCAGATCGAGGCGGATCACGCGGTGCTCGCGCTTGAGTTCATCGGCGACACGATTCCACGTATGCAGCGAAGAGGCGAAGCCGTGGATCATCACGATGATGTCGCCGCTGCCTTCGTCGACATAGTGCACGTCGGCGCCCATGATCTTCACGAACCTGGAGCCGCTTTGCGTATAACGCTGCCGCAATTCGTCGCGCGGCACGCTGGTGATGCCGAGGCGCGCGGCGAGCGAACGCGGCGGCAGCGGGATGGTCGAGGCGGGCTTGGTGGAGTCGATGCTTGCCATGAGTGTTGTCTCCCTTTTAGTTCGATTGGCTTCGAATCGGATTGCATCGGCGGCGTCTTTCTCCCAGTTCATTCGCCGCCGCTCATGTCGTCAGGGCGCGAAGCGATAGTCGTGCGGACGCACACGCCGTGTGCGTTTGCGAAAGCTGAAGGTGAACCCGGGCCACAGCGCAGTGACCTTGCCGCTACGGGTCTGGTACCAGCTATGACATCCGCTTACCCACACGGAGCGCTGCATTTCCTTCTGCAAACGCGCATTGAAATCACGCTGCACGTCGGCTCGCAAATTCATGGTGCGTGCTTTGCGGCGGCGCAGTACCCGCAGGCAATCGGCGATGTACTGCACCTGCGACTCGATCATGTAGATCATCGAGTTGTGGCCGAGCCCGGTATTCGGGCCGACGATCATGAAGAAGTTCGGGAAGTTCGCAATGCTGACACCGAGGTAGGCTTCCGGCCCGTCGCGCAGCCACATGGTGCCGAGATCCGCGCCGTCGAGGCCGGTCACGTCGAACGGCGCGCCGACGTCGTTGACCTGAAAGCCTGTGCCGCAAATGATCGCGTCGGCGCGATGATGCGCGCCATCTTCAGTCACGATGCCGTCGGCAACGATCTCGCGAATGCCGCTCGTCACCACGTCTACGTTCGGCTGGCTGAGCGCGGGATAGTAGTCGCTCGAAAGCAGTACGCGTTTGCAGCCGAGCCGGTAGGTCGGCGTGAGCTTGGCGCGCAGTGCAGGATCCTTGACGCGCCGTTCGAGGTAGCTCAGGCCGAACTTCATCGGCATCTTCATCAGTTTCGGATTGACCACGAAGGCGATGGCGCGCGATTCGAGTTGCCAGTAGATCGCGCTGCGCACAAAGCGCTGCGTGAACGGCAGATGCCGGAACAGCCACTGGGCGCGCGCACCGACAGGCTTGTCGGGCTTGGGCATTACCCACGGCGCGGTGCGCTGGAACAGATCGAGTTGCGCGACGCGCGGCTGGATTTGCGGCACGAACTGGATCGCGCTCGCGCCGGTGCCGATCACCGCGACGCGTTTGCCGTCGAGTGGATACGCGTGATCCCAGCGCGCCGAATGAAACAGCCTGCCTTCGAAGCGGTCGAGCCCCGCGATCCGCGGCATGGCCGGGCGCGACAGGGGACCGCTCGCGGCAATCACCACGTCGGCCTCGATGCTTTCGCGCACACCGTTCACATCGAGCTCGACGCGCCAGAGCTGGCGCGCTTCGTCGAAACGCGCCGCGGCCACACGCGCGTTGCAACGCACGTAGCGCTCCACGCCATATTTGCGGGCGCAATGCTTCAGATACGCGAAGATCTCCGCCTGGCCGCCGAACGCGCGCGACCAGGCCGGATTCGGCTCGAACGAAAACGAATAGAGATGCGAGGGCACGTCGCAGGCCGCACCGGGATAGGTGTTGTCGCGCCACGTGCCGCCGATATCGCCGGCCGCCTCGTAGATCGTGAACGACGTGATGCCCATTCGCTGCAAACGGATCGCCATGCCGATGCCGGCAAAGCCGCTTCCGACAATCGCGATGCGTGGCGCAGCAGGTGGAGCAGATGAGGCAGGCGTCACGGCGGTCTCCGGCATAGGCGAATTCAGGTGTCTACATGTGTCTACTGCAGCATAACGCGCAGGGTAGACAACTGTGCACCTGACGTCAAGATCGTTTAGAGTACTGCTATTAAACGCGCGTGGCGCACATCGATTGAAACCACATGACACCCGTCCCCGAAGCGGCAACCGCCGCCGAGCATGGCATTGCCGGCGACCAGGAATTGCCGGCCGGCAAGCGTAAGCTGATCGAGGCCGCGTTGCGCCTGACCGCGGGCGGCCGCAGTTTTACGAGCCTGGGTTTGCGCGAACTGGCTCGCGAGGCCGGGCTCAATCCCAATACCTTCTATCGCCACTTCGACACGCTCGACGATCTGGCGTGCGAAGCCGTCGAGTCGGTGAGCCGCCGTTTGCGGCCGATGCTGCGGCGGGAGCGCTGGCTCGCCGCGCACGACGACGGGCCGCATAGCGTGCCGCGTCGTGCCTGTGTCGCGTTCTTTGCATTCACGCTGGAGAACCGCGAGGCGTTTCTGAGCGCGCTGGCCGAATATCACGGCACATCGCGGGCGTTGCGGGGAGCCGTGCGCGCCAACCTGCACGAGGTGTCGGCGGAAATGGCCGACGACGTGGTTGAACTGGAATTGATGCCGGCGCTCTCGCGCGAAACCGTCGACGAAGTCTGCACGCAGATCGTGCTGCAACTGTTCCATCTATCGGCTGAATATATCGATGCAGACGAAGTGCGTCGCGATGCGCTGATCGCGTATGCGGAGCGTTTCATTGTCAGGCTGTTCGCGGGTGCGGTGTTGCAGGTGCAGCATGAGACGGGCAGGGTGCTTCTATCGATGCGTGCCTGAAGCCTGAAACGAAGCGCCATAAAGAAACAGGCTCCGTGTGACGGAGCCTGTTTCTTTCGCTTGCAGATGCTTGGCTGAATGGGACGGATTTCAGCCGCTGATCAAGATCAGGTATCGTTCCAGCCGCCGGAGTCGTCGTTGCTGCCCATATCGACGCCGCCGCCGCTGTTGTCGCTCCAGTCGTTCGACCCCTGGCCGAAATCGAGGCCGCCGCCATTGCTGCCGTCGTTGCCGCGGCGGCGCGCTTCGTCGTCGACGACCACGTCGCGTTCCACCACACGTTCACGCCCGGAATTCAGCGCTTCGCCGAGCAGCACGCCGGTCAGCAGACCCCCCATGCCGCCGCCGAAGCCACCGCCGCCTTGCTGCACGATAACCTGCGGCTGTTGCTGATACGGTCCTTGCTGCGGATAGGGCGCTTGCGGCGGATTGCCGAAACGTTCGGCTTCCTGTGCATACGGCGATTGTTGCGTGCCGGCGGCCGGTGCGGCATACGGATCGGGCTTGCCGTCCACCCGCGCGCGCAGGCTGCCGAGCCGCTGCTCGAGTTCGTCGAGCTGATAGGGCGGCACCGGGCTCTTGCTGTTCGACAGGCTTTCGACGAGGCCGCGCAACTGGTCTTCGGTCGCTTCGACTTCCTTCTCCAGCGCCTCATGGCCTGGCACGGTGGAGAGCTTCACGTCGAGCTTGAGCGAACGCACGGTGTTGAGCATGTCGGTGGCGCGCTTGAGCTGCACGCGACGATCGTCGTCGGCGCGCGTATCGCCTTGCGTGCGGGCGCGGCGCAAGGTCCAGCGCAGCACGAGCGCGATCACCCCGATCAGGACAAGGATGCCGATCCACATGCCCATGCCCGGACCATGCCGTTGCGGCGCTTGCGACATCATGGCCGACTGCTGCTGCACTGCCGGCGAGGTTTGCTGCACGAACGGGTTGGCCGCGTGGCTGGTGGTGTTGCCACCCGCTGCGCCGGCACGTTCCGCGTCCTTACGGATGCGCGCTTCAGTCTGCGCGAAACGGGTCGGGTCGGTGAACCGGATTTGCGGGTCGAGTGTCTTGGCCTGCTGCACCTGGGCGAGCGCGTCGGCAGAACGGCCTTCGCGGTCGAGCACCTGGGCGTACAGATAATGCGCGTGCGCATTGTTCGGATGCGCCTGCAGCACTTCGCTCAGGCCGGCGTCGGCCTGTTGCCAGTTGCCCTGCGACATGGCCGATTCGATCTGCTGCACGGTAGGCACGGCGAACGCCGCAGCCGACACGAACAGCAGTGAGGCAAACGCGATTGCAAGAAATTTTTTCATTTACGGACCGGGCGCGATGCGCCCGTCTCCTTCAGTCGATTCCGGCGACTCACACGAAGGCGCCGGTATGTACTGCTGCTGACGCAATTACTGGGTCGGCGTGTTGATCTGCTTCTTCAACGCTTCGAGACGATCTTCGACCGAGGGGCCGCGGTTCAGATCCGCGAGCTTGTCGTCGAGCGCCTTGCCGCTCTTCACGTCGGCCGAATTCAGGCGGGCGTCCGAACGGGCATTCGAGAGCGCAACCTTGTCTTCCAGCTTCTGGAAATCTTCGGACAGGTTCTTGCCGCCGATGCCGCCCAACGCGGTGGCCGCCACATCTTTCGCCTGCGCGATCTGCTGCTTGGCCTGCAGAATGTTCGAGCGTGCGTTCAGGTCGTTGCGGCGCGTGCGCATGTCTTCGATCTGGCTCTTCAACTGCGCCACCGACGGCTCCAGCGTGGTCAGTTCCTTCGCCAGCGCGTCGCGTTCGGCTTCGGCCGTGGCTTGAGCGCCGAGGGCTTCGCGCGCGAGCGCTTCGTCGCCGGATTGCAGCGCGCGTTTGGCGCCGTCTTCGTACTTCTTCGCCTTGTCCGCGGCAACATCGCGCTTGCTTTGCTGCGTGGCCACTTGTGCCTGAATCTCGATCAGCGAGTTCTCGGCTTTGGCGATGCTCTCGTCGAGTTCGCGCACGATCTGGCGCGAGTCGCGCGACGGATCCTGCACGGAATCGGCTGCGTCGTTCAGGAGACCTTTGAGCGTGCGCGAAATGCTGTCAAAAAGCGACATGAAAACCTCCAAAGAATGTAAACGGCGCTGAATGATCCCGCGCGCCTAACTGCATTCAACTGCTACTTTACGCCGCTGCGCGCGAAGCTGCGCAACGTTCGGACCGGAGGTCGGGGCGCACGCACTGATTGCAATAGCGGCGGCGTAAATTGTTCGATTCGGATATCGAGCGGCAGGCAGCTCAAAGGTTAAATCGCGCGGCGCGTCATTCTGACGCTCGCGGATATTACACCACGTGCTCTCTTAAAACCGCCTTAAAGGGAGCGATGACAGATTCGCCGACTTTGCGCGCGTGCAATGCCGAAAGCTCGCACGTTTGCGTGAGGTTTGCGTGAGCGCTCGTGTAACGATATGCAACGGTAACGTGCCGATTCACGCCGCGCGACAGGCCGCGCAGCTGTTCGTCAAGCGAAGCGGCCGCCCTTCGTGCTCGGGTCGCCGAGTGGATCGTCGTCCTCGCTCGCGCTGTCGAGGCGTGGGCGTTTGAGCACGCTGCGCAATTGCGCTTCCGTATCGCTCTGCTGAGGCGTGGATCCTTCCGCGGAAGCCGCTTTGGCCGCCGCCACGCGCGCGACCGCTTCCGCTGTTGCCGCGGCTTCCTCGTCGATTTCGGCTGCGAGGGCGGCAGCGACACCCGCCGGCAGCAACGGCGCGGGCTGGCCTTTCGCGGGCGCGCGCGGCAACCCGGCCGCAGCCGGCGTGGACGCAGCCGCATCCGCAGCGCTATCCATGACCCCGCCCGTTGCGCCGTCGCCGTGCGTTTGCGACGCCGGCGGCAGCGCGGCGCGCGCGTGCCGTGTGCCGCGTGCGACCCGTTGCAGCGCGGCGTCGAGCGCGTCCGGCGCGCGCGGCGCGCGCAAGCGGTCGACGATGCTCGCCGCTTTCACCTGTTCGCTGGTCGCGCCGAAGCTCAGCACCGCGCGCCGCATCAGTTCGCTGACGCTAATGCCCAGATTCTCGGCGGTGGCGGTGATCGCGCGTTTCTGCGCGGTCGTGACGAATACAACGATGCGTTCGCTGGGCTTATTCATGGTCGGCTCGCATACTTGTTGGCATGGGCGGTTCAAAGCGGGCATTTGGCGGACGCCGCGGCGCGCGCAGGTGTTGGCGCGCGCCGAGTCCATCATAAGACGAGTTGCGCCGATGCGGAACGGGCGCGACATGAAAATCCCGTGACATCAACGGCTTGTAGCGGTTGCCGGTGGCTTGTCCACAGGCCTTTCAACATTTTCTGTGAATAACTCCCGTCGGGCGCGAAAGCGCTCATTTGGCCGCCCGGAACTACAGACTCCTTTCGCGCGAAGGGAATTCTTACAAAAAAACTGACTTGGACCGCGCTCGATTTCTTTTAAAATGCGCTGTTACGTTGCGCCGGACATGGTCCCGGGCGTGCCGTGCGGCCGGCCGGGGGCAGAGGGCCGTGCGGTGGTTCGCGCCTCAGGCTACGATGCTCGATCACGATCCATGTGCGCGCCAGGAGCGCGTGCAGAAAGGCGTTCGGTTATGCGCCCACTATTCCAGTCATGCCAATCATCAAACGACCGCATTCATCCAATTCTCCGTCTGGTGAAGACCGGGATTCCTACCAACGCACGCCAGGACGCAATGCAGCTTCGCGCGACGCCGGGGCCGGCCGCCGTTCCATCGGCGCGACCATTGCCATCTGGTTCGCCGGCCTGATCGCGACCGTCGCGGTGGTGGGCGCGCTGATCATCGGCTATGCGCTGGTGGTGATGGGGCCGCAACTGCCGTCGCTTGACGCGCTGACCGACTATCGCCCGAAGGTGCCGCTGCGTGTCTATACCGCGGACCATGTGCTGATCGGCGAATTCGGCGAAGAGCGGCGCAGTCTCGTGCGCTTCCAGGACATTCCCGATCAGATGAAGAAAGCGGTGCTCGCGATCGAAGACTATCGCTTCTACGAGCACGGCGGCGTCGACTTCATCGGTATTCTGCGGGCGGGTGTTTCCGACCTCTCGCACGGCGGCGCCTCGCAGGGCGCGAGCACGATCACCATGCAGGTGGCGCGCAACTTCTTCCTGTCGAGTGAGAAGACCTACACGCGCAAGATCTACGAAATGCTGCTCGCGTACAAGATCGAGCGCGCGCTCACCAAGGATCAGATTCTTGAGCTGTACATGAACCAGATTTATCTGGGTGAGCGCGCCTACGGTTTCGCCGCGGCCGCGCGCGTGTACTTCGGCAAGGATCTGAAGGACATCACGCTGGCGGAATCGGCGATGCTGGCGGGCTTGCCGAAGGCGCCCTCCGCGTATAACCCGGTGGTCAATCCGAAGCGAGCGAAGATCCGTCAGGAGTACATTCTGCGGCGCATGCTCGAACTCAGATACATCAGCCAGGAGCAATACGACCAGGCGGTGAAGGAAGAGATCCACACCAAGAATCCGGGCAACGAATACAGCGTGCATGCCGAGTACATTGCCGAAATGGTCCGGCAGATGATGTATGCGCAGTACAAGGACGAAACCTATACGCGCGGCCTGAACGTCACCACCACGATCGACTCCGCCGACCAGGACGCCGCCTATCGCGCCGTGCGCAAGGGCGTGATGGACTACGAGCGGCGGCATGGGTATCGCGGGCCGGAGGGTTTCGTGCAACTGCCCGCGCCGGGCGACGACCGCGATCAGACGATCGACGACGCGCTCACCGATCACCCCGACAACGGCGAGATCATCGCCGCCGTGGTGACGGACGCAAGTCCGAAGCAGGTCAAGGCGCAACTGGTGGACGGCACGCAGGTGGCGATCAGCGGCGACGGTCTGCGCTTCGTGGCGGGAGCGCTGAGCGCGCGCGCAGCGACGGCCACGAAGATCAGGCCAGGCTCGATCGTGCGTCTGGTTGCCGACGACAAGGGCAACTGGCAGATCACGCAACTGCCGCAGGTGGAAGGCGCGCTGGTATCGCTCACGCCGCAGGACGGCGCGATTCGCGCACTGGTGGGCGGTTTCGACTTCAACAAGAACAAGTTCAACCACGTCACGCAGGCGTGGCGCCAGCCGGGTTCGAGCTTCAAACCGTTTATCTACTCGGCAGCGCTCGACAAGGGTCTCGGACCGGCCACGATCATCAACGACGCGCCGCTGTATTTCCCGTCGAGCACGCCGGGTGGCGACGCGTGGGAGCCGAAGGACGACGACCAGCCGGACGGTCCGATGCCGATGCGTCTCGCGTTGCAGAAGTCGAAGAACCTGGTGTCGATCCGTATTCTGTCGTTCATCGGCACCAAATACGCGCAGGACTTCGTCACGCAGCGTTTCGGCTTCGATGCCGACAAGACTCCGCCCTATCTGCCGATGGCACTGGGCGCGGGCCTCGTCACGCCGCTGCAGTCGGCGGGCGCGTATTCGGTGTTCGCGAACGGCGGCTTCCGGATCAATCCGTATCTGATCAACGAGGTGACGGACGCGCGCGGCGAGCCGCTCTCCAAAGCGCAGCCGCTCACGGCCGGACGCGATGCACCGCGCACGCTCGAACCGCGCAACGCGTACATCATGAACAGCCTGCTGCATTCGGTGGCGACCGCCGGCACGGGCGCGGGCACCAATGCGCTGCATCGTTCGGACCTGCAGGGCAAGACGGGTACCACCAACGACGCGAAGGACGGCTGGTTTGCCGGTTATCAGCAGTCGCTCGTGGCGGTGGCGTGGATGGGTTATGACCAGCCGAAGAGCCTCGGCAGCCGCGAATTCGGCGCGCAGCTGGCATTGCCGATCTGGGTGGAATACATGCAGCGTGCGTTGCGCGGGGTGCCGCAAAGCGAACCGGCGCAGCCGGACGGCGTGACAGCCGTCGACGGTGAGCTGTTCTATACGGACATGACGCCGGGCAACGGCTTCGTGGCCAGCATCGGTCTGGATTCGGCGAATCCCACCGCGGGCGCGAGCGATGCGGTCGGCGGCGTAGGACCCGCTGGCATGACGCCGCCGGCGGTGCCGCCGCCGAGCGTCTCGTCGAACGAGAAGAAGCAGATCATGGATCTGTTCGAGTCGAACAAGCCCTGACGTCCCGCAAGGGGACGTGCTTCAGGGTGCAGCAGGCGTGTGCGGGCCGCATGAAACTGGCGGGCGCCGCGCATGCCAGTTTCTGAAACAATTTCTGAAACAGCAGGAATCGCCGCCTGGCGCGGCTTTCACGGCGCTTGTCGGGTGGCCCACCCGGCGGATTGTGTGCGCGGCATGCGCGGTGTGTTTTAATCACGTCGGCGGTGCATTTATCAAGGGTCCTAAAGGACGCCTGATGGACGCCTGATCCCTGAACGGGTTCGGCCTCCGGCACCACTGCGTTTCGCCGCAAGCGGGACGTCCATTCTCGAATTCCGCGCCGCGCGAGACCCGGTATGACGCGCGCGCCTGTCACTTCGTCCGCTGGCAAGGCTGAGATTGCAGCGGCCGGCGTGTTTGCCATCCAGCATCCACCGGGCTCCGCCTTTGAAAAATCGAATCCTGATCTGTCTGACGACAGGTCTGCTGCGCGCGTTTGCCTTTTTGCCGTACAGCGTGGTCGCACGAATCGGGACGGGCATCGGCGCCTTGCTGTACCGCATTCCGAGCACGCGCCGACGTGTCGTGCATACCAATCTGAAGCTGTGCTTCCCGGAAATGAGCGACGAGGCGCGCGAGCGTCTGGCGCGGGCGCACTTTTGTCACGTCATCCGCAGTTATGTCGAGCGCGGGCCGCAGTGGTTCGGCAATGCGCGCGCGCTCGCGCGCCTGGTCGAGGTGGAGAGCGCGATCGATCTCTCAGATATGACGGGGAAGCCGACGATTTTCGTCGGCTTCCATTTCGTCGGCATCGAGGCGGGCTGCATGATGTATTCGACGCGGCATCCGGTCGCCTCGCTCTATACGCCGATGTCGAACCTCCTGTTCGACGCGATGGCGAAGCGCCAGCGCGGCCGCTTCGGCACGGAGATGATTCCGCGCAGCGACAGCGTGCGGCGGGCGTTGCGCACGCTGCGCGAAGGCAAGCCCGTGATGCTGGCGGCCGATATGGATTTCGGCTTGCGCGATTCGGTGTTTGTGCCGTTCTTCGGCGTGCCGGCCTGCACGCTGACCTCCGTCTCGCGGATGGCGCGTGCGGCGAATGCGCGGGTGGTGCCGTTCGTGACGGAAGTGCTGCCGAACTATCGCGGCTACAAGCTGAATATCTTCGAAGCGCTGAGCGATTTTCCGTCCGACGACGTCGCGGTCGACGCGCGGCGCCTCACCGCGTTTCTCGAGACGCAGGTTAGTCGGATTCCTGATCAATATTATTGGGTGCACAAGCGCTTCAAGAATCGGCCGGCGGGCGAGGCGAGTGTTTATTGATGCGAGCCGGTGTCGGCCTGCGGCAATGAGTGGGGCGCTGCGCCGGTCCTGGTTTGAGCAGAGGGCGTCGTTAAACGCGTCGGTGGAAGAATCTGGTGCGCGGCCAAGGACTTAGCGAGTATCTCCGGATGTTATCAACAGGTCTGTCAACACAAACTGTGGATAAAGTGTCCTGCGATGCACAAGGTCTCCGATTGAGCTTGCCCCCGAAAAACGAATCCCTTGCTGAGCGGTAAACTCACGCAAGGAGAAAACATTGATGACAAGCAAGGCAAAGCGAGCGCAGTACACGCTCAAGTTCAAGCTGGAAGCTGTGCGGCTGGTCAAAGCCGGGCAAAGCATGGCGGCGGTGGCGGCGACACTGGGTGTGGTTGATCAGACGCTGTACAACTGGGTAAAGGCCGACCGGGAAGGCAAGCTGGCAGGAGCTGGCGCAAAGCCGGTGAGTCCGGAACAGATGGAGCTGGCACGGCTGCGTGCAGAAGTGGCTCGCCTGAAGATGGAGCGAGATATTCTAAAAAAGTGCGCGGCGTACTTCGCGAAGGAATCGATGTGAAGTACGCGTTCATCGAGCGTAATCGACGCTACTGGCCGGTCTCACTGCTATGCGAAGTGCTGGATGTCAGCCCGAGCGGATATCATCAGCACCGGCAACGTACTGCGCAGGACAAGCCGCACAGAACCCGCGTGAGTGACGACGCACTGCTGGCAAACATCAAGGCGATTCACGCGCAGGTCAAAGGCGAATACGGCTGGCCGCGCATGTGGAAGGAACTGCTCGCACTTGGCGTGCGCGTGGGCAAGGAGCGGGTTCGCAAGCTGATGGCTCAGCATGGCATTCGGGCTCGCCACAAGCGCAAGTACATCGCGACAACGAACTCGAACCACGATTTGCCGGTTGCGCCGAATCTGCTGGAGCGCAATTTCACCGCCACCGCACCGAACCAGGTCTGGACGAGTGATATTAGTGTGCCGCAGCAAGCGGCGTAGGAGATGAGGGTATGGCCCCTCGCAATCGGCTTGCAGGAGCGGGTTGCAAACCACCATAAGCGGCGCTGGTCAAAAGCCAGGGTCGTGAGCGTTATGGAAAAGGTGCCAGGAGGCATCAGGTGTGGATCAAGGAAGGCGAACAACCGTGAACTGCCGTTCAAGTGTCGAAACTGTTCAGATGACATCAAAACCGGGGAGTGATGTTGCCCTGCGATTAGTCTGGCCGTTACCTGCTTACGGGCCAGGCGGTGTCCGGCATAGAGGCAGCGTCAGCCTGATCCGGGCTCTTACGTTGAACTGCGGGAACCTTCGGTGGCGATGTGAAGCGAAAGGCACAAGCTCGAAAGGCAAGGCCGACAGTAGCGATGCGCCACCAAGGGGCGGAGCAGCTCGTAGTAGTGATGAAGCCACTGTAATGGTGGTGGAGCGAAGGGGCTGCGTCATCCAGGCATTGAGTTGTGCCAACCGCGAAGGCGGGAGGAGCACAGCCCGATGACCAAGTCGTACGACATTCCGAAAGCGCTTGTCTGGGAAGCCTATCAAAGTGTTAAAGCAAACGGAGGATCGGCAGGCATAGATCGCGAGACCTTGGAGCATTTCGAGAGTCGCCTGAGCAACAACCTGTACAGGCTCTGGAACCGGTTGTGTTCTGGCAGTTACTTCCCGCCGCCGGTCAAAGGTGTGCCCATCCCGAAAAAGTCTGGTGGGGTGCGTATGCTAGGAATACCAACGGTTGCGGACAGGGTGGCGCAAACGGTGGTTAAGCGTCTGCTTGAGCCAGTCATTGACCCGGTGTTTCATGTCAATTCCTATGGTTATCGTCCGGGGCGCTCGGCGCACGATGCGATTGCCATGGTGCGGCGGCGAAGTTGGGAATATGACTGGGTGATCGAATTTGATATCAAGGGACTCTTTGATAACATCGATCACGAGTTGCTTATGCGGGCGCTCAGGAAGCACTGTCAGACGCCATGGGTGCTACTGTACGTCGAGCGTTGGCTGAAAGCGCCAATGCAAATGCCGGACGGCTCGCTCATGGCGCGGACGCGCGGCACGCCGCAAGGCGGGGTTGTGAGTCCCTTGCTGGCCAATCTGTTTCTGCACTACGCCTTTGATCACTGGGTGGGCCGTCATCTTCGTAGCGTGCGCTTCTGTCGCTATGCGGACGACGGTGTTATTCACTGCCGAAGTCTGGCACAAGCCCAGTTCGCTCTGGCAAAGATTGGTGAGCGTTTCAAACAGTGTGGACTTGAACTGCATCCGGGGAAAACGCGGATTGTGTACTGTAAAGACATCAATCGGCAGGGAGACTTCCCGTGTGTGCAATTCACGTTTCTTGGCTATACCTTCCGGCCGAGAAAAGCGGTCGACAAGTATGGCCGTGTGTACGTGAACTTCGCCCCTGCGGTCAGTCGCGACGCTCTCAAGGCGATGCGGCAGACTATACGGGGGTGGCACCTTCAGCTGAAATGTGACAAGAGCGTGGCCGATCTATCGGCCATGTTCAATCCGATACTCCTTGGTTGGCATCAGTACTACGGCCGGTTTTATAAATCGACGATGTCCGCCGTGTGGAATCATTTGAACGCCTACCTGACACGCTGGATGATGCGCAAGTACAAACACCTTGCCCGGCATAAAACCCGGGCAGGTCACGCCTTGGGGCGGCTTGCGCGGAAGTTTCAAAATGCCTTCGTGCATTGGAAGCTGGGATGTTTGCCAAAGGCTGGATGATGGGAGCCGGATGAATCGAGAGGTTCACGTCCGGTTCTGCGAGGGGCCGCGGGTGCAATTCCCGCGGTCTACTCACCCTTATTTGGCGACAGCCGAAGGCTGGGTCTACCTCGCGGTCATCATCGACCTGTTCAGCCGGCAGGTGGTGGGCTGGTCGATGCAGCCGCACATGAAAGCGGAACTGGTCACGGACGCGCTGCGCATGGCATGGTTCCGACGCCGTCCACAAGCCGGCGTAATCGTGCATAGCGACAGGGGCAGCCAGTATTGCAGCGGCCTGTTTCAGGACACGCTGAAGGCCTACGGCATGCGTTCATCGATGAGCCGACGTGGCGATTGTTGGGACATGGACTTGCCCCTGCATGACCGGACATGCGGTCACGCTTAGGTTGGTGAATCTGCTCGCTGGCGAAACTCGCGTGGTGAGCAGTATTTCAGGGCGCTGTGCGGATGCGACTCGTTGTAGTGGTCAAA
>NZ_JAMWXW010000046.1:0-59031 GCF_031570135.1 Paraburkholderia sp. USG1 | reverse complement strand
CTCACGCGCCTGCCAACACAACTCGCCACTGACATCGACGAGTTGCTGCCTCATCGATGGAAACCTGACGTAGCCGCTCCATAGATTCCGCTCGCGTCGCGCAAGGTGCCTTCACCGGTTGCTTACGCTAAAATTTTAGAAAGAGGCGAAGCAGAACGTGCCGCAGTTGCAGGAGCATGGCGGGACGCGCTCCGCGGACGAGGCGCGCTGGCCACGAGTCCGAGCCGATTGAAGACAAGGCGAGACCAGTCTTCTGAAGGAATCGTTCGTCATAGAAACGGCTGAACTCTAGCACCATGGGGTCAATGCCCCAGCGACGTTGCCGGTGGTGCTCGAAGTCAAAACACGCCGTGAGCCGCTTGTATTCTTCGGTGACATGGTCCCACGTTTCCGCCGGTAGCTCTGTTGCTTCGAGCACTGCGGCGGCAAGTCGCTGCATTCCGTCCATATCGAGCCCCCAGTCGACAGGGTTCCCTACTACTTCTTGTGGAAGTTTTGCGTTTCCTGTCGATAACTTCGGCAGGACAGAAACGCTTGAGATGCATAGCGGCTCGCCGTGTTGAGGGCAAACGAAAATGCCTGGGAGCGCGTGTCGCCGATGCCAGTAGCTCTCGCCAATCTGGCTGTATTCTTCGACGCAGCACTTTTTGCAAAAGCGCCGGCGGGACAGGTTTTCAATGTGTAGGCCGAAGGCGGCGCGAAGGCGGACGCTGTTGCCACGCGCCGTCGACATCAACAGCTCACGTTCGAGAACCAAACGTTTCGTCGTCGGCAATCCTATCGCTGCGTACGGGAACACAGTATGGTTAAGCAATAAGTCTTCTGGCGACAGGTTGGTAAGGTGCGAGAGGCCGCGAAGAAAAGATGGATAGAGGAAAACTAGGTCACTCGACCCATCGGCTAGTAATCGAACCAACGCCCTTGGTGGTAGCCCGAGATGGTGGCAGGCCCGGATGAGAAGGCTGCCGAGCAGCTCATCCGGGTAGGGCGTCGGAAAATACCGCATCAAACGTATCCCAGCAGTTCGTCGAGCGGCCGTGCAGCGCCCATGTTGACAAGCTCGTTAAAATTAGTAGTGCCGTTTTCACGAGCTCGACGAATCGCGTTTCGATAGTCGTCAGGCGCCAGTTCTATTGACTGGGACTCATCCTTTGGCTGCTTCTGTTTGCGACGGACAGGCGCGGGAGGCGTTGCAAGCTTCAGTGCCGCACTCGCCCCCTCGACGAGGCCGACAGCTTTCCCTTCTTCTGCGACCTTGGATGCCATTGAGAGGGCACGCTCTTCGTTGATGCCAGCTTCGACGAGTATGCTGGTGACGCGTGGCACAAAGGCAGCGTTGTTGGTGGAAATCGATGCTCCGCGTTGCCTCACGCCTTCGTAGGCATTCAATGCATCATCGAGCAAGGATGTAAGCTCAGGTGGCGCGATATCCTCGAACCGGGTGAGGGCATCCATGTCGCCATCGCGAATTGCATCAAGCATTGGGGCCACTCGTGACAGCTCATTGGACATGATTGCATTGAGTGTCTCGATGGAAAATGATTCTGTACCATCAAGCATTCCTCGCCATTGCGCGCATGCGAATAGTTTGATGGCGATATCTGGGATACCCTGCGAGCACGTGAACATAAAGTGCGACATTACATCGTCCAATACAACAGGCATCCGCAACCACTGGAACGTCCACAGTGCCGAGATGAAGTCCTCCCACTCGTTGGGAGCTTTGAGGTCGCCGCTAGTCGCCAACGCATCCCAGGTTGGGAAGCCGGCAGCGGAACTACGACGCGCCGGGCTGAAATCTACCCCTAGGACCTTGATTGCCTTGTTGGTGCCAATGAAAACGATAGGAACGTTCAGCTCGTTCGATGCTGTGACAAGCGCCGCCATCAGCGATACCTTCGTCTTGCCTGCATTTTTCAGATTGTGAATTTCGTCAACTACTAGTGCGCCTACGTAATGGTTGTGCATGGCGCGTGCGACATGATTCAGCAAGACTTCCGCCGCACTCGAGGGTTTGTAAAGGTCGGTGTATCTGCTATCCGGTACGAGCAGGTCGAGTTTCCGAAAAATCGATAAAGCCAAACCCTTCACCGAGATACCATCGTGTGGGCACTCGATATGTAAATAGGGGATTTGGGTAATATCATGGTCCGGATGAAAGATAGCCTCAGGATACCGGCCAAAGGTTCGACGGACGGCCGTCGTCTTGCCGGTTCCCGGCCATCCGATAAGCGCGGACGAAAGTTGGGCGATAGCAGAACGTATTGAATCGCGTTTAAAAGCAAGTCCTTGCTGTTGCGCTTCGTACAATCGCTGGTAGGTACGGATGTGCTCCGGAGAGCGGATTCCGCGACGCGAATATCCCGTACGAATCAGTGTGTCAAAAGCACGAGCAAGGTCAATATGCCGCCGTAGAGGGCACAAAAAGCTCGACAGCTCTGCGACCATACAGAGTCGGTCGCTTGCAGACCAGTTGCGCTGGTCTACACTGAATTCCGGTAGGTCGAAAAGGTCCTCCGCGAGTTCCTCGTCCGACGGAATCGGAGGCAACGCGCAGATGAGCGGATTATTCCGAAAGTGCGGGATACATTGCTCGGTGTATCGCGCCTCGACCGCATATGGGTTAAAGATGGGGGAGCTCATTGGTTTTTTCCTGTGCTTTTCGGCGTAGCAAATCATCAATCGGGGAGCGAGGGCGTGTTGTCCCAGTGTCAACCGGTGGTACAGTCGGTTGTTGAATGTTGTCTCGGACTTGGTCTGACGACGGAAGATGAATCACATTCCCTCCGCTCCTGGCGCCATTTGTGGTCGATGGCATAGCGACGCTTTCACGACGACGCCAGGTCTTCTCAGCATTGCGGGCAGCAGCGGTATCCGCGCGACGGGCCGAACGAGCGGCGCCGGTCTGGTCCTTTTTCGTCGCTGCTTTGGCGGCATCGACCGTTGCCTTATTCCGAGCCCTACGTTCCATTTCGGCCTGCATCGCAGCGTCACCCTGAGCTTGCTTATCACGTTTTGCGCGTGTCACCACGTACTGAACTTCTGCAAACGAGTAGCCGGCAAAGTCCACGCTGTCTTTGGCCAGCTTGCATTTATGCGTCTTATCGTCAGAGCCATGGAGGATGATGTTGTCGACGAGCCGAGGGTCGTACGAGCAATCCACCGAGAATGAGCCTTTGAGACCCGCGCGGATAATCCATTGGCGGACGGTCTCGTCGCCATCTTCGTACGTGTAAGTGCAGTTTTTGAACAGGATGCCGTCTTGTGTCACTGTTGGCTTTTCCTTGTTGTCAGCTCTGGGCAGTAGCTGCATGTGCAGATAGTCGTATGTGTATCGCGCACCAGCACATCCATTGCGTTCAACTTCGTTCTGCCACAATTGATTTGGGATGGCATCCCAGCCGGCGAGCACCTGTTCCGGTGACAGCGGATAGCGCCGCATCACCGTCGTGTTGTGTTTGATAATTGTCCCTAGGACGAGCGAGGTGCATTCTTCAAGAGTCAGGACTGCATCCAGATGGTACTTTTTCGCCCGCCGTTTCTTGGCCTCACGAGGTGGTTCGTAGCCGGGCGCCTGGTCCTTTATTGCCGTGTGGATTACTTTGAATCCAGACTCAACAAGTCCCTTACGGATGGGGAGAAGGGCTTGAGTATTGGAGATGATTGCCTCCATGCCATCGCAAATTCGGTCGCTATTTCGCGATGCCATTTCTCCGCGGTCTCCAAGAAATTTTGACGGGAAAACGCCGTCAGCTGGCCACTGCGCAGGATGGTATGGCTGTCCGTACTTCTCGCAGAGCGCGCGCTTGTCTACCGCAATACTCAGAATCGCAAGCATGGCGCCGGTCCATGATGCATTCTCAAGGGTGAGAGAAAACCCGACGCAAAGTCTCGTCTTACGGTCGTAAATGAGGTATAGCGTCGGTTTGCCGATAATGCACTCGCGATTTGCAATTGCTACGAGAAACACATCAAGGATGGTCGCATCTATTTCGTAGATGTGACCGGGCGCTACCGCCTCTTCGAGCGAACTGCCGTCCATGGGCTTGTGCTCGCGGTCAAAATCCTTATCGCCATGTTTACCGCGCTTCACGTCCTCGAGCGTGAAATACTTCCTGAGGACATTCCGCATTTGATGAATCGATGGATGCTCGCCCTCCGGCCGCTTTACATTCTTACCATTGCCGTCTTTGAACGAATAGTGCTTCGAAATCAGGTCGGCGTGAACGCCTTTCAGGGAGGCATGTTCTTTTTTAATGAACTGTTTCTGGATGATGTCTTTCGCCCATTTGATATCATCGGCTTCCATCTGGTATACGCGATATCGACAGTCGTTCGGCGTGCGCCCCCTACCAGCAGTTTCTGGATTCTGGCCTCTACCGTTGCGCGCGCTCCCAGGAATCAGTGCGAATTTGCTCTGTCCCAAAGACCACCACTTGTGCAGGTAGACGTAGAGCGTCGTTTTGGACATGCCCAGTTCGTTGGCGCGGGCACGGACAAGCTGATTGCGTTTCGCTTCGTCAAAGATGTCCGTATTTTCAGTTCCGTCTTCATTGACGAGCAGCGGCCTGATAGCTTCGTACGCTTCGTTCGCGCGTTTTCGGGCCGTTTCCGAGAAGAAAGCAAATGCCGGCAATTTATTGTGGCTCGACTCTGGCTTGGGAGCTTGGGCATGGCTGCGGAGTGCAGCAAATTCTCGCTGGACTGGCCAGGCGTGTGAGTGAGAAAGATTCATCACCCAGCCAGCGTTGGACGATGAGGTCCTGATAACACGATAGTGACAGCCGTCACTTCCATCGAAAATGTCATTCTTCAATAAGGCTTGCATGCTAACCTCGGTTTATGTCGCTGCGGTGGGCGCTCAAACGATGTATTAGCGCGTCCGGTTTGCGCTCTCATTTGCTTTCGTAAGCATTTGTGCGAAATCGGCGTAGGTGACCGTCGCGTTTTTACGTTTGACAGGGACCATCCGTGTGTTAGTGGCCGGAGCGAAGCGTTGCGCAAAGTGCGTCTGCGTGGAGACGCGTCGAAATGTTGCTTCGATAGCGCCTTTGTTGGAAATGGAGCGAGAGTTCATTCAAATATCCTTAGGATTGTCGGGAGGCATCTTGGAAGCTGTTTTCAGGTATGCGATTACTGACCGACAGCTCGTCGAGATGCGTAGTCTCTTTCCACAAGAAAGCTGTTGACCGGGAGACTGCTCGCCTTTGAGTTACGGAGGTCACACTTCAAACGGCGGTCCCAAAGCAGCATGCGTGCTACACGTGATGCATCTCCGAGCTGCATACCGTGACGCTCATCGAACGCGCGGCAGTATTCTCCCAGCGAGCAGGTGTGAGAGCCATTCATCAGTTCGTAGAGCATCTGGTCGACTTTTTCGTTAAAGTAGCCGTCGTACGGTTCGATTTCGCCTTTCTTTGCGATTCCGCTGCGAATCCACTCAATGTTCTCAAGTATTCTCTGATTCAGTTGTGAGTGAAGTACAAGATGGTGCGGTACATTCATGCCGGCAAAATAGGCCCGCGTGATTTGGAGCTTTGCGATGCTGCCTTCAGCGCTATCACCATCCATTTCCTCTGAACGCTTGGAGTCGAACGCGGCAATGCGCGCATCTGTTCCACGCCTATCCACGGCAAGGAAGTCCACCGTCATCACTGTCGGAACGTTTGTGCCGGGATAGTGCGGATGCCTTATTCCAAGCGCTGCGGCAATCTCAAGAGTTATCTTGCGCTCAAGCGGGTAGCCTTCATAGAGCTCCGCAAACTTCCGCGAGTGCTCGAGCAGAAGAAACGTTTGCCACTCCACATCAGACAGCAATTGAAACGTTCTTCCGTAAATCGGACTCCATGGACGATGGGTTCGGCCCTTCGACGCAACGTCATGCGTCCCAATCCAAGGAATGTAATTTGAGCCTTCGCCCGAACCGTAACCTTCTGCGAACCGTCTCTCGATGACTGGTTCTGTCCAAACCTGAATGCCTTTTCCCATGACAACTCCTGCGATTAATGTCCTTGAGCGAAGTGTGCTCGGGACATATAGCGAGGGATGTCCGGGGCGAAATTATCGAAAATTTTAGGAGCGGTCGATTGGGCACAGTTTTTTTAGAAGGATGGTGGACCGTTCGGGCCCGAAGTCCTGACGCTTCACGTTGTGAGGTTGAACGATGATGAACAACTGCTGAAAAAATCCTCCTCGTGGGCAACAACCCGACGCCCTGTGTTTGCATGCGTACGCTGTCGATGCGCGCACCCCTGTTGCCGCGGCGAAAAGGGTGGCACCTGAGGTACCTCACGCCCATGACAGCCTTTTGGGCGACATTCGCGGGCGCACTACGTTGCGTCACCTACTTTTAAGCTGAAAATAGGACGCAAATATCGACTAAAAATCGCATATATGCGATTATAGGCCCGTATTCGAAGGAGGCAAGGAATACTCCGCCTTTGCGCTCAAGTGGAAGGCGAGGCGGATGTCAGACTGGTACCAGATAGCTCGGAATGTGCTGCGCGCTGAACTCGTTCGGCAAGGTGTGAGCTATCGTCAGCTAGCGGAGTTGCTGACGCAGTTGGGTGTCGTCGAAACGGAGAGGTCCGTGGCCAGTAAGATGTCACGGGGAAGCTTCTCGTTCGCCTTTTATCTGCAGACTATGAAGGCGTTAGGCCGCCCAGCAGCCCACATCGACCTTACCGACATTGGTCGGGGATAGCGTTGCAAATCGACAGTGGCTGTCCCGCAGGGGACCAACCGACTGTTCTGAAGACCCTGCCCACAAGTGGGCAATGAGCTATCGCTCGCGGCTCGCTTGGCCGGAGCAAGCTCAACAATCGCTTAAATCTAGAAAGTAGCGTTAGGCGGACAGCGCTCGGTCGACTCGAATAAGAAACCCGCAGGAGCCACGCGGTACTTCGGTCACGATTTCTCATCGCGACCTTCTGATTGCGTCAGGAAAAGTGTTCAGCCACGAACGCCTCAGGCGTCGAATCTTCCGTGCAAGCACCAACCGCTGTTAGCATCAGCGCCATCGTGTCCAAAATCACCATCGCGGAGCCTCCCTTTTCGGTATGTCCCTTATTTATATATAACAACTGAATCTATTTTCGGCAGTCGTTATAAGGGAATAAAATGTTGATAATCTCATATGTGCGACTAAAATCGTATTTATGAAATTATGTGTGAGGCCTCTCAACGCCTTTGGGTTCTCTGAAGACCGCCACCTCCGCCGGTACGTGAGAACTGCGTTCGCATTGGTTAGGGGTTAGGCGGCTCGATTACGTCTTTCAAAAAGGCATGCTGGAGGTTGCGATAAATCCTCCTGAGGAAAGGGCGGGAGCAGGGCTTGAGACGCGCTGCATTTGGAAGCGCCAGGAGGCCAGACTGGAATGACGGCCGTGAGCCTGTGTATCTTGACTACCGTAAGCTCGTTTCGCTGCCGCCCGTTTGATTCCGACATCGACATGCCGGCACGAGCGTAGCCCTATACGTGCAACGGGCAATTCGGAGGCCGAGACGAATGCGGTCAGCTCAACTCGTAGCGGCTGGAGGAAGGCGATGCGGGCGATTGTTCATAAGTTCGTGCGCGCGGGACGTATCTCTGCGTCCGAACGATGTGGGCCTTCAACGGGGCCGGTGGTATCGGCCCAATCACGTGGCCTGGCGCAACTACGTCGTATCGGAGTGTCTACACGGAGCATGCCATGACAGTGCCTGAAGAACGAACCAAGGCTGTCAGAGAGACACGTGAGTTTCTCGAGAAACTGCATAACTCCGAGACTGAAATCTTGTGGGGGCTAGTGCGAACCATGGCGGGTCAGTTGCTTCGGCACTATCCCCTAGACGTCGACCTTACTGCATCGGCGTCGGCGTCGCCCGGATTGTGGGGACCGCTCGGGGATGCGCAATTCATGAACGCGGCCGCCAATCGACGAAGCGCCGCCAAGGGGAGAGCGGCACCGGCAGCGAAACTGGACGAACGCACGGGCGTAGTCTTCCTCGACATAGACCACACGTTGCACGCCTCGGATGCCATCCTTTTCGACGGCAGAGTCATCGCAGAGTCGCCCACCAGCAAGCTGTTCGAATTTGCTCCTATTTTCGAGCGGCTGCTCAAACCCTACCCGGCCCTCGTCATCATCCTCAGCACCTCTTGGGTCGAGGTTCTTGGATATGAGTTTACCTTGGCGCAGTTGCCGAGCGACTCATTGCGAGCGCGAGTGCGCGGCGCGACATTCGAAAAGAAAGACTCAGCAGATGACGGTTGGTCTGCACTGCCGCGAGGGACCCAGGTCCTTCGCTTCGTTCGGCGCCACAAGCTCAAGCGGTGGCTCGCGATTGATGACATGCGCTCTGGATTCGATGGCTACGAGGCTCACCTGATTCATTGCCAACCTACGGTCGGCCTTGGCGACAAGGACGTGCAGAAGTTACTCGCTCGCCGCCTCGAGCAGACGTTCGGACCGTCCGCCAGCGTATCAACTCCAGAGCGCCCGGCATGAGGTCTAAGCGATATGGACGACAGGCCACCATCGGGTCCGAGACATCGCGCGTTCTTGACTATGCGCTGAGCGGTGTCGCTAGGGAGTTGGCACGTCTGCTAAAGCAACATTTGAAAAGGCGCCGAAGAACCTTGACACACCGAGGTGAAACCGGGGTATCGAAACGGGATGTCTTCCGCCTTCTCCGCAAAGCATTCTCCAACGCAATGTTGAAGCCGCGGGGGAACGTAACTGGTGCGGCCAAACAACGAAGTGCGCTGCTGTTTGCGCTCGCTGCCGCCAACGTGCCGTCTGCTCTCAATGCGTCGGGTATTCCAACGGAAATATTTCGCGCCCGCAGACGGAGGAGGGGACGATGATGAGCGAGCGGCACAACAGTTTGGTCTCAAATGCGCCAACGCTCTTTCTAAATTTCGGTGGCGTATTGAACGTCGGCCATGGACTGGTGGATGACAGACGCAACGTGACCTTGGATTCAGGCCGGGGTCTGATTGAGTTCGCTCCTTACTTGGCGGACGTCCTCGCACCTTGGCCGCAGGTTCAGATAATTGTTACCACCTCTTGGCTGCAGACACTTGGTGCCGAAAGGACCATCGGGCTGTTACCAGAGCAATTGCGTCGCAGAGTGGTCGGGACGACGCTAGGAACTCCGCCTCGTCTAAGCGAAATCAGCAATGGCTCTGCCAAAGCTATGACCGTCATTCGCCATGCGGTGAGGCATGGCCTGACAACTTGGTTAGCGATTGATGACGAAGCTTGGGGTGTGCCATCGGATTTTGAGCAACATTTCTTGCACACAGATTCGGACACCGCACTAGGCGCGCCGAGAGCACGCCAACAGTTACGAGAGTGGCTTGCCGCGAATTGTTTCTGCGACTGATACGGCAGACGCCGTGCATATGGCAGCGTGTACCGCTTTCTGTGACGGCGCGCCGGCATGCAGATTATGGAGAGATTCTATGGAACTGTCGGACTACCTGCCGCTAGCAATTAGCTACGACTATCTGCGCGATGCCCGACATCTGGAGTTGTCGCCAACAGCCAGCCTGTGGCGCGCTGGGAGTCGACTTATCTTTGCCTCTGCGAAGTCGCTGCCCTCCAAGGTCGTCACACGGACGGGCTGGAGCATCCTGACGCCGACATTGTTGACAACCCGTTGCGAGCAATCGCGTTGCCGGACGACGGCCGAGTCTTGGAGTATTGGTGCGAGAAGTACACCTCGCCTGTTGCAACTAGCCCTAATATCACTGCGTTCCTCGGCGGAGAGACTGACAACGACGGTCACGTCGAATTGGTTGCGAGGTTGGATATCGTTGTCAAAGCCGGAAGGGCCCAGACAACACTTGTTCAAGGCATTCATGCGTCGAAGGACCTTGGTTCAACATCAGTTGACATCGACCATGGCGTTGCGGCAGTCGTTTGGACGGTGCTCCGAGCTTATGGCGCAACGCGGTGAGGGTGCGATATTTGTTGAAACGATTGAACATCGGCTCTCCACCAGCCTATACAACCGCGCGGTACCCGCCCAAGGAATCTCAAGATGAAACTAGAGGCGCGCGTAGCCCGCTCGATTGCGAGGCGTAGGAGCATCGTGGTTCAGCGCTCGGAGCTCCGGAGCCTTGGAAGTCCTGCCCAATTAAGTCGCGTTCTTTCAGCCTTCGTTAGAACCGGAAGGTTAGTGAGAGTCAGTCGGGGCATATACGTCAAGACGAAAGTCAATCGTTTCACTGGTCGACTCGCGCCAGTCTCAACCTTTGAGACAATCGCTGCCGAAATCTTTCGAAAGCTAAATATTGATGTCACTTCTGGCAAGCTCGTTCGTGAGTACAACGAAGGCAATACAACTCAGGTGCCAATGCTCGCAGTAGTGGACACCGGGCGCCGTCGTATCACACGTCGGATTTCATTGGGTGGCCGGTTTATCACCTACGAGCGAAATTGCTATCGCAAGCTTGGGGAGCCGCGACCGTGAAGGTGCGAGACGAGTCGACGGACGAGCAGTCGACTAAACGCATGGCCATTCTATCTCCAATGCTGAGAGGTGAACATGGGTAATCGGGGGTGGGAAATCGCCATGCGACGCATCGCTGCCGAATACGACCTCCCACAATTCGTAGCGTCATCCCTTGTGCGCAAAATTGCCGGAAACAATTTTCGGCTAGCGGCGACGGACCGCGTCAAGGTTGCACACTTGCCAAATGAGGTCATCGCGTGTATCGAGCACATCGTCCTCGAATCCTATCTGGAGGCCGGCGAAGACATCGACGAAGACATCCTCCGCGAGGACCTTTGGCAGCAAGCGTTGATATCCCGGCGCGAGATGATTGCGAAGGGCGCTTTGATTTCAGAAGCGGAATTCCGCAGGCGCTGCAACCTGACAGCGCGACGGCTTTCCGCGCTGCTCGCTGCCGACATAGTTTTCACGCTGGAAGTCGACGGCGTGAAGTATTTCCCAAATGCGTTAGTAGTACCAAAACGTCAACAAAGGAGCATCTATCCAATTTGCCGAATCATTGCGACTGCACCTTCTGACGCGCGGCTAGATTTTCTCACTTCGCGACGTGAAAGCCTCGGTGACCGTAGCCCGCTTGAAGTCCTCCAGGATGAGGGTGGAGTAGAAACGGTCCGTCGGATGGCTGCGGTGTGGGCAGCGGAATGGTCGCGAACATCCGTCACGATGTACGAGGGAACTCACCAGACCGAACCAGCGGACATTGAGCCGCTTTACACGGCTGCGGCCGACGTGGACCCAAGGACGCCACTCTGGGACCGAGCGTCCACGGTACTGCATGCGTATGGATATGAATGGCCCCTCGGACCATACCCCGACGTTCGCACATTCAGCCTTTTCGTTGAGCGACAAGCGGTCGGGGATGAAAACGCGACACTTGAAGCCTGCGTGCAAATCGCGGTCGTCGGTGAGTACGTTCAGATTCGAATCGTCGCTGCTCCAGGCACCGCTCTGCAATCAGAAACGGTCCCGACCGGCAAAGCGAGGAGCTTTGTGGACGTTGCGAAGCGAGTTATCGTCCATCTCGTCGCGCAAAGCGCTGGCCACTAAAGAGCGGTGTCATGATAAGTCACATTCGACCGATAGCAACCAGAGCAAATGTGGAAGACGATAGTCTGAATGTCTTTCTGAAAGACGGGGGCACACTACGAATTCCTTTGCGGAGGTTTTCAAAACTTTGGGTGGCAACCCCTGAGCAGCGATGCGATTTCCGCATTTCTGCGTCGGGCACTGTACTGCGATGGGGTCAACTCGACGAAGACATCAGCGTCAGGGACTTGATGCGCGACGCTGAGAGGCGCCATCGAGATGAAAGGTTGACTTCACAGGTGCCTACGAATTTCCCTTGGGACCCGACGCCCGCCTTGCTGTCAGGAACGCATCCAAAATTTGCGGGCAGATTAATTGACGGCAGGTTTGTGGTTGGCCTCACTGCAGAGGAGCGCTTCATAAGATGGGATTTATGCGAGGATTTGGCACAGCAGTTGGTGCCAAAGACCTTAAAAGATGCAGCTAAATATCCGCAAAATTCGCGCGAGGTAACGCTGCGGAGGATGAAGAGGGCAATTCAAAGCAAAGGTTGGACGGAGCGCGTTGAAACGGACTGGCTGATGTCACGGCTGCGCATCTTGCTCAATTGGTAGCAGACAACTGAGCGAGGGCTCACATGTACATCGACTTGCTAGGCTTCAGGCATTCGTGCGCTATGACATGCTTGTCTCGCGGAGAGAGTCTTCCTCGAGACGCACACTGAAGCGGAGCACACAAAAGTGGAAGACGGACAAACTGAACCACCTGAACTGACAATCTGCTTTTACGACGGCGAATTCATGGACGACTTTGCGGCATTGACTTACCTGTGCAAGATTGAAGGCAGCGTGGAGCGCTACGATGGGCCGCCGCTTTCGGTGCTCGATGAAGCGATGTTGCTGGTCGATATGTTCGCAAAGAGGTACAGCACGCCGAGCCCTTCCGGCAGCTATGTTACGGTGTTCATTGGTCGCAAAATTGGCACTGAGGTCGAGCCCCTTGTGCGTCTCGACACGCGAATCAGCGAGGGGCTCGCTAGCGCGAGCATTTTCTGCAAGGACGCTCCGCATGCGGAAGCGGCGTCAGTGGCTGTCGACAGTGATGATGACGTCGGGACGATTCTCCGAAAAATCCTTACAAAGTATCTCCAGCCGTGACCGGTGCCAAGGCACATCTGCATCGACTTGTAGCAACTGTGGCTCAAGAACCGGCGCAATGGGCGATGCCTGTCCTCGATGTCGTGTCAGCGATGAGCAGCCGTCGCAATCCCTCTTCCTACGGTTCAGTGGCGATGCGGCGGGGGTGGCCGACGGTGCGGAGGCGGCCGATGATGATGGCGTCTGGGCGGGAGGCAGCGGTCGGCACCTGCGAACAAGATGTCCATGTACCCAAACGTGTCGGCATACAATAGCCGGTGAGACCGTTCGGAAGTTGCTGAAGGCACGGGACGACGGTGCCCCCAGTTCGGCTGTTGCAACTACAGAGTGTTCAACGCCAACCCTTTTTCTCGACCATTGAAGACGCTTGCATAGCGCTCATCAGGGCCAGGAAAGTTGAAGCTATCTGCTAGTTATTGGGCCGTCTTTGCCGGCATGCTGCTGTCGTTCGTCTGCATACCCGGCATATCCATACGCGCGCTGTCTGCCGTTTTTCTCATGTTGCCGGGAACGCTGTTCCACGGGCTCGATACTGGCTCGCTGTGGTACGTCATCCCTGCGGTTGCGGCACCGTGAGCGCCTCCGCTGCCATTGCCACCGTTGCCGTTTCCGCCAGCCTGCGCAAGCGTAGCGGCACACACGCAGAGTGACGCGACAGCGACACGCGCGACAATAGTTTTCATCGTCAACTTTTCCATGGTGTTTCTCCCGTGATATCGGCTCATGCGTTAGCCGCGCCGAAGTCTCAAATACCGCTAAACACTGACTGCTTGCGTAGCGGCGAGCGCAAGCAGCCACTCCCATCTGAATGGGGCAAACATTTCCTGCGTCCAGACGTAAGGTGTGTGGGTAAGTCGTGGCTCTGCATCGAAAATGACAGGGATGCGCTGAATTCAAAGCCGTGACGGTACGCGCCTGCCTTTTACTTCGGCATCAGAACCTTATCGACCACCATGATGACGCCGTTGCTCTGCGTCACGTCGTAAGTTGATATGTCTGCGGTATGGCCGTCGGCATCCATAACTACGATGTTGTGCGGACCATTCTTAGTGAACGTCAGCGGCTCCCCATTGACCGTTTTCAGTTCCGCCTTGCCGCCACCAGCCTTGATAGCCTCGTCGAGTTTGCGGAAGTCGTAGCGGCCCGGGATGACGTGATAGGTCAGGATGCTTGTCAGTTTCGCCTTGTTTTCAGGCTTGACGAGCGTGTCGACCGTGCCGGCCGGCAATGCAGAAAACGCTTCGTTTGTTGGTGCGAACACCGTGAATGGCCCTGGGCTCTTCAACGTATCGACGAGACCAGCAGCTTTGACCGCAGCAACGAGCGTGGTGTGGTCGGCCGAGTTGACGGCGTTGTCCACAATGTCCTTGCCCGGGTACATAGCCTGACCGCCGACCATAACCGTGTCGCTGGCCGCAAAAGCGCCGGATGCAGCTGCAGACAATGCGGCAGCGACGAATATAGTCTTGTAATTCATCACGTAGTCCCCTTGAGTTACCACGCGTGATTGCGCGGCCTTGAGCTCATATACGGGGATTGGTCCCGACTGGATTCGCAGCGGAACGTCAAGTTGAGCCGCTTTCCGGGTTCCTGAGATAGTTCGATTGTGCAGTGACTATGGCTGACGCCGCCTTCGACTAACGCTAATGTCTCCTAGTCTTGGCGCGTTCGTCGACGGTGTAAGAAATTGTTGGGCGTAGCGCACATGTGTTTTCAGTGATGTTGGCTTATGGGAAAAGTCCTCTCTAGGTATATTGTTCTTTAGCCGCCGGCGTACGCGTGAGGGATATCGGCCCTGCCGCATAGGACAGTACGGCAGCCCGTAAAAACATTCAAACTATCTGCGTGGAGAAGAAACGTGCTCGAAAGAATGATTCGAAGAAAAGCGTCTATGTTTCTCGCCCTATTGATGTGGGCCCCCGTAATCTTTGCAGCAACGCCTCAGGACGATGTCCGCTCTTTCTTCGAGCATTTCGTAGCAGCGCAGAACGCTCACGATTTGGACACCGTCCAGACCATGCTGTGGGATTCGCCCGACTTTCTCTGGATATCTCGGGGTACGCAGGTGCG
The DNA here is from genome assembly GCF_031570135.1 of Paraburkholderia sp. USG1. Taxonomy (NCBI): domain Bacteria; kingdom Pseudomonadati; phylum Pseudomonadota; class Betaproteobacteria; order Burkholderiales; family Burkholderiaceae; genus Paraburkholderia; species Paraburkholderia sp. USG1. The sequence continues at coordinate 44,275 of NZ_JAMWXW010000046.1, read as the reverse complement.
AGGCAGTTCAGATGCATTGGCGACTTATCGCAGCTATTACACAGGAACATGGCATTTGGACGCCGACATGACCAAGTTCCAAACCATTGTGCTCTCATCCGATGTCGTCGAGTTGTTCGTCCCGGTAACGTTTTCACGCGGCGCGCCGGGGCAGCCGCCGCAGAGCGCTACATTCCTTATCAGCCAAACCCTCATTCACAACGCGACAGGCTGGCACGTAGCAACCATCATCCCAATCGCCAACACACAGTTAAAGTAGTGCGAAGATGACTGGCTACTTCCGGGCCGGGGTAGCTGGGGGGGCTCTAGCTTGTGGTCAGTCGCGGAGGTTGCGCAGTTACTTCGGTTGTGCTCCGAAGATGTTGTTCTGAAACCGATTTGATAACACATTCCGGCAAGGATAGTTGCGTATTCCCTGAGGGCCTATCGTGCTCCGCACGACAGCCGCTACCTACCGGCAAAGAGGGGCGAGAATTGCGCCAGGGCACCGCGCGCGTGCCCACGTATATCGCAAAGGGCTGAACGGTGCGGCCGCGCAAAGTTTAGCAGACGACTGCGCGCGGTCGCTGCTTTGGTTTCGATAGACCGTGGTAAGTGAACAGCTTCGATTGAGACTGAAAGCATAGGTTAGCGTCGAGTGAGTTAACCGAGCTTCCAACGCCGAAGGTCAGGTTTGCGCATGCAAAGGAGTGCTATCGCCGAACTAACGCAAGCCACGTTGAACGGCCAGAGCCGCTTCCGGAAGGCTTGCATCTCCGCAGAGCGGCTTTCCGACCCAGTCGCACGGTGCTTCCGTACGCGGGGACCTTCAGCCACACGCATGCGTCAGACCAGACGTTATCTCAGGCCAGTTGCAGGTACCGAGCGGCAGGCACGTTTCCGGACAGATGTGCTGACATAGTCTGGCGTGCTGCCTCATAGGCTTGATATTCCTCAAGCGCGTGGAGCGACGGAATGGTAACAAGCTCACCGTGGTCGAAACCAACCAGCGATGCGTCGACCATATCGTCAGCCGACATGACGATTTCCTTCGGGAGATTTTCGATGGGCAGACCACCCGTTTCCCAGAAATCGGTTGCCGTCGCGCCGGGCAGTACCGCCTGAATCTGAACGCCCTTATCGGCGAGTTCGTGATGCAGCGATTGACTGAAAGCCAGCACGAACGCTTTGCTGCCGCCATATACGCCGTTCAATATTTCCGGCGCGATACCGACAATGGAGGAAATATTGATGATTGCGCCTTTGCCGCGTGCGACGAAGCCAGGCGCGGCAGCATAGGTAAGTCGGGTCAAAGCGGTGACGTTCAGTTCGATGAGAGACGTCATTGAGTCGACGTCGGTTTTTAGCAGTGGAGTGTGCGTGCCGACACCAGCGTTATTCACTAATAGCGTAATGCTCGCATCTTCGCGAAGCCTAGTTTCAACCGAGGCGAGTTCTGCGCGATTGCCGAGGTCCGCAACCAGAATATCCACGCTCTGGCGTGTTTCGTCGATGATGCGTTTCGCCAGCGTGTTCAAACGGTCGCGGCTACGTGCGACCAGAATCAGGTCATATCCGCGGCGAGCAAGTCGGTCAGCGTACACAGCACCAAGGCCAGAAGATGCTCCGGTAACCAGAGCTGTACCTTTTCGAGATTGCGTCATGATGTTTCTCCAAGAAGGGTCGCGAAGATGTGTTTCTGGAAGCAATTCTGGCTCAAATGGCGCATGACGAAAACGACGAACATGAATGGTTTCATTTCGTTGCGCGCCGCGGAGCGAACCGCGCGCCGCCTTCGTCACTTTGAACTGCAGGTGCGTGGTAACGCTCATACATTGAGCCGGTTCACAACCAACCGTAAAGCGGGGTGCCTAATTCTCACCGCCGCCGATGCTATCGCGGAGCGAACATTCCCGTGACCGTCGCGTCGAGTTGGTTCACTGCTCCCAAGGCTGTGATGAGTTCTGCTGGACGACTTCCTCGCAAGCCTGCTAGGGTCGGTTGGCCGTCGCGAACGAACGTATAAAATCCGGTCACGAGATACGCGCCGATGGCGTCGACGTATCGCGCCTGGTCGCCCAGCACCTCTTTGAACGTTGAAGATGAGAACAGCGACTTTGCTGCTAGCGGGCTGACGAATGCGATTTCTGCAATTGCCAGGTTCAGTCTGTCCGACTCGACAAAGTGCTCGACGTTTGGCGACGGAGGGGAAGGCTTGTCATTGTTATACGGTTCAGGGAGATGCAACTTCCACTTGACCACAGCGTCGCGTTTTGCGAGTGCGGTGTTCGTTTCCGTCAGCCATGTCGTCGTGTCCTGTCCCGGCTTGCGGCTTATGTACAAATGGATGCGATGAAATGGGTCCGGGCCATTGCGAACGGCATCCTCATCCTTGTCGACTAGCGTGAGTGAACCGTTAGGGAGGTTATACGCAACAGCTTCACCGATGAAGTTGGATTCATCGCCATAAAGAATCGTGCCCGCGTGCGCGAATACAGCTTGCTCCTGCAGATTCGCAAAGCCTAACTCCGCGGACCCATCGAGCTTCGCTTCAATCCGACGAACGCCATCAGCGACTGGCCAGATGTTCGCGTAATAGTCCCTGTCGAAATGCTGTTGAACATAGAAATTGAGCCCCGGCAGGCGCGAGCAGAGAGTCGAGTGCACGTCGCGCCAGTAATTGGCAAAGAACTCGTGGGGGAGGCCGTCTCGTCGTCTCACGGAAGCGTAAATATTATGTTTGACGACTTGGTCACGGGCAGAGAAGTCTGGCTGATTCATCAGAAGCTCCTTAAACGATGCAAGCGTTCGCTCGGCGTTACGCGGCCTTGTCCAGCAGCACCTTTGGGTCGAAGTAAGCTACAAGTAGTCGCTTTGCCTTACCCTCGGAGATATCCCAATGCTCAGAAATCAGAATCGATTCGTCAGTACCCTGAACACCAATCCGAATCAGAGCCACGACGTGTTCGCCCTGTACGGTTAGGCTCTCGTACGAAAGCCTCGCGAAATCGAGTGTCGTTGCCACTTGGGGAAGAATCGACACGTAGCCGGACTTGTCATATTGACCGCCCCATGGAAGATAATCGGGAACGAACAATGTGAAGTCGTCAGCCAGGTACTTTTCGAAGTCCGCTATCCTGCCCTCGGCGCCGCCTCGATAAAACGTTTTGACAATCGCCAGTGCGTCCGCTTCTTTGGTAGCGATATCGTTCATGGTCCATCTCCACGTTGACAGATGACTAGCTATAGGCGCGTGCTGTAGCGTCTAATAGACTTGGCCGTGTGCGGCAAAGGTGTAAAGCTCCTACGCCGGTACGACGAAAGGTTCGGACTGCCTCGCGCGCGTATTCACAGGTTCAAACGCTTCCGGCTGTGCCGCGCAACGACGCTTGGGAGTCAGTTCACGGAATGCCGATTCGGTGCGCCCACGCAACTGCGACGCGTCGAGACCGGATTTCTCCGTGGCAAAGAGCGCCGACCTTGCGAACAGGTCGGCAACCCAATCGACAAAGACGCGGACTGACTTGGAAAGATGTCTGTTGTGCGGGTAGACGACTGAGACAGGAACCGGCGCCGGAGCGAACTGAGGGAGGAGATTGACGAGTTCCCCAGAACACAGATACGGGAGCCCGATGAAGCGTGGGACCTGCATTATGCCAAGTCCTCTTAGTCCGCATCCCAGGTAAGCTTCAATGTCGTTTACGCATACGCTGGCTCTCAGATTGAGGCCGACGGTTCGATTGTTCACTTCGAAGGAAAGGTCAGGGCCCTTCAATTGTCCCGCAGGGATGTAGCGCACGCACATATGATTGGACAGTTCAGCAATCGAATCGGGGATGCCGTATCTCGTCAGATATTGTGAAGTCGCGGCAGTCACCTTTCGTATGGAGCCGACCCGTTTTGCAACCAGATTCGAATCGCTGAGAGGACCAAGACGAATCATGCAATCGACGGCCTCCTGAATCAAATCGATTGGTCTGTCGCTGAACCCTATACTGAGTTCGATGTCGGGGTATAGGTTCTTGAACTCGTCCAGCGCAGGAATCACAACTGTCTTCCCAATGGACGCTGGCATTTCGACACGGAGCCGACCGCGCGTGCTGGCCGAGGCGTGGGCAAGCGAATCCTCCAGTTCCTGAACGTCCGTAAGCAGCTGGACACAGCGTGCATAGAATTGCTCTCCTTCAGGAGTCAGGCTGAATTGCCGGGTAGAACGCTGAATCAGCCGGACTTTCAGGTATGACTCAAGATTCTGGATTGTGATGGTCACGGATGCGCGGGCAATGTCCAGTGTCTCCGCTGCTCGCGAAAAACTCCCACTTTGCACGACCCGCGTGAACACGTGCATCGCTTGAAGCCTATCCATGCAGGACCTCCGGTGAGTTCGCATCCATCTTGGGGAGTTGGCAATTGAGCACTGCATAGGCGTGAGTACCGCCTTTGTGAACAGGATTGTAGATAGGCGCCGATTTCGGGTCTTGACCTGTTCTGCTGTGATTTGCACAATTCTGCGAAAACCTCATCGCTTGCCACGCGGCTGCAAGTTTGAATACTTCACAACGCTTTCATATATTTCATGGTGTATTAAATATGAAAGGTGCGTCATCACACGGGGCGCCTGTCCCTCAGGTTTGACTTATTCCCCCGTCTGCAACGAGGTCGCTACCGGTGCAGAAGCCACTATCGTCCGAGGCCAGAAACAATGCAGCAGTCGCGACTTCATCGGGAAGCGCGAGCCGGCCCCGCAATGACATGGAGGCGAAGACAGACTTTGCCGCCCTGGTCTGTTGGGCGTCTGGATATAGCGAATCGAGCATCGGAGTTTCAGTCGGTCCCGGACTGAGGGTATTCACCCGAATGCCGCGGCCGCAAAGCTCAGATGCCCATGTTCTGGCAAAGGAGCGCAACGCTGCCTTCGTGCTAGCGTAGACGCCATATTCGGGAACACCTTTGGTATGAAGCCCCGATGTGACGAGAACGATAGAAGCTTCGCGGTTCATAACCGGCAACGCTTTCTGAACGGTGAAAAATGTACCCCTCACGTTGGTGTCAAACAGACGATTGAAATGTTCCAGCGTAGCGGACTCGATGGGTGCCAGTTCGAGCAGCCCCGCACATGTGACGAGGATGTCGATTCTGATGTTGCTTGCGGCAATCTCGGCAAAGCATCTGTCGAGTTCCGTAGAACTCGACACGTCACCGCGTAGCACTTTCGGGCCGCGAAGCGCATCCTCACTGGATGGGTCTGAAGGAAAGTCCTGCCTATCGATAACTAAAACGTCGGCGCCCTCGCGAATGAACCTTCGGACAATCGCAAGGCCTATGCCGCTACTGCCACCTGTAATGAGGGCGACCTTCGATTGAAGCCTGTTCATAGTCCCCTCCACAGAAAGTCTGACAATCGACCAGATGCAGGCGGACAGCGCCACGGTAAGATTGCGTGAGGCGCGGCACCGTACGTCGCTTATGTCTCAACCAGTGTAGGACATACTGAGTCTGCTGCGCGCGGGCTAACCAACATACTTTACGCATCGCTCTGGTGCCAATGCAAAGCGGCTAACTGCGAACACGCATATGGCGAAGTACGTTTCTGATTCCGGTCGTGACCGCCATCAAGAACAGCACTCCGCCGTAACCTCCCGCCGTAGCGCGAATCCCGACAACATTCACCATTACACCTGCGGCAAGTGCAGGGATGCAAAAAGCTAGATAACTGACGACGTAGAAAGCCGCCATCAATCCTCCGCGCTCTCCTGCAGAGGCCAAGGGTAGCAGCGTGCGCAATGCGCTCTGGAAGACCATGCCGACACCGCTGCCGGCGAGCACCGTTCCGAAAAAAAACAGGATGGGACCGCTCACGTCAACACCAGCCAGGGTGATAGCGATACCTACTGACAGCATGACGGAGCCCCCTGTGAGCAAGTGCGACGCCTCCCGCTTGCGTAGGAACAGAATGGCGCCCAACGCACCACCAATAAGTGCAGCGACGACAAGACCGCCAGTCATTAATGATGAGGACCCTGTCACGACACGTGCCAAGGTTGGACCGAGTGAGAGGTAAAACCCGTTTAGTGCCCACGCTGCGACATTCACCGGCGCGACAAGTAGCATCGCGTTTCGCGCGGCGGACGGAATCTGGACCCGGGGGCGGATGGCCCGGAGTGAGAACTGGCGGGTCGTCACGGTTTCCGGGATGGCTCTAATCAGGAATGCCTGTCCTGCAAAAACGAGCAGAAGCAGCGCGTACGGCAGTTTCAGCGGCTGAGGCGCGAACGTAGCGAGTATGCTGCCCGCGAGCGAACCTAAACCCATACCAGCCAGAGGTGCGACGCTGTTACTCAGCGGTCCGCGATGTCGGTCAGCGTCAAGAATCGCGGCGCCCAGCGCGCTGGCTCCAGCTCCCGTTGCGAGGCCTTGCAGGGCGCGGCTCGTTATTAGCAGCCACACGTTATTCGACAGGATGAAGCTTAATAGTGAAAGGCAATCGAGCGCGATGGCGCCGATGACCACCGGCCGTCTCCCAATATGGTCGGAAAGTGACCCGGTGAACAGCAGTGCCAGCAGCAGCCCGATTGCGTAGACGCCGAAAATTACTGTAAGCGCCACGGGGGAAAAATGCCACGCGTCCTGATACAGCCTGTACAGCGGGGTGGGAGCGGCCGACGCGGCGAAGAAAGTGACCGTGACGGCGGTGTAATAGCGCAGTCCGTGCGCCTTGTCAGTATGGGCGACGTTCGGATTCGAAATCGTCGACATTGTGGTCCTTCGTAACTGGATGATTTGAGATGCCTGCAAAGCAGGGTGGTGAACGCGGGAGATATCCGTGCGAAGCGGCAATACTCGCCGGCGTTACGTCTAAAAACAACATACCCGGTAGTATGTTATCCTGCTTCTTCGAAGTTGTCAGCCTGGCGTAGCGTTCCCTCGTGGGAATCCGTTCGCCAGAGGCGGGGCAGAGGAATTGTTGGTCAATCACAAGGACTCAATTCACGTTCACCCCATATATCCCGGTCCGCGACGCCGATATAGTCGGCCAAGTTTGGCTCACAACCGTTTTCCACTGAAGGTGTATATGAGTGCGCTTTTTTCACCCCTTAAACTTCGCGACTTGACTATCTCGAACCGGATTGTCGTGTCGCCGATGTGTCAGTACGTAGCCGTCGATGGGGAAGCCAATTCTTGGCATTCGGTTCACTTGGCGAGCATGGCATTGTCTGGCGCGGGCATGCTCATCATCGAGGCGACAGCGGTCGAACCTGCTGGACGCATTACTCCGGGAGACCTCGGCCTTTGGGACGACAAGACCGAAGAGGCGTTGAAAAAAGCCATCGACACCGTGCGCGAACATTCCCGCATCCCGGTTGTTCTGCAACTCGGGCACGCAGGCCGGAAGGCCTCTAGCGATGTGCCTTGGAAGGGTGGTCAACTACTCAGTGCCGAGAATGGTGGTTGGTCGACGTTCGCTCCGTCGCCAGTACCTCAGAAAGAAGGAGAGGTGGCCCCTATAGCCCTGGACGCGGAGGGTCTTGCCCGTCTGCGTAAAGCGTTCGCCGAGGCAACGCGTCGCGCAGTTCGCCTTGGTGTCGACGGCATCGAGCTGCATGCCGCACACGGATATTTGCTACACGAATTCTTGTCGCCGATTTCCAACCAGCGAACTGATGAATACGGCGGCTCCCTGGAGAACCGGATGCGTTTCCCGCTCGAAATCTTCGACATCGTGCGAGCCGAGCTTCCGGAATCGAAGCCGCTTGGCGTCAAGGTTTCCGCCACCGACTGGATGGATGAGGGTTGGGATGTGATGCAAAGCATCGCTTTTGCACGCGAGCTGAAAACCCGCGGCGTCGACTGGGTCGACGCATCTTCTGGTGGAATCTCTCCCAAGCAGAAAATCGTAACCGGCCCAAGCTATCAGGTGCCGTTTGCTAACTCAATCAAGTTTTCCACGGGCGTGAATACGATGTCTGTCGGCTTGATTACATCTCCGGCCCAAGCGGAAGAAATTGTTTCGAGCGGTTCGGCGGATATGGTTGCAATCGCTCGAGGCCTGCTATACAACCCCCGTTGGGGATGGCACGCAGCCGCCGAACTTGGTGCCACTGTCGAGGCGCCGCCGCAATACTGGCGGGCCCCTCCGCATGAGCACGCAGGCATTTTCGGCGACATCGTGCACGGAGCACGCTGATGTTACTCCCGGTACGTCATCAAACCGTACCGGGAGTCGCAACCTGTACTATGGGTTCGGACCAAGTTCAGGTGGCTCTGTAATAGTCATGACATGTTTGCCCGATATGTGCAGACGTCTCCATACCCCGGGCGACATGCCGGCGGATTTGAAGAAACGTCGACTGAAATACGCCTGGCTGCCGAACCCACTCGATAAGGCAATCTCCGCGAGAGATAATCGCGTGTTCAGCATAAGCTCTTTCGCACGTTGAAGCCGCTGTTCAATCAGATACTGATATGGCGAGAGACCAGTGCTCTCTTTGAACGCATGCGAGAAATGGCTCACTGACAGACCACAATGATTAGCAAGGTCTGAAATCGAGATTGCGCCATCGAGACTTTCGGCAACCATGTCTCGAGCGCGCGCTTCCTGCCATCTTGCGAGCGTCGCACGACGCGGAGCTGGCGACTGAAATTTTACGCCGCCGTATCGCGAGAGGATGTGCGTGGTGAGTGCGCGGGAGATGGTGTCGACAAAGAGGCTGCATGAATTGCGTGGGTCGTCGAGTGCCGGAACGAGGCACGCAGCAAGATGTCCAATCACGGGGTCCGTTGCACCTGGCTCCGGGCAACGTAGCTCGGTTATGAGGCGCGCACCGGCATCGTCCACGATTGCGTCAAGGCCGGCAGGAAAGACCTTGAAAATCATGCAGTCGAACGGGTCGTAAAGTTCGGCATGTGGCTGGTTGTCACAATGCGTGAAGCAAAGCGAGTTAACCGGCATTGGGAAGTATGTTGCAAGGTGTTCGCCGTACCACATACGAACATCCGTCATCGCCCTCAACTTGACGCCGACGAAATACGCATTTTCGCGTTGAGGAACTGGCATGTAGCCAAAGTTTGCACCGTCGAAACGTAGCCTGGACGCTATTACAGACGGAGCTTCGATGGTCGCGTGGTACAAAGCGTGTGGCGTCCCACTATCTGCGCGAAATGAATCGGAGTTTTGTCTGAGCATTTCCGGGCTCCTGCGGATAGTAGGTCTGACTTGCCAGCGGTACGGAAGTGCGAGCAGCCGACCATAGCTGAATCCTAGGGCGATGTTACTCAGGCGGCGCGACACACAGATTGAATTTAGTGCAAAAAGTGCCGAAATCAAACTTTCCGAGGACCTTTCAGACGGCTGGTCGAATGCCTCGAAACGCGGTCGATGGCGACCGGCGAGCCCTCAGGCAGCGACGCGAAGACTGGCGGATTTCGGCTGTGCTGACCGGCTAAAGATGTCTCTAAGGACAGCAGCCTGCTCGAAACGCTGCGCAGCCCATTCGACAAAGGTACGAACGTTCACCGAGAGATGCCGGTTCTGTGGGTAGACGACCGACACAGGAGCCGCAGGTGGCGGCAGGTCGGGTAGCACTTCCACCAGTCCGCCTGCACGCAGATACGGAGTCGCCATGAAGGCGGGCACCTGAGCGATGCCAAGGCCCTGCACCGCGCAGGACAGCTGTGCTTCAAGGTCACCGACAATCAGACCGGGTTTCAGCTTGACGTGCGTTTCCTTGCCTCCGACGATGAAGGTCATATCGGATGTTGGCGCGGCACCAGTGGCGTGATAACGGATGCAGACGTGGTCGCTGAGGTCGCCAACGCACTCTGGCGTGCCTTGCCGGTCGATGTATCCAGGGCTGGCGACGGTAATCATAGGAAGAGAAGTCAGTCGACGGGCTACGAGACTGGAGTCGGACAATGCGCCTACACGGATGGCGCAATCCACACCATCGCGGACCAGGTCCACGTGTTTGTCGCCAAACCCGACGCTCAGCTCGATGTCAGGATAGCTTGAGCAGAAGTCGTCAAGAGCGGGAACGAGTACGAGTTTTCCGATAGTGTTTGGCAGGTCCACGCGCAGCTTCCCGCGCGGCGCGCCGGTCGCCTGCGTGAGTGTTGCTTCCATCTCGTCAATGTCAGCCAGTACGCGGATGCAGCGTTCGTAATACAACGCACCTTCCGGCGTCAGGCTCAGGCTGCGTGTCGTCCGGTGGAGCAGTCGGATGCGCAGAGCTTCCTCGAGGCCCTTGACGATGACTGTCACTGATGCTCGGGGCAGGTTCAGGCTATCAGCTGCGCGCGAGAAACTGTTGGTTTCCACAACCTTCGAAAACACCCGCATTGCTTGCAGTCTGTCCATTTCTATCACCGTTCGGTTCAAAAGTAACACTCGGAACCCTGTGCCCGTCGCGTCAGGCCGTCGGACTTGGCGTCGATGCCATGAATAGAAGACTATTCGTTGCGCCGTTCCCTGCACATGACGTCAGAGCCAACATTTCTGCCAACTTTTGCTGCCACCCACTTGGACACAATGGGCGGCCTGCCATCGCAGGATAAGGTGTCCGGAACGTGCTCCTGCTCAATCAGAGGCTACAATTGGGATGGAAACGTCTAGGTAGAGGACACCGAGATGAGCAAGCGGGGCCAATTGGTAAGCCGGTCGTGGCACACGAGGCACGTCGTTCTCGTCGCGGTTCCTCCTGTGGTCGAGCTCGATGTTTTCGGCCCCGCCAATGCATTCGACCTTGCTAACAAGCTCCTTGTCGGAACAGCGTTGGCGCCGGACGGTGAGCTCCCGTATAAGCTCACCATTGTTTCACCCGGGGAGGACCGGACCATCGAGGGCGAGACGGGCGTCAGTCTTATCGCTCATCAGCACTTTTCAGAATTGACTGACAATGTGGACACATTGTTGGTTACAGCCGGACCACGTTCCATCCGCTACGCTGGAACGGACCAATTCTGGGACTGGTTGCGGCAGACGAGCGCCCGCGCGAGACGCACCGGTTCAGTGTGCGTCGGCGCGTTTGTGCTGGCGGCTGCCGGGCTTCTTCAGGGAAGGCGCGCTGCTACTCACTGGGGCTGGGTTAAGGACATGCAAAGCCTCTATCCGGATGTGAAGGTGGACGCCGAAAGCATTTGGGTCGAGGACAGGGGCATCTACACCTCAGCGGGCGTTACCGCTGGGATTGACCTTGCCTTGGCGCTACTCGAAGAGGACTTCGGTAGCGCAGTTGCCCTGAACGTCGCGAAATACCTCGTGGTTTTCTTGAAGCGGCCCGGCGGGCAGCGCCAGTTCAGTGTGTCGCTTGCGGCGCAGGCGCCGACTTCTAGAAGTTTCGAAGAGCTCGGCGTCTGGATTGTGGAAAACCTTAATAAACCCCTGAACGTAGAACTGCTTGCCGAGCGCATGGCGATGAGCCCACGGAACTTCGCCCGGGTGTTCAGGGCCGAGTTTGGAACGCCCCCCGCAAACTACATCAGACAGAGCCGCATCGAGGCTGCGCGCGCGCTTCTGGAGCAGTCAACGCGTGGGCTTGACGATATTGCGCAGCGCTGCGGATTCGGTAGCGACGAAGTGATGCGTCGCGCTTTCCTCGAAGAAGTCGGCGTCACCCCAGGTCAATATCGGGGCACCTTCGGAATCAGACCTTCCGAGCCTTCGTAAAGACAAACGTTTTTGCCCCAGTAAGCCGTGGCGTGGCCACCGAGCTTCAGCCCCGCTGTCTGTGTTCCGTCCATGCGTCACATGCTCGCGTTTGCCGCTGCTGCTTGAGTTGGCAGACAGCGTGGCTTCCTTGTCATTTCTAAGCGTCGGGCCATCTTCCATAGTGAATCCATGAAATTGCCAGTCTCCATGCCGACCTCGCAGGAGACATCAGCAGGAGGCGAATCATGGTCCACGCTGTCTTGGAAGATTTTCTCCATCCTCAGGGACGTGTCGTCGGCATATCCCGCGCGAGCCAGTGCGGCCGTGAATTTCTCACGCCAGGTGACCACATTGCAAGCAGCAGATGCGGATACTGGCATCACGGAATCTACGTCGGCGATGGACGTGTCGTGCACTACGCTGGTCTCTCCACGTCTCTGCAGAGAGGCCCTGTCGAAGAGGTCAGTCTCGAGGAATTTGCTCATGGTCGCGGACTCGTCGTCGTGAGTCAGTCATTCTCGACGTACCAGGCTTGTGAGGTTGTCATTCGCGCGCGTTCGAGACTTGGTGAGAGCCGTTACGGCATTCTGACAAACAACTGCGAGCATTTTTGCACCTGGTGCGTTACCGGTGAAAGCCGTAGCGAACAGGTTAAGACTTGCATGTCGCATCCGTTCAAACTTGTCCGCCTTCTTGTTAAGTTGCTTCGCGCACGCATGCTGCGGAGTGCAGGCGGCGCCGTCAATCCCTCAGTGTATGCGTGATTTGGAGGTGAGTTGAGTCGACTCGCCAAAACAGATGTCCTCATGCTAACGGGCACGACGAGAGCAGGCTGCTCGCCAGAGACGAGTTTCGAGCGTATGAGGTTTGATTTGATGTTTCCACAATTGGCATCAATCAATGGAATACGGATTTCTGTGGTCCGTTTTTCCAGCCTCTCGGAGGTCACGAAACCGGGATATTGACGAACCGACAGTGTGCGTAGCCATATTGCGAGGCTTGACGCAGTCATTGAGGTGCCAGCCCATCTTTCGCACAACAAGTGGTTAGGGGTAATTCTGTTCGATTTAACTCCAAAACAACGCTCTTCCACATCTCACTTGTCCCGGTTTCTGGTTTGATGCCACCACCTTGACTATCGTTAAACTGCAAATTCACTCAGGGGGAAGCCAAAAAATTCCTCGGCCGCGACCGCCTCACAAGCATCGCGGTTGAGGCGATGCTTGTCGCGGCATAAACGGTTTCTCGGGAAAGGGGTACGGCTTCACACCCCAGAAAGGAAATACGCCTGCGGACCGGGTGGGACCATAGGCGTGTTTGTTGAAAAAATTAGCGTGCCAGTGCGTTCAAAGCGCTCATTTCTTCGCTTGAGAGCTTAATTTCCGCAGCGGATGCGTTCGCCCGGAGATGGGCCCGGCTCGATGTACCTGGAATCGGCAGCATAACGGGGCTCTTGTGGAGCAACCACGCGATGGCGATTTGCATCGGTGTGGCACCGTGGTCGCGAGCGACCTTGCCCAGAATACTAGCCGATTCTCCAATATTGCCCGCAGCCAGCGGGAACCACGGAATGAAGCCGATGCCGTTCGCCTCGCAGTATTCAAGTACTGCTTCGCTCTGCCGGTCGAGGAGGTTATAGCGGTTCTGCACCGTTGCAACGTTGAAATACTTCGACGCATCCTTAATCTGGTCGACTGACACTTCGCTCAGGCCGACAAAGCGGACAATACCCTCCTTTTGCAACGCCTTGACCGCATCAAATTGCTCGTCAGCGGGAACGTTCGGGTCAACACGGTGCAGTTGCCAGAGAAAAATCTGTTCGACGCCAAGATTCTTCAGGCTGCGCTGCGCGCGTTCGCGCAGATATTCAGGCCTGCCGTCCGGTTGCCATTGGTCCGGGCCCGCGCGGCGTAGCCCCGCTTTGGTCGCAACGAACATATCCTTGTACGGATGAAGCGCCTCGCGGATAAGCTGCTCCGAGACGTCCGGTCCATAAGAGTCGGCCGTGTCGATAAAGTCAATCCCGAGTTCGGGGAGTGTCTGCAGCACGCGGAGAGCTTCTCCCGGGTTGTCCGGCGGACCCCATATCCCAGGCCCGGTAATTCTCATTGCGCCATAGCCCAGTCGGGTAATGGGGACCTCGCCAGCAAGCTTGAACTTGCCAGACGAAGAAACAGAAATCGGTGTGTCGCTCATGGTCAAGAAGTCCTTACGTTGATGTTCTAATGCAGGCTATTTCACTGCTGGGCATATTCTGCCGTTCGTCGGTTCAAGCGAAGAAGCGAGTATCATCGCTTTCTCGTTGGCTGGGCGATATGCGGCGCGAGTATAAGGACCATACACAATATCGCCGCGGGTAATCACCTCACCTGTAAGAGAGCAGTAGCCTGCGCTGCGCGCTGATTTTCTGGTCCAGAGTTGGTCGCAATAATGGCATGACGTCGAGTCACACCAGTTGACTAGGATGGACCGGTCGGTAACGCGTTCCACAACTGTTGCCGTCGCATTGGGCAGGTAACGCCCGGGTACGTCTGCGACGGTCGTCGCACTGCGCCCATGCATCCGGGGGCTCCGCAGATTGATTTGCGAGGTGGCTACGACGTCCGTGTAGTTGTCTTGGCTAGTGAGCGCCTCAAGCGCCGAAATTGTGACAACCCATGCATCGCTTGGGGCGCTTGGCTCTTTCTGCCTGAACCTTGAGGGAATGCAAATCACTTTTGTCCTCCGTCCTCGAACTGCTATGCCATACAAAATCGTCGGCAATTGTGCTGGAATCACCGGACATCCTGCGACGCTACGAAGTACAGCATTTGATGTGCATGCTCTTTCAGTCTGTTCAAGGTGACTTCGTTTCGGTGATAGAGCGAGACCTGTCCCACCTTGGTCAAAGTGATGAGGTCCGCTCTCACCAGAATCTGCAGGTGCGCTGAAACCGTCGATTGCGCAAGGCCGCAAAGCCGTTGCATCTCGCTAGCTGTAGCGCCCACGCGCGTGCGCGCAACCGGCGAGACGTAATAGTCCGGACGTTTGAGCCACGCGAGAATCTGTCTGCGCATCGGGTTGGCCAACGCTTTGAAAATTACGTTCAGGTTCATCGGCTGCATGACGCTGTTGCGACCAGAAAAGTGTATGAATCCAAGCCCGGCTTCCGGGAGCGCGTCTGACCAACATGTGGGCGTTTGAGCAGTTGTCGTAGCTGTCGATGACGCTACTAGGTCAGATATGGGTTGATGTTATACGGCGAGATGTGGGTGATAAATGAGCGGCGCCCAAATTCTAAATTTAACGTTCACTAACAATGCGATTGACGCTTGTCGTTTCCGGTGCAGTAAGGTCGCGCGACATCCATAGTCTCTCGCGCGCTACTACCTGGTATGTTGGAAGAGGGCGTTTGTGCCGTTATAATTCGAAAATTGGGAACAATGATGCCAGGCATGCCTGCAACGCCGGCAGTTTTAGTCAGATACGAGCACTAGAACAGGACGCTATGACGCCGAGTAAACAGGAAATATTGCGCATGGCCGCGGAATGCTTTATGGAGCAGGGGTTTCATGCGACCAGTATCGATGATGTAGCCCGCCGGCTGGGGGCCACGAAAGGCCGGATATACCATCACTATCCTTCGAAGATTGAGTTGTTTTTTGATGTCCACCGGGCCGGGATGGAATTGCTTTTTTCGGCGGTCGAGCCGGCGAGTCAAATCGAGGGCGATGGCATTACCGTCCTTACGGCAATGTTGTACGCCCACGCGATGGCTGTGCTTGAACATCACACCTACGAAAGTGTTGTAGCGCAAGGCGTCCAAATGCACCGTTTCGGAGCAACTACTCCGGCGCAGCGGGAGATACTCGATGAACTGATTGGCAGCCGCGACCGGTTCGAAGCAATGTTCAAAAAAGCGGCAACTGTCGCACGCAAGGATGGCACGTTGGCTAACGTCGACGTATCGATTGCTGTCAAGACGCTGCTTGGTGGCATCCAGTGGTCACTTATCTGGTATAGGCCCGAGGCAGATGCAGGGCCCAAGTCTCGTCGCGTTCTGGCGGAACAAATGGTCAAAACACTCGTCGAAGGCGTGCGGGCGCGCGGCGACGGAGAGTCAGCGACCGTGCGCGGACCGTCACGTGGGGCTAAAGCAAAAGCGTAGGCAACAAGGGAAAGCGGTACGTGGGAAGAGAAGGCCGTTCGCAGCATGAGCACGAGGAAGCGGCTATGATTTGCCTCGAGTTGGTGCGCAAAATCGCCTGCTAAGGTTGTTTCCTTATAGCCGCTCTTAGTAAAGTTCTTCGCTGCAAGGCGGCTCCACGCTCTGAACAGGATTCTCGACAAGTCGGAAGCCGGCTGCGAGCGTTACGAGGCCTATGCGTCAGTCGACGTTCCCGGCCAGGTGGTGATTGTCGAGCGCTATCGCGACGCCGCGGCTTTGGACGAGCACCTCAACGGCACCGCATTCAAGAAACTCGCTGCAGTTCTCCAAGGCCGAGCGACTCTAAGGGTCGTCCGGCTCCAGGATTTTCGCTAATTTCCATCGTTTGGCCGTCTCGCGTCCGTAGAACTGGGCGAACCGCCGCGAGCGCTGTCGCTTCCTGCTGCATCACAACGCGCCCCGCGATGAGTCTCGCCGGAGTGGCTCATTCTTTCGATTTTTCCATCCAGCCTTTCGGGGCGTCTAATTGACGGGTTTGCGCAGGTGCATTCCATTTGCGAAGTAGGGGAAACGCTTGCACTTCTAAAACCTACTCGGTAGTATGTTTAATGTGCAAGATGCGAACGGAAACTGGATTCTCTAATGGCGCCTTCCGTTCGAGTGCGGCGATGGCATCCGGGACCCGGAGGCCACGATACAAAGCAAAGGAGACGGTCGATGCGTGTAATGATTACAGGCGCGGCAGGATTTATTGGGCGTTCGCTAACCGCGATGCTATTGGATGCCGGCCGACTGGCTGACGGGCATGGTGGCGACTCAGCTATCGAGGAAATCGTGGTTGTGGACCGAGGATTTCCAGACGAAACAGAATGGCGTGTGCCTGACACTATCCGCGTGGTGCAAATGACGGGAGACCTGTGCGACGCCACCTTTGCCGACAGGGTCGCGTCGGTCGGCGTAGACACCGTTTTTCACCTGGCCGCGGCGCTCACGCTGGATGCTGAAGTGGACGACGACGCTGCCTATCTCGTCAATGTGGAATCAATCCGGCGGTTCATCAGCAGGTCCTCGGCATCGACTCGCTTTGTGTTCGCCAGTTCAATTGCTGTTTTTGGAGGCGAGTTGCCACCAACGGTGACGGACCGTGAGCGCTTCGCTCCGGAAACGACCTACGGAGCGCACAAGGCTATTGCTGAACTGCTTCTGGCCGATGCCGCAAGGAAAAACCGGCTCGATGCCCGGATTCTTCGACTCCCTATCGTCCTGATTCGCCGCGGTGCGAACACTCCTGCGGTGTCTGACAGGATTGCAGCAATCGTGCGCGAGCCGCTTGCTGGGAGAGACGTGGTGTCTCCACTCGAAGCCGAAACGCAGATTCCGGTTGCATCGGCGACAGCGGTCGCTAAAGCGTTAATTCAGCTACACGACACACCGGCTGAAATGCTTCCTCCGTGGCGTGCGATGAATCTGCCGTCTCTTACCGTCAGCGTCGAGCAAATGATTGTTTCGACTTTTCGTCATGGGAATAAGGGAACTTTGGGCGCGGTGCGTTTCGTTCCTGACGCCCGGTTGCAGGCTATCGTGGACGGATGGCCGC
This sequence comes from Paraburkholderia sp. USG1, assembly GCF_031570135.1. Taxonomy (NCBI): domain Bacteria; kingdom Pseudomonadati; phylum Pseudomonadota; class Betaproteobacteria; order Burkholderiales; family Burkholderiaceae; genus Paraburkholderia; species Paraburkholderia sp. USG1. Next base: position 26,908 of record NZ_JAMWXW010000046.1, on the reverse strand, counting down.
GAGCCTTTGTGTCTGATGCCGCGACCAGTCTGGGCATCGTAGGAGACCAATCTATCGACGATATTGTCTCCGAGTATGTCCATGGGCGACGGACAAGCTAGGCCGTCGCATTGTCTGACAGATAGGCGCAGCACCGTTATCGTGGTTCTTCCGCTAACAAGGCGGGAAATTGTAACAGTAAGTTAGGAAAACGAATGGAAACGTTGAACAAGTCAGCACATTCCGCCGATGTCGCTAATCTTCCCGTTTGCATTATTGGCGCCGGCTCGTCTGGGGTAACTGCGGCGAAAGCGCTCAAGGAGGCGGGCGTCAAATTCGATTGCTTCGAAATCGGCTCGAATATCGGAGGGATGTGGCGATACGAAAACGACAATGGGATGTCGTCAGCCTACCGAAGTCTCCATATCGATACGAGTCGTGTCAACCTCGGGTACTCTGATTTCCCGATTCCTGAACACTACCCCGACTTCCTGTCGCACTTTGAAGTCATCGACTACCTCGAGTCGTACGCCGCCCGTTTCGGCGTCCGTCCGCATATCACGTTCAACACGAAGGTCGAAAGTGTCACTCCGAATCACGATGCCAGCTGGTCTGTCCAACTGAGCACGGGTGAAGTCAAGCGTTATCGAGCGGTCATTGTCGCCAATGGACATCTGTGGGACCCGCGCACTGCGGCCTTCCCCGGAGAATTTGACGGCGACTCGGTGCACTCACACCATTACCGTACTGCCGACCCGTACAAGGGCAAGAACGTCCTTATCGTTGGTATCGGCAATTCCGCAGTTGATATCGCGGTTGACGTATGTAAGGGTGCCAACAAGACATTCCTCTCCACGCGCCGTAGCGCCTGGGTCATGCCCAAGTACATCATGGGGCTGCCCATCGACCGTTGGTTGGGCTTTTTCTCACGGCGTCTGAAGCTGCCCACGACGTGGAGTCGCACCATCGTGCAGCGCATTGCATACATGGTGACCGGAGACCAGCGGCGCTTTGGTATCCCGCGCCCCCAGCACGCTATCTGGCGCGAGCATACGACCCTGAGCCAGGAACTCCTCCCCTATTGTGGGCACGGGTGGATTAGTATCAAACCTAACATCAAGCAGCTCGAGGGTATGTTCGTCACGTTCGAGGATGGTAGCCGCGAAGAGATTGATGCCATCATCTATGCGACTGGCTACAAGACCACGTTCCCGTTCCTCGACCCGGAGGTTTTCTCCTTACGGGATGGAGAGGCTTCGCTCTACCGCCGTATGCTTTCTCCAGACCGCCCGGGCCTCTACATGCTGGGCCTTATCCAGCCGGTTGGTCCCACCATCCCTCTGGTCGAAGTGCAGGCAAAGTGGCTTGCGTCCGTTCTGGCAAACGATACGGCGCTCCCAAGTCGCGAGAAAATGGAAGCAGAAGTGCGTGCGCACCGGGAAGAAATCACCCGGCGGTATGTCGGCTCGGCGCGGTACACGCTGGAGGTTGACGGCCGAAAGTATCGGAAGCAGCTCTTCGGTGACATAAGCCGCGGTTTGGCGGGCGTTTGACGGCCTTAGTGACAGCCAGCGGCGGGGCACCAGTTGCCTGCGCCGCCGGTGTGATTCCGATTGTTGAAAAGTCTTAACAACAGTATTAGATACTTCCTGCACAGAGATGCGCATCGACTCCCCTAAACTAGCGAACAGGTAGGGTCAATTAAAGCCGCCCGGACTGCGCGGGGCGGCGAGCTTACCGCGGAATGGATTGTTCAGCAACGAAGGGCAAGTGTTGTCTACACCATCGTAAACCGAGCCAGCGAGGGTCTAATGAGTGCTCTCTTTTCCTCTTCAGCCGTCGGCAGCCTGGAGCTGCCAAACCGCATTATCGTCTCCCCTATGTGCCAATATTGCGCGGTAGACGGGCTTGCGAATTCGTGGCATCTCTCACATCTCGGTGGCCTCGCTCAATCCGGCGCTGGCATGCTTTTCGTCGAAGCAACCGCCGTTGAACCTGCTGGACGCATCACACCCGGTTGCCTCGGTCTGTGGGATGATGCCACCGAGGCGGCTCTCCGACCGGTCGTGTCCGCGGTACGCGAGAACTCACCCATCGCTTTCGCGTTGCAGATAGGACATGCTGGACGGAAGGCCTCGAGCGCCGTTCCCTGGAAAGGCGGCGCACTGCTGCATAGCGAAGAGGGCGGTTGGACAACCATTGGACCATCGCCGGTGGCGCAGAAGGAGGGCGAAACGCTGCCGATGGCGCTGGACGCTGCCGGCCTTGTCAGAATCAAACATCTTTTCGTAGAGACAGCAAAACGCGCAGCTCGTCTGGGCTTCGATGCACTCGAAATACACGCCGCACACGGGTATCTACTTCACGAGTTTCTCTCGCCTATTTCGAATCAGCGAACGGACGAGTACGGCGGCTCGCTGGAGAATCGCATGCGGTTTGTGCTTGAAACGTACGACGCGGTCCGTGAGGCTTTTCCTGCCGACAAACCGGTCGGCGTCAAGATTTCTGCAACCGACTGGGTTGACGGCGGATGGGACCTCGAACAGTCTGTCGAGCTATCTAGCGCCCTCAAGGCAAAAGGTGTCGCGTGGATTACTGCGTCATCCGCGGGCATCTCGCCTTCGCAGAAAATCAAGGTCGGACCGAACTACCAGGTGCCGTTTGCCGAGCGGATTAAGGCTGAGACCGGCGTCACAACGGTGGCGGTCGGCCTCATTACCGAGCCGAAGCAGGCGGAGGACGTCATAGCGGATGGCAAGGCCGATTTTGTCGCGTTAGCGCGGGGAATGCTGTACGACCCACGATGGCCGTGGCATGCGGCCGCGGAGCTTGGAGGGGTGGTCGAAGCCGCGCCCCAGTATTGGCGTGCGCCGCCCCATGGATACGGCCGTGTTTTTGGCGACGTCGCGCATGGCGCGCGGTAAGCACATCAGTCGAACGTAACAGTGCAGGAGCACGAGATTATGCAAGCAATCGTGTTGACCCAAGTTAAGGTCGCGCGGCGACGGTACCGAGAGGGTTAGAGATGGACCGTCTCCAGGCAATGAAGGTCTTCACGCGTGTCGTGGAGACCAACAGTTTCACGCGTGCCGCGGATTCGCTTGGACTGCCGCGCGCATCCGTGAGCGTCATCGTTCAGCAACTGGAAACGTATCTCAAGGTCAGGCTGTTGCAACGAACGACGCGCCGACTGAATCTCACGCCGGATGGTGCGGCGTACTACGAGCGCTGTGTGAGGGTCCTCGCGGACATTGACGACATCGAAAGTTCTCTCGAGAACCGCGGCTTGACGCCACGAGGCAAGATTCGTGTCGACATGCCCAGTGCACTGGGACGCACTGTCCTGATGCCGCGCGTCCATGAGTTTCACGCCAGATATCCAGACGTCGAGCTGATGCTCGGATTCTCCGACAAGCCAGTTGACCTCATTCAGGAAGGGGTTGATTGCGTCATTCGCATTGGCGCTTTGCAGGACTCGACCCTGGTGGCGAGGCGGATTGGGCTATATCAGGGGGTTACTGTCGCCAGCCCCCGATATCTCGAGCAGTTCGGGACGCCACGTACAATCGAAGACCTGCAGAACCACACGGTAGTGAACTACTTCTGGGCAAGAACCGGCCGTTTCATGGAATTTACCTTTGACGTGGACGGGCACGCGATTGCAGTTCCGATGAAAGGACGAGTATCAGTCAACGATGCGGAGGCATATGTGGCTGGCGCCCTTGAAGGCATCGGCATCATCCAGGCAGCCCGATTCATGGCGTTGCCTCATATACAGGCGGGCAACCTGGTGGAATTGCTTGAGCAATGGAAGCCCATGCCAATGCCAATATCGGCCGTCTATCCGCACAACAGGCATCTCTCGCCAACGGTGCGCGTGTTCGTGGACTGGGTCGCGGAGCTATTTGGCACATGTGAGCTTTTCAGCGACTCTGCGGATAACGAACGCCTCTTGCGCAACCGCGCGTCGGGTTCAGTTAGCCAGAGTGGCTCCATTACGTTTCGCGATGATACGGAGCAACCGGTCGCGTGACCCCAGCGCTCTCCATTAGGAACGCTCTGCACATTGTCAATTGAGACTGAATTCTGTTTAGTGCAGTTATCGATTTATCACAGACAGCGCTCGGAAGAAAATTGCTATGTTGCTAATCGTTCGAGGACGTACTCACGTCAACTGACAATGTTCATTCAGACCGAGTTAGGACTCTGTATAGAGGACGTGCAAATAGTGGGGCACGCGCAGACCATTACGCTCCGGAGTTATAGACCTGCTGCAGGACGGTTTGCGGTCCCGATTATTCTCTACTTTCACGGTGGGGCGTTTACGTCTGGCGCGCTGGACGATGGCGATATCACGGCGTCTTTCATTGCAAAGGCAACGCCGGCATGGGTGGTATCCGTCGGATATTCGTTGGCGCCGCAGTTCCCATTCCCTCATGCAACGGAAGATGGCTATCGGGCGTTGCGCTGGGCGGTTTCGGAGGCTCGTGCACAACGCGCCGACCAGCGACGTGTCGGGTTGGCCGGTCACGATGCAGGCGGAAATCTGGCTACATGCGTTGCTGCCATTGCTCGTGACCGGTCAGAGGTGAAGATTGGAGCGCAGGTTCTGATTGCTCCGCTCCTCGACCCTAGCATGACGCGGGTGGCGGACCAGGTGGACGCCCACGCTACGTTTGACCTTGGCGCGTGTGCGCGATGCTATGCGGAGTATCTTCCGAGCCCGATGTTGCGCCTCCATCCGTATGCCGCACCGATAGAGTCGCGTCGACTGTGGGGACTACCGCCAGCGCTGATTTGCAGCGTGCAATCTGACCGACTGCATGTCGAGGCGGAAAGGTACGCGAGTGCACTTATCGCGGCAGGCGTACCGACGGAGGTGACGCGCTATCAAGGCACGTCAAGGCAGCACGCCGCGCATAACGATGCAACGCTGCGGGACATGGTCTCGTTTTTCCGCAAGCGGCTCGCCGGCGAACGTCGGCATCGAAGCCACAACGAGCGGTTTGACGACGAGTTAGACCTCTCCGAGAACACGTGATTGTCCCGTCTCCGGGATGTATCTGCCGATAAGCTACAGGAGGCGAGATGGATAGTATGGACCTTGAGGTACTCAGAACGGGAACACGGTGGCAGGGGGCAGGCCATCGCGTACTTCTGACGACTGTGGTCAAGACGTGGGGGTCCTCGCCGCGTCCCGAGGGCGCAATGCTGGCGATACGGGACGATGGCGCGGTGGTCGGCTCGGTGTCGGGTGGATGCATTGAAGACGACCTCATTGCCGCCGTGCGCGACAGAGGGATAACGGACCAGACGCCGCGTACGCTCAAATATGGTGTTACGGCTGAGGAGGCATGGAGATTCGGGCTGCCATGCGGCGGCACGATACAGCTCGTGCTAGAGCCACTCAATCACGCGAGCCAGTTGCGAGAGCTCTACGAGGCCGTGAGCAGCGGGAAGCTCGTCTCACGCACCCTGGACATGCGTACTGGCGCCGTTCGGCTTTCCGATGCGACACAAACGGATGGTTTGCATTTCAATGGCAAACGCCTTGTGACGATACACGGACCGCGTTATCGGATGCTTGTTATCGGCGCAGGCCAGCTCTCAAGATACCTGTGTTCGATGGCTGTCGGTCTGGACTATCAGGTGACCGTTTGCGACCCGCGGACCGAATACACCGACGAGTGGGATGTCCCGGGAATCCGGATTGTCCGTTCGATGCCAGACGATACGGTGATGGAAATGAGGCTCGACCGCCGGTCTGCCGTCATTGCGTTGACACACGACCCGAAGCTCGACGACCTTGCGCTCATGGAAGCGTTGCGTACTGACGCCTTCTACGTAGGGGCATTGGGCTCGCGAAGAAACAACGCCGCACGTCGCGAGCGACTTCAGGAATTTGATTTGACGGCGCATGACGTCGCTCGTTTACGCGGTCCGGTGGGGCTTTATATTGGAAGCCGGACGCCGCCAGAAATTGCCGTTTCCATCTTGGCGGAGGTGACGGCAGCGAAGAACGGCATCGCCATACCCGTTTCGGCAACAATAGATGGCGCGAAGTCTGTGCGTACGCTAGAGGCAGCGTGACATTCTTGCCGACGGTGACGGGGGCGCCCAGAATTGCTGGCACCCCCACAGGCTGTTAACTCTCTGAAGCGGCGAGCACAATATGCCTGCCGGTTTCAGAGGACGTCACCGCGGCGTTAATCAGCTCGTGCATTCGGACCGCATCCGAAAAATCGGGTGCCGTTTTCGTCCCGTCTCGAACGTCGTTCGAATATGCGGCATACAGCTCGGCAAGTTCGAGAACGGACGACGGTAGCTCAGATGGCGGCAATTGGTTATACGCATCCGGCACTGGCAAGACCTGTAAAGGAAGATTGTCTCCGCGAGCACCTTCAACTTTATAGTTATCTCCTGCGCCGCCGAATGCAGAGCGGTTTGTGATGCGCAGGTCGCCTTCGGTGCCAGTGATGTCGATTTGCACACCCGAACCATTACGCTTTCCGCCTTCGATGTGCACTGTCAACACTGCTTCGTCCGCAAGCCTGCCTGTCAGCACCATCTGGTCCGGAGTGCTGTTCGGCAACTTCTCGCCAGTCTCAATAATAGTTACTTCCTTAAACTGATTAACGACCAGCGCCGAGAGTTCATTCGGCCACCCGGTGCTGGCAAAAAGCATGTCGAGAAAGTGACCAGCGTAGATGGCAATTACACTTGAGAAGTTCTCGGGTGGCACGGTCCAGCGCAATGCAATGCTTCGCGACGGCTGAAAGTAATTCATGCTCACATGTATTCGGACCGAGCGTAACTTTCCGATATACCCTTGCTGGATGAGGTCGTGCACATAGCGGTTGTGCGGAGCGAGCCTCCGTTGTAGACCAACGATATGCCGTACATTCGCGGCATGCGCGAGGTCGACAAGTTCCTTTGAGATGTTGACGTCGTGCGTCAGTGGCCACTCACAATAGACGTTTTTGCCTGCAGCGATGGCTGCGCGAACGCCGTCTGCGTGTTGCGGCGCTGTCGTGAGAACGATTACCAGGTCGACATCGGGATGATTGACCAGGTCATCGACGGATTGCATGACGTGTTTGACGCCGTACTCGCGCGCGATATCGGCCGACACGCTTAGGCGCTGGCTATACACCGCGGTGATTTCATATTGGTGCAAAAGCTTAAGCACACGCAGGTGCCCGTGCTTTGCCCAGTTGCCCACGCCAATCAGTCCAACTCGTATCGTGGGACCTGGAGCAGTTGATGATTGAGATGTCATGGAACTATCTTGAAGTTGAGTTGTAAACGCGGAGGTGGCCGTCGGTAGCGGACCGACGTCCGGCCGAGAGTGATTGCCTAGTGGTCTCGCGCGGTCAGCTCTGCATCGCTCTGCTGGCGCAACTTCGCTACGTCCGCAGCATCGATATGAGACGGTTCAGAGCCGAAGCGGGCCGTAACGTAGTTCGATACGGCGGCGACTTCTGCATCGGTGAAGATTGCGCGGAAGGCCGGCATTCTCGCTCTGTCCTCGAGTCCCGGACCTGTACCAGCGAGCACCATTTGCGCCACATTCATCGCACTGGGGTCGTTGACTGCGCGTGACCCGGTCAATTGTGCTTCAGTGCGAATCGCGCCTTTACCGGTCCACGAGTGACAGCTTGCACAGGCACCCTCGAAGATTCTTTTGCCAATCGGATTGCCTCCCGGACCGCTCGAATGCACTGGTGATGCCGCATCGGCCAGGTGGTCAGGGATACTCTCGCTTTTGACGGCAGGAACCGACTTCAGGTAGGTCACCATCGCTGCAATGTCTGACGGTGTCATATACCTGAAACTAAGGTCGACGGCCTCCGCCATGGGACCACCTGCCGTACCGCGCCCCATTGCATGCCCCGACGAAAGGTAGCTTGCGAGCTCTTCCTGCGTCCAGTTCCCGATGCCCGTGCCCTTATCGGAGGTGATGTTGTACGCATTCCAACCTTCTGCCACACCGCCGGAAAACTTCAGGCGATTGTTGAGGGCCTGAAATGCGTTGCGCGGCGTGTGACATTCGCCACAATGTGCAGTTGCCTCCACGAGGTAGGCACCCCGGTTCCATTCTGCCGACTGACCGTCAACCGGCCTGAAACGGTCGTTGCTGTTGAACAGCATGGACCAGAAAAACATGAGCCATCGCTGGTCATAGGGGAACCGGAACGTGTTGGGCAGATTCTCGCTGTGTACGGGCTGCAGTGAGAACAGGTACGCCTTGATGGCCAGTACGTCTTCGTCTGTAAGCATCGTGTACGAAGCGTATGGAAAAGCCGGATATAGCCGTGTCCCGTCGCGGGCGACTCCCTGATGTACCGCACGCAGGAAATCTGCGTTCGTCCACTGCCCGATACCTGTCTCTTTATCGGACGTGATATTCGGCGTATACAGCGTGCCGAACGGCAGGGCAAAAGGACGCCCCCCTGCGAAAGGTTTGCCACCCTTCGCGGTGTGGCAAGCTTCGCAATCTGCTGCCTGGGTCAGGTAACGACCGCGCGTTAGCAGGTCTGCGCGCGCCAGTTCGACCGGTACACCGGTGGGAGCGCGGCCGTGATATGCGTCGAGGTCTACAGGCTTGCCGCTTGCGAACCCGGTCGGTCCCGGCTGCAACCAGACCCAGATTAGGACTGCCATCCCTGCGACTGCAACAATGGCTACCAGCCCGACGAGACTGTTGCGGACTGTTCTTGCCGTCATGTCGTTGCCTGCTTTTGAAGCAGTTTCGGACTGATAGGCATGCGCGTCAGTTGCACGCCAGTGGCCGCATACACAGCGTTCACGATTGCCGGCTGGACGATAACGGTGCCGGGTTCACCGATGCCGCCCGGCTTTTCCTTGCTATGAACGAAGTAAGTTTCGATTTTTGGTGTCTCGTCCAGTCTGAGAACACGATAATCGTGGAAATTGCTTTGCTGTATGCGGCCGTGGTCAATGGTGACCTGTCCATAGAGTACTGCTGCGACGCCAAATATCGTTCCGCCCTGAACCTGAGCCTCAAGTGTGTCGGGGTTGACAATGAGACCGACGTCCGACGCGGTTACCGTGCGCGTTACGCTTACGTTGCCATCTTCGGAGACTATCACCTCGGCGACACATGCGAGGAAGCTGCCGAAGCCGGAAAAGACGGCAATGCCACGGCCTACGCGGCTGCCTTGAGGAGCAGGTGGAAGTGGACGCGACCATCCCGCCTTTTCAGCCGCCAGATTGAGAACAGCAAGCGCGCGCGGATTGTTTTGCAACATCCGGCGGCGGAACTCCAGCGGGTCGACGTTGATTGAGTGCGCGATTTTTTCGACCAGGCTTTCGGTTGCGAACACGTTCGCGTTCGGACCGACTCCGCGCCAGAAACTCGTCGGTATAGGAGTCTCCTGGCGCACGTATTCAACATAGAGGTTGGGAATTCCGTAGGGCATGTCAACTGCGCCTTCGACAGCATCTAGGTCCACGTTTTTGATGAAGAATTCAGGGAGCCATCGAGCGAGAAGTGCGGGGCCAGTTACGCGGTGGTGCCACGCCAGAATCTTTCCGTCTTGCACTTTCGCACGCGCATGCATGTGATACATGGGACGGTAGTTTTCCTGCTGGATATCTTCCTCGCGCGTGTAGACCACTTTTACAGGACCGTTCACGTGCTTGCCAATACGCACGGCTTTGCTGATGCCGTCCATCTCGAGCCGCCGGCCAAAGCCCCCACCGATAATGTGATTGTGGATGGTTACCTGTTGGGCCTTCAGCCCCGCAGCTGCCGCGGCTGCATCGCGAGCTTTGCCGATTGCCTGCGTGCCGACCCATACGTCGCATGCATCAGGACGCACATGGACCGTACAGTTCATGGGCTCCATCGCCGCATGGGCGAGGAACGGCAACTCGTATGTGGCCTCGTAGACGCCGTCTCCACTGAGATGCGCGAGTGCATCTCCCGTCTTTTTGGCGGGCACACCTTGTCCTCCAGCACCTTTCTCGAGAGCGGCCCAGAGTTCGCTTTGTGAGAGGTTGGCGTTCGGGCCATCGTTCCACTTGATGGAGAGCGCTGCCAGTCCCTGCTTTGCGGCCCACATGTGGTCGCCTACGACCGCTACTAGGTCGTCGAGCACGACCACCTGGCGCACGCCAGGCACCTTCAGTGCTTTGCTGTCGTCGACTTGAGCCACCTTGCCGCCGAAGACCGGGCTGGATTTAAGGGTAGCGAACTTCATGCCGGGTAGCATGACATCGATGCCATATTGGGTCTTGCCGTTTACCTTGTCTGGCGTATCGATGCGCCGAACGGGCTTGCCGATGTAGCGAAAAGTTGCCTCGTCTTTCAGAGTAGGCGTCGCGGGCGGCTTAACAGTCGAGGCCTGGTCAACAAGCGCGCCGTATCGTACGGAGCGTCCTGTCGCGTCATGGACGACCATGCCGTCGTGCGTCCGAAGCGTTGCAGCTTCGACTTTCCACTGGCCCGCCGCAGCAGACATAAGCATGTAACGGGCGCTTGCGCCTGCTTTGCGCAGCGGCATGTACCAGCCCATAGTCGTGGTGGAGCCGCCTGTCAACTGTTCGATATAGATTGGATTGCCGTAGTGTTCCTGGTCAGGTGGCGCATGTTCCGTCTTGACGCGTGCGAAATCGATGTCGAGTTCTTCGGCCAGCATCATCGACATGGACGTGTAGACGCCTTGTCCCATCTCAACAGAGGGCATGATGAGCGTGACAGTGTCGTCGGGCGCGATACGGATGAACGCGTTGGGGGAAAACGTGGTGCCGGAGACAGACGGTGTGTTAGTCTGGGCGCCGCGTGTGACGACGTTGAATCCCAGCAGCAATCCGCCGCCTGCAACCATGCTTGCGCGCTGGATAAACCGCCGACGCGAGAGCCCGTCGGAGGAAAGCGCTTCGTTCTTTTCGTTGTGGTTCATTCTGCCGCCCCTCATGCCTTCGTCGCCGCGTGCTTAATGGCAGCTTCGATACGAACGTAAGTGCCGCAGCGACAGATGTTCCCGGACATTGCCGCACGGATGTCTTCGTCGGTAGGAGACGGATTGTTTGCAAGCAACGCGCTCGCAGACATAATTTGTCCCGACTGACAGTAGCCGCACTGAACCACCTCTTTCTCAAGCCAAGCCTGCTGGACTTTCTTACCTGCGGGCGTATCACTAATGCCCTCGATGGTCGTGATGGAACGTCCTACGGCAGCGCTGACCGGCAACTGGCACGAACGTATTGGCGCGCCGTCGAGATGGACGGTACAGGCGCCGCATTGAGCGATACCGCAGCCGAACTTCGTTCCCGTCATAGCGAGTACATCTCGCAGCACCCAAAGTAGAGGCATCTCAGGAGGAACATCAACTGATTTTGATATTCCGTTAATTTTTAGCGTTTGCATACCTGACCAGCCTCCAAGCTATCCACTGCGTTTTGCAGGTTGTGTTTGAAGAGTCGACTCGATGTCGTCTCGTAGAACAGCGGTTCTTTCCTACGTCGGGCGCACAGACGACGCGACCGGAAAAAATTTACTAACGCCGGTACATCCGGTCGAACCGATGGGATGATGCTATTGGTTCTTAGTTTAAGAAGGTCACCAAAACCTATATAGCGTGCATCTTCAAAAACACTTGTTATGTTTGACTAACAATGGAATCGCAGAAGCAAGTTGCTCCCGGTTGCGCGCCGCGCATGCCGGGAACAGGCAGGTCTTAAGGCTGAGCGGTGGTCTTTACCGGCGTCCAGGTGTCGAAGGGGATACGCGGTAGATGCAGGATGTCGGACGTGCGAACGTACGTATTTGCCTCCATGCGGCCGACCAGTTTGAGTTTGCGGGTGTCGATGTAGCACTTCTGGGCGTCGATGACCGCATCGTCCTTTACGAACATATGAACCACCTCGCCGAGGACAAGCGACCGCAGCGGGGAAAGAGGCACAATCTGAGTAAGGCGACACTCGAAAGCGACGTGGCTTTCAGCGATTCGGGGGGTTTCGATTTTCGTGGACTGCGCCGGCGTAAGGCCAGCTTCGGAAAACTCGCTGAAATGTGGCGGGAACTCGATAGCGGAGATGTTCATCTTGTCGAGGTTATCTTCGCTAACGAGATTGACGACGAATTCCTTGCGTAGACGGACGTTCGCTCCCGTATCCTTCAGGTCGGACTCTGAGCGGTGCAAAATCGAGAAGCCTAAAACAGCAGGGTCTTCGCCGAATACATTGAAGAACGAAAACGGTGCTGCATTCAATCTGCCGTCAGCGCCGACAGTTGAAACCCACGCAATGGGTCGTGGCGTAATGGTCGAGCCGAGGAGCTTGTACTGTTGCGTCCCGTCGAGCTTTTCAAAATCAAATTCCATGGGTTACCTCTCTACAATTAATCAAAGCGTGCAACCGTCTCTGACAACTTCTGCCACAACGGCAGGCCGCGCAGAATCGGGTAGACGTTGTGGGGGGTCAATAGTCGAACTCGACACGGTGCTTTTCTGCAAACTGGGACCATGTGGTTCCCGGGCGACCAAGGATTGATTCCATGACGGAGAACGGCGCACCAGGCTCGGGTTCCTTGCCCTCGGAATACAGGGCGTAATTCTCGTAGGCGGAGTACATGTATGCGTGGTCCGCGCCAGCAGCGAGTGCCTTCTCAAGGAATTCTCGGGCAGGGCGTGGCTCGTAGACGAACGGTTTCCCGATAACACCAGAGATTTCGTCGGCGACCTCGTTGTAGGTCTTCACATCGGAAGCAAGTCGGTAGACTTGTCCGGTGTGCTTTTCGATATCCGTCAGGCACGCAGCCGCCACGGCTGCCACGTCGTCGGTGTCGACCCAGCTAATGCGCGCGGCACCCACGTAGTGTCGAATCACTCCGTTGTCGACAGGACGAGACCCGCCATAGCCAAGAAGATTTTGCATAAAGATGTCGGGGCGAAGATGGGTGTACGAAAAACCCGCCCACTCAATGTAGCGCTCAACAAACTGCTGCCATCCCCAGTGTGCAACCTGGGTGTCGTCCGTTCCGCACGCGCCAAGATGCACGATGTGCTTGACTCCAGCCACTTTGGCGGCGTTCACAAAAGCCTTGCTTTGGCGAAACATGTCCACCGTATAACCGGTCATCATGAAGATGGTGTCGACGTCTTCCATCGCGGGTAATAGAGTCTCAACCCGGTCAAAGTCCAGAGGAACAGCGGACACGCCGAGAGAGGCGGCCTTTTCGGGCGAACGGACGCCAGCGATGACTTCGAGAGCGGAATTGTCACGAAGAAGGGAAACGAGTGCCGAGCCTACCTTGCCGGTCGCCCCGGTGACCAGGATTCTCGATTCGGGATTGCTCATGTTGAATCTCCAAAAAGCGATTGCTAATGCGACAGTGCATTCGCCGCAGTGTGTTCAGCGCAATGCCGGTCCGTCGGGAATGGATGTTACCTCAAAAACATACTACCGCGTATGTTGGTCTACCGTTGCTCAAGCTGGAGGCGCTATCGCCAAAGTCAAGGGCGCCGACGCTATGGCGGGACGTTCCGAGCCGGGATGACGGGAAAAATGCTGGGTTCAACGGCGATTTGCCTGCATTCGGTCAGCGTAGCGGCTAACCACAGTTCCATTGTTTGGTGGATTTGAAATCTGTATTTATCGATAAGGTATGACCCGACGCGGCACCCGCAGTAAAGTGGGGCCACGTGCTGGCGGTCCATGACGATGCGAGTGCGTCTTTCAACCGGGAGAACACCATGCCCTTGCTTCGCTTCGATATTCTCAAGGGACATTCTGAGTCACACATCCGGAACATGCTCGACGGCGCCCATCGTGCCGTCCTGACAGCGTTTGCTGTTCCGGAAAGGGACAGATATCAGATAGTGCAGGAACACGAGAAAAGTCGAATGGTGGTTCAAGACACCGGACTGGGCATTGTGCGTTCTCAGAATGCGGTGGTTGTCACAGTAGTCAGCCGGCCACGGTCGGAGGAATCAAAACGCTTGTTCTACGAGCAGTTGTGCAGCGAGCTTATGGAGTCGTGCGGTATCAACCCCGACGACGTTGTTGTGTCGTTCACCATCAACAGCGATGCAGACTGGAGCTTCGGCAAAGGGCGCGCTCAGTTCCTGACAGGTGAACTCTAGAGTCGGTCACAGTCCGCCCGGACCACGCGTCTGGATTGTTGGTTAAAGCTAAGAATTGTCTTCAGAATCTCCCTATCTATCTGTGCCACAGACGCTACTACACTTCGGTCAAGCAGCTAGGTCATGTGTCGAACGGCTTTAAGCCCAATGTGAATCGCTGCGTTGGTGCGAAACGCTCGTAATTTCGATACTTATCTAACTGTCGTAGTGAGAGGGCGCATGAATTTACCCATTGGCGAACCGGTCCAGATTAACGAGCGGCAGTTCGAGCTTATTGCTCAGGCGCTTTCTGCACCGAGGCGATATCAGATTCTGAAAGAGGTCGGCTCGACGAGTTCGCCTTATCCATGCACGGCCTTGCTTGCATCGCATGGCGTGACAGCGGCCACGCTTTCGCACCATATCAAGGAGCTGGAACGTGCGGGTCTGATTGAGATTGTTCGTGAAGGGAAATTCATGAAACTGCTCCTCAGGCGCGATGTTTTACATAGCTACCTTACGCAACTGTCTTCAATTTGAACGAGCGGGAGCGCTATGCAAGAGGTGTCGCCGTGCCGGGTTCCATCACGGCAGAGCGCATTCCATATCGCGCGGCACGCTACTCGACCATGCTGTGTGATAGTTCGATACTTGTCTAAACGTCGAACTGTCCGTTGGGATGGATTTAGATAGTCTTAATTCTGGACGGATTGTTATGCCAACACTTTTTGACCGTATCAAAATCGGGGATATTGAACTCAATAATCGTATCGTCATGGCGCCGTTGACTCGCTGCCGTGCTGAGGACCGGGTCCCCAACGCGCTCATGGCTCAATATTATGCGCAGCGCGCGTCCGCAGGTCTTATTTTGAGCGAGGCCGTCTCGGTCACGCCGATGGGCGTGGGCTATCCCGACACGCCCGGCATCTGGTCGGAAGAGCAGGTTGCAGCATGGAGTGGGGTTACGAAGGCGATTCATGAAGCTGGCGGCAAGATTTTCATGCAGATGTGGCACGTCGGACGCATCTCGCACCCCAAGTATCTCGACGGTAAGTCGCCGGTTGCTCCGAGCGCCATTGCGGCGCGCGGTCATGTGAGCCTGGTGCGTCCGAAGGAGCCCTACCCGGTTCCGCGCGCGTTGGAAACACAAGAAGTGGCGGAAGTCGTCGAAGCGTATCGCAAGGCTGCAGAGAACGCGAAGCGCGCCGGCTTTGATGGCGTACACGTACACGGCGCGAATGGCTACCTGCTCGACCAGTTCCTTCAGAGCACGACGAATAAGCGTACCGACCAATACGGTGGTTCGCGGGAGAACCGTGCGCGACTGCTGCTGGAAGTGGTCGATGCAGCTATCGGTGTTTTCGGCGCGGGTCGCGTCGGTGTTCACCTGGCACCGCGCGCAGACGCTGGGGAAGACGGCCACGTCGCACACGACATGGGCGACGACAATCTCGTCGAGACGTTCAAGTATGTTGCGCGTGAACTAGGTCGGCGCAAGATTGCGTTCATTTCGACGCGCGAGAAGGAAGGGCCCGATAGCATCGGGCCGGCGCTGAAGCAGGAGTTCGGTGGAGTTCACATTGCCGGTGAACTGTTCACGAAAGAAAGCGCGCAGGCGTCGCTAGACGCGGGCAAGGCCGATGCTGTTGCCTTTGGCATCCCGTTTATCGCGAATCCTGACCTGCCAGCACGTTTCAAGGCCAATGCCGAACTGAACAAACCACGTCGGGAGTACTACTACGTTCGCGGTCCGGTCGGTTATATCGATTACCCGACGATGGAAGAAGCAACGGCGTAAGCGATAAGTCTCCGGTGTCGCGCGACAGCATACAGAGTGTCGGTCGCCGGAGACTATCACGACCGGCAACGGAACAATCAGACTAAGCCGTGAACGGAGCGTCGGTCGCGACTCCGTTCTGTTTTTTTCCGCGAGTGCCGGAAGGGACGACACCTTCGTTACGTCTTAACGCCGTCTATTCATGCAGGGCAGTCTTTTCTAACTTCGTTTAGAAATATTGAATAGTTTTTTCTAGAAACATGAACGTGCTTAGCCCGATTCGGTCATTAGACTGTCGTAAAGAACGTATCCGATACCTGAGGCACGAACTTCTGACGGAGACCCGTTTGTAGTCGGCTTGTACCTCTGATTGGTTGACCCAGTGTCGAACGTTCTTTTGGCCTAATCCGATGCGTCCTGGACATGGGATTGTGCCTTCGTTGTCATCTACAAAAAGAGAGGTGCATATGAGGGTCGGCTTCGTGAGCGTAGGAGGGGGGGGGCGAGTTAATGCTGGCCAATATTCAGAAGCATGACTTGTCGATAATCGTGTCGCATCCCGATGAGCCATTTAAGAGGCGCGCCGTCGACCGCGGAGCGATAGCGGCTGCGTCGGCGCTGGAGGCGGCGGCTGAATCAGACATCGTGGTGACGCAAGTCCCGTCGATGGAAGCGCTGCGGCACGTCTATGAATCAGAGCAAGGAATCTTCGCTGGTGCGCGCGCCGGCACGACCATTGTCGATTGCAGTGCTGTTGCTCCTGAGTTCGCGCGCCAGTTGTCGGAACGGGCAAGAGCGATAGGTCTGCATCTCGCAGATGCACCGCCGTCTGGTGGATTGCACGATGCGCGGCTCGGAACCCTATCGTTCTCCGTCGGAGCGGACAGAAAGGTCTTCGACACAGTGCTGCCGGTCCTTAGGATGATGGGACGTTTTGCGCTCTATTGCGGTGGTCCCGGCTCGGGTCAAGCCGCACGGCTTTGCAATAGCGTACTTTGGGCTGTATCAGAGGCAGCGACCATTGAAGCCATGGCGCTCGGTGCGTCTCTTGGTATCGAGCCTTCAACTCTGGCGGCATTTATCAACGCTTGCAATGAACACTCCCGGGTATCGGGGGACCATGTCTCGCAAGTCTCCGGTCGAAAAGCTCCGGGGGAACCGCGCGAGCCTGACATCAGCATCGATATTGCCCTTCGAGACGTGTCCCTAGCCCTCGAAGCTGCAAACGAGTCCCGCCAGTCATTGATATTGACAACTGTCGTCCGGCAACTGCTCCGTAGTTCCGCCGAACGCGGATGGGGCGGAAAGAACTGCTCATGGTTGGGTCGCCTTTATCACGGGTCCGAACGCCCATCCTCCACGCCATCTTCGGATTGACGACCGGATAGGCATCGCGGGCAAATCATTTGGCATTGTTGGCGGATTTTGAATTCTGTAAGTGAAGGATTTGATTTATCCGCGAGGCTCTGGCGAGCAAACTGCATCTTGGAATGAGCGCGCATCGACGACGGCGTCGCTTGCGCGTCATGAGGTTTGCTCAAAATCTGATGCCTGCTTTGCAGGCACATATGTCAAAGGTGGGATATGTCGCGCGTCGTTACGTTTAGTGAGTATGGTGGCCCGGAAGTGCTCGAAATTAGGGATATCGATGTGCCTCAGCCGGGCCCGGCCGAAGTCAGAATCCGGGTTAAGGCAATCGGCCTAAATCGCGCGGAATCGATGTGGCGGTCAGGCAATTACGTCGAACCGGTCCGGCTACCGGCTCGACTTGGCTACGAATCGGCTGGTGAGGTAGAAGCAGTCGGAGCTGAAGTCCTGCATGTGGAGGTAGGGGACTCGGTCAGTACAGTCCCATCCTTTTCGCTGAACGATTACGGCATGTACGGGGAACTCGTGTTGGCGCCTGCACATGCCGTTGTCAGGCATGAGTCGTTCGTATCGTTCGAAGCCGCGACGGCAATCTGGAATCCGTTCATTACGCCCTACGGTGCTTTTGTCGAGTCGGGTCTGCTTCGCGCTGGCGATACCGTTCTGATTCCTGCCGCCTCCAGTTCAGTCGGCATCGGTGCTATCCAGCTGGCGAAGATGGTCGGCGCGGTACCGATTGCGTTGACAAGGACGAGCGCCAAGCGTGGGCGGTTGCTGGAAGAGGGCGCGGCGCATGTCATCGTCACGGACGAGCAGGACCTGGTCGCTGAAGTCTCCCGTATCACCGAAGGAAAAGGGGCGAAGTTTGCGTTTGAACCTGTGGGCGGTTCGAACTTTCCAAAGCTCGTCTCGGCAATGGCAGAGGAAGGGACTATCTTCGTCTACGGCGCGCTTTCGGAGGAGACGACCCCGCTGCCAATGTTAGACGTGCTTGCAAAACGTATAGTTATTCGCGGCTATAACCTGTTCGCCACGACGACCAACCCGGTCAGGCAAAAGGCGGCAGTCGATTTCATTTTCGATGGAATCAGGAAGGGCGCGCTCAAGCCTGTTATCGGCAAGCGATTTACTTTCGAACAGATTCAGGATGCACACCGGGAACTGGAGAAGAACCAGCACTTTGGGCGAATTGTGGTGTCTGTTTAGAACCTAGGTTGTCAATGAACCGCTAGTGTCGGTTCCGGAAAGACGAGCGCCGGAATGAGGTGGTCATTCTGGCGTTTTCGCTCGTCCGTGCGGACCGACAGTCGTGCCGCCCATCGCCGGCATCCTTCCCCGAAACGCCCCATTGGCGTCGCACTGGTTGTGCTGCCCCGCGATGCGTCTGCCTGTGGCGAACGACCGGACGGTACCAGGTGACATACCAGCATCCAATTGCGAACAAAGAAAATACCGGGTAGTATGTTTTTGGGGCGAGCTGTTTTGTGTCATGCACACAGCAAGAGATAGCAGCCCGGGTGCATGCCGCGGGCATGCGAAAGCCGGCACAGGTAATTTTCAATGTTCGCAACTATTCGTAGCAGGCTGCTCGCGGTCTGCGTAGTAATTGTCGTTGGCGCGTTGGTAACGAATGCTGCCATCAATTATCTGATTTCGCGGTTCTATGGCGAGCAAGCCATGGAGGCGAGTCTGGAGGCGGTATCCGCCGGTCATGTTGCAGGTATCGCCGATTGGATTGCACTGAAGAGCAGGATGATTGAGTCGTTGCAGGGTGCGGTTCTCGACGCGAATCCGCTTCCGGCACTGGAGACGGTCGCAAAGGCAGGCGATTTCGGCAACGTGTGGATAGGTCGCGCGGACAAGACCTCGCTGTTTTCGGACCCCAAGGGTATCCCTGCGGATTATGACCCGACTACCCGTCCGTGGTACCAAGACGCAGTGCGGGCGCGCCGTGCGGTAGTGAGCCGGCCGTACCTGAACATCGCTGATGGGCAACTAGTTGTCGCATTCGCTGTGCCCGTCTTCGTGAATGGCGACATCAAGGGAGTCGTTGCAGGCAACGTCTCAATGAGCGCAATCAGCGCCAACGTCAACGCAATTCATCCCACGCCTTCTAGCTACGGACTATTGCTTGATGGAAGCGGTACGGTTATCGCGTACAGGGACGCCAGTCTGATTGGAAAGCCTCTGTCGGCCCTAATTCCCGGATTCAACGACGGAGATTTCGTCGGTAGCAAGACCGTTCAGCGCGTATTGATTGATGGCGTGCCAAAGTTGGTCCGCGCCACGCCCGTTCCTGGTACCGACTGGCATGCCGTAGTTGCGCTGGACGAAGCCGAAGCGACTGTGGCAGTCCGGAGTCAGGTCATGTCGGCAATCGCTTGCCTGGTGGTGCTCGCCGCAGTAGCTGGGGTATTGATGTACGGGGCCACCACACTGTCGTTGAGGCCACTGCGGCGCATCCGTGACGCCATGCAGGAAATTAGTTCCGGCAACGGCGACTTGACACGACGACTGCCTGTGAACGGTCATGACGAGGTCGCGCAGATTTCGCGGTCCTTCAATAATTTTGTTGACGAGATTTTTTTGGTCTTGCGCCAGGTTCGTGGAACAAGTGACGCATTAAGACTTGCGGCAGACGAGATGGCCGCAGCAAATAGTGACCTTTCACGACGCACCGAGTCCGCTGCGGCGAGCCTGGAGGAAACTGCAGCGTCGATTGAGGAAATCACGTCGACTGTCGTGCACGCGGCCGGTGCGGCCCGGCAGGGCAACAAGAAGTCATCGAACGCGTCGGATATCGCCGGGAAAGGCGGTGACGTGGTCACGGCCGCGATTCGGAGCATGGGTCGAATCGAAACTGCATCGGGAAGAATTGGCGACATCATTGGCGTCATTGAAGGCATTGCTTTCCAGACCAACATTCTTGCGCTCAACGCTGCTGTCGAAGCCGCGCGAGCTGGAGAGCAGGGCAGAGGTTTCGCGGTCGTGGCGAGTGAAGTCCGTAGCCTGGCACAACGGAGCGCGCAGGCGGCGAAAGAAATCAAAACGCTGATTGGTGAGACCACGCATTCAATCGGCGACGGAGTCGACCAGGTGGGCAGGACAGGCAAGACTATTGATGTGATTGTTGAATCGGTGAACGATGTAACAACAATCATGAGCGAAATCAGCGTCGCAGCCGACGAGCAGCAACGCGGCATTCAAGAGTTGAACGTCGCCATCGCTCAACTCGACGAGATGGTCCAGCAGAACGCTGCACTCGTCGAGCAGTCTGCAGCTGCATCGGTTTCGCTTCAATCGCAGGCGAACGACCTTGCGCGGACCGTAGGTCGGTTTCAACTTGGATAGATACAGGCGTCACCATGGCGCGAGAGGGATTCGCCGGCATTCACATCGTGGATGCTGTGCAGGAATCCCTAAGCAATAGGCCGGGCGGCTTTATCCGCCTCGTCTGGTGGCTGCTTCTTTAACCAAAGGTAACGAGGTGATGATGTCCAACCCGCGCTGGAAGCAGCGACCCGAAGGTTCGAACTGGGGCAATTTCGGAGAGAACGACCAGCTCGGCCGTCTCAATCTTCTGACCCCTGAGAAAGTCAGACAAGGTGTGCAGGAAGTATACGATGGAAAGTCGTTCAGCTTGAGTCTTCCACTCGATTATCCGGGCGGCAGCGCGCTGAATCCCAACCGGCATCCTCCCGTTCTACGCCCTACGCTCAGACGAGGGCTGGTCAATTTCAACTGTCTGCTTGGAGACCTGGAGGAAGGAAGGCCCGACGTCCTCTCGGATGACCTGGCCATTTTGCATCTGCAATATTCGACGCAATGGGATGGTCTCGCCCACGCGGGGTCGATGTTTGATGCTAACGGCGACGGGTTGCCCGAGCCGGTCTATTACAACGGCTACCGTGCAGGCAGAGAGATTATCGGACCGGCAAGTCCCGATGATGCAGGGGTTGCATCGGGTGCGGGCCAAGCGAGCACATCCTCGGCTAAAGCACTAGGAATTGAGAACATGGCTGCTACCTCCGTTCAGGGGCGAGCAGCAATGATTGATTTGCACGCCCACTTTGGTAACGAGCGAAAACTCGTTGGATATGACGAGCTGATGCGCGTCATGGAAGCTGACCGAGTGGAAGTCGAGAAGGGCGATATTGTTTGCTTGCATACCGGCTTCGCGGAAGTCGTGCTCGCGATGCAGAAGCGACCGGACCCGGAGGTGCTTTCGGCTAGTTGCTCGGTGCTGGACGGGCGCGATGAACGCCTCCTTCAATGGATTACGGACTCGAACCTGGCCGCTATCGCCGCTGACAACTATGCGGTGGAGGCTCATCCTGCGCGTGCAGCCGACGCGTGCTGCGCAGCGCTTCCTCTTCACGAGCACTGTCTTTTCAAGCTGGGTGTACACCTCGGCGAACTGTGGCACCTGACGCCCCTCGCCAACTGGCTGCGAGCACGAGGTCGTTACCGATTTCTGCTGACCGCGCCACCGTTGAATCTTCCGGGAGCGATTGCATCCCCGGTTACGCCCGTTGCGACGGTGTGAGGCCGGCGTAGCGTCTATATGTGTGTGAGAAATGCAGGAATAGAGAATGGCTAAAGAACGAGTGTTGATTACAGGTGGTGCGTCGGGTATCGGCGCGGCCACTGCGGAGCGCTGCTTTGAGGATGGGTTCGACCCCGTTGTGATAGACCGGGTCGGTACGGGCATTCGCGCTGACCTTACCGACCCCGGTGAAACCGCAAGGGCGCTTGAGGAAGCCTTGAAGGGCGGACCCATCACACGGTTGGTGAACAACGTTGGAGTCGTGTGTCCAGCTCCGCTCGAGGAACAGACGCTCGCCGAACTTGAGCTAGCCTGGGCGCTCAATGTCCGGTGCTCAATGCTTTGCATGCAGGCGTTGCTGCCTGGGATGAAGCAGCAAGAGTTTGGCCGCATCGTGAACATGTCGTCCCGTGCCGCGTTGGGGAAGGAACTCCGCTCGGCCTATGCGGCGACAAAGGCTGGACTTCTGGGACTGACACGTGTCTGGGCGCTCGAGTTGGGCAAGCACGGCATTACGGTCAATGCGGTTGGACCGGGTCCAATCAGCACCGAACTCTTCAACCGTGCAAATCCGCCAGACAGCCCCCGGACGAAGGCAATCATCGATGCAGTACCGGTTAAGCGGGTCGGCACGCCGGGTGACGTAGCCAATGCCGTCTCATTCTTCCTGGATGACCAAAGTGGTTTCGTGACGGGGCAAACCCTGTACGTATGCGGTGGTATGACTGTGGGTGTTGCGGGAGTGTGAAGTGGTGAGTGAGCTCAATGAACGGGTAACAGGTCGTGCCGTCGGGATTGTGGGCGCGGGAAGTATTGGCGTGGCTTTCGCGCTTGTCTTTGCGCGGGCCGGTTGGCGCGTCCATCTGCACGACCCGGACGCTGCACGACGTGCGCTGGTAGTTGGCGAAATCGGGACGCGCGCAGATGCGCTGCGGTCGTTCAATCTGGTTGATGAGAACACCGACATGCTTGTCGGACGGGTCGTTGTCAATGAACGGCTGGAAGATGCGGTATGCAGTGTCGAACTGGTAATTGAATGCGCGCCGGAGAAGGTGGAGTTGAAGCGTGCATTGTTCGCGAGTCTGGACGTTCTTGCGCCCAAAGACGCGATTCTGGCAAGCGCTTCGTCTGCAATCCCTGTCTCGTCATACGCGGCCGAACTCGACGGACGTGGGCGTTGCCTTGTTGCGCACCCCGGGAATCCGCCTTATCTCATCCCGGTTATCGAACTGGTGCCGGCGGACTTCACTGCGCCAGAGGTGGTGCAGCGCGCGAAGGAGGTGTTCGCCTCGGCCCATATGCGTCCTGTCACGGTGCAGAAAGAGGTGGAGGGCTTCATCTTCAACCGTCTTCAGGGCGCAGTGCTGCGTGAGGCTTACTGCCTTGTGCGCGACGGCGTTGCGACGGTGGAAGACATCGACTTGGTGATGAGAGACGGCGTTGGTCTACGGTGGTCTGTCATTGGTCCATTTGAAACCGTTGACCTCAACACCCGGGGTGGCATCGTCTCGCACGCCGAGAAGATGGGGCCAGCGTACGCAAGGATGGGTGCGGAGCGAGGCCAGAACGACCCGTGGACGCCGGACCTGGTTGCAAAGGTCGACGCAGCCCGGCGAAATCAGGTGCCGCTGGACGAGTGGGAGTCACGCGTCGCATGGAGAGACCTGCAGTTGATGCGCATCCTGCGGGACCGCAACAGAGCCGAAAAGGCGGGGCAGGATTAAGGAACGATTCAAGGAGTGCGCGAGGACGATGCGCTGCTTTGGTGTCATACCCACGGCAGTCCGCATCGCCGTAGGCATTCGAGGAGATATTCGAGATGTCGAAGGTTACGAGCTTTTTTACTGAGCTCATGAGAAGGTATTTGCCCGACCCTTTCGTGTTTGCTATCGGGCTGACGCTGCTTACACTACTGCTCGCGATGGTGGTCCAGCATCAGGGTTTCCTTGCCGTGACGTCGAGTTGGGGTAAGGGATTCTGGAGCCTACTTGCATTCACGACCCAGATGGCGGTCATTCTGGTGATGGGCTATGTACTGGCGACCGCTCCATTTACCGACCGGTTGCTGAACGCAATCGTCGGCGGTGTTACTACGCCTCGTACTGCGATTGTAGTTGCGACGCTGGTTGGAGCCGTAGGTAGCTACCTGAATTGGGGCTTTGGGCTTGTCATCGGCGGCGTAATTGCAAAGAAACTCGCGACGAACATCAAGGGTGTGCACTATCCGTTGATTATCGCTTCGGCGTACAGCGGCTTCACGCTCTATGGCCTCGGCCTCTCGGCGAGCATCCCGGTACTCATCTCAACCAAGGGGCACCCGCTGGAAGCACAAATGGGTGTGGTCCCGTTGTCGCAGACAATCTTCTCCTTACCCATGCTAGTGACAAGCGGAGTGTTGCTCGTGACATTGCCTTTGCTGAATGCGTGGCTTCATCCGAAGGCGAACGAACGCGTCATCGAGGCACCTCGAAATAACAACGAGCCAGCTGGTGGCGGCGAGGTTGACCTTGGTACGCTATTCGGGCTGAACACGCTTGCGACACGTCTGAATAATTGTCGCTGGTTGAGCTATGCGATTGCCGCGATAGGGCTCGTCTACGTGGTCAATTTCTTCCGCACAGGCGGCTCGCTGGACCTGAACCTCATCAATTTCATCATTCTCTTTCTTGGAATCTTTCTCCTTGGAACTCCCGCGAAGTACGTGGAGCAGCTCAATGAGGGCATCAAGACCGTAGCGGGAATTGTGCTTCAGTATCCGTTCTACGCAGGCATCATGGCCGTGATGGCCTCGTCTGGACTTGTCAATACGATATCGAAGGTATTCGTAGGCGTCGCAACACCGTCAACTTTGCCTTTCTGGGGCTTGGTCAGCTCGTTTGTCATCAATTTCTTCGCCCCGTCAGGCGGCGGACATTGGGTGATTCAAGGTCCGTTCATGGTCGATGCCGCGAAGGCTATCGGGGCATCTATTCCCCATACCGCAATGTCCGTCATGCTGGGCAACGCATGCAACGACATGATTCAACCGTTCTGGATATTGCCGGCGCTCGCTCTTTCGAAGCTGAAACTGAAGGACATCATGGGCTACACGGTCGTCATGATGTTCTGGATTGGACTCGTGTACACGGCAGCCATCATCCTTTGGCGTTGATGCAAAACGATGTAATCGTCCGCGGCGGGTGCGCTCCCGCCGCGTTGGTTATCTGTTTCCTGAAGCAACTACATAACAAATTGGGCGGCGGTAACCGGCGCCCAAAAGCTCGGGATTGTTTGCCAAACCTAAGGACTGTTTTGAAAATCGACGGGACAAATTCTCGAATACAAGCATATACACTCCGCTCCATTGATGTCGCAGCCAAGCCAGCATTGCTGCGGTTTCACCCCTGAACCTGAAAGTCAATGGAGTTACGCATGTTCCGTAAATCTAGCCTTTTCATGCTTTCGACCCTGGCGGTGCTGTCGGCACCGGTATTCGCGAGTGGTCTGGGTCCGGCGCCTCACTACGACCCGCGTCTTGGCGCACCAGCGTCACAACGTGGTCCGTCTGCTCAAACTCTTGCCGCCGAGGCTCAGCAGTCTGCTTTGACGGTTAACGCCGTTGGCGGCACGACCAACGTGACGTCCGAGGCAGGCCGCCCCAACACGCAGCCCCACGACGCCAAGGTCCAGGACAACCAGTAATCGACGTTTCCGTAAATCACGAGTTGCCGGCTGGGCGCGTACCGAGTTGCGCACCGACCTTGCCGGGGCAAATCGCCAATCATTTTCTTCTTGAGGTAAATCATGTCCAAGCTATTCTCTGAAGTCAAAGTCGGTCCCTACACGTTCTCGCACCGTGTCGTTCTGGCGCCGCTGACCCGTATGCGTGCCGAAGACGGTGCGATTCCTGGCCCGCTCATGGCTGAGTATTACGCACAACGCACGTCGGCTGGCGCATTCCTGATTGCTGAAGCGACCATCGCTGCGGCGAACGGCAATGGCTATCTGGGCGCACCTGGTTTGTATGACGACAGCCAGATTGCTGGCTGGAAACTGGTGACCGACACGGTACACGCGAAGGGCGGGAAGATTTTCCTCCAGCTGTACCACGCTGGTCGCCAGTCGAACTCGGAACTGCAGCCTGATGGCGGTCGCCCGGTTGGTCCCTCGGAAGTGCCTCACGGCGGCGTTGCATACACGAACGCTGGCTGGGTGCCGAATACGCCTAACCGCGCGCTGGAAACTCACGAAATCCCGGGTATCGTCGAAAGCTTCCGTACGGCAGCCGCGCGCGGTGTCGCGGCTGGTTTCGATGGCATCGAACTGCACGCTGCAAACGGGTATCTCTTCGACCAGTTCCTGCAGGACGGGAGTAACAAGCGTACCGATATCTATGGCGGCTCGTTCGAGAACCGCGCGCGTCTCCTGCTGGAAGCAACTCGTGCCGTCATCTCGGTGTGGGGTAGCGACAAGGTCGCAGTGCGCATCGGACCGAGCGGAAGCTGGGGCGACATGTCGGATAGCGACCCTGTCGGTCTCTTCACGTACGTCGCGCAAGAACTCGCGAAGCTGAATCTGGCATATCTGCACCTCATCGAACCGCGTGTTCTGGGCAACGTCGACGACGAGAACGCCGACCCGAATCCGATTGCGGCGCAGCTGATTCGCAAGCACTACGCGGGCACCATCATTGCGGCGGGCGGATTCAGCGGCGATACCGCTGAAGCAATTGTGAAGGCTGGCGACGCTGACCTCGTCGCATTCGGACGTCACTTCATTTCGAATCCGGACCTTCCGGAGCGACTCCGCCACAAGCTGCCGCTCAATCCGTACGACCGCCCGACGTTCTTTGGTGGCACGGATATCGGCTACACCGACTACCCGTCCTACAAGACTGAGGCTGAAGTTGTAGCCTAAGACTGGAACGCGCAGTAGATAAGGGGGTTGCCCAAAAAGCAGCCCCTTTTCTTATGCCTGTGAGTTGTGAAAGCCTAGGTGTCAGGGCTTTTTTGACCGCTTGCAAGCTTTCGCAGGCGCGAAGGACCGTAAGCACCCGGTGAAGTCATCTTGATTGGCTGGGGAGCGAGAGCGAGGATCGTGTCCATCTAAATTTTGAAATGGACAGATGTACACGATGGACGAGACCGGGGTGATGCAGGAGGTTGTGCA
>NZ_JAMWXW010000045.1:0-59286 GCF_031570135.1 Paraburkholderia sp. USG1 | reverse complement strand
ATTCCCACGCTCCCCCGCATCTCCCGCCCCGCGCCGTCCCGACTTGAGCGCACGCATTTAAGTCTCACATCGGCTCCCCCGTCTTATTACTATTCCGAGGAACAACGCCGAGGCGCCGACCGCGCTTTCATAGCTTCACAGCCAGCGTGCGAGCTGATCGAGCCATGTCATGTTAAAGCGCAGAACCTTCCTGCTTGGCGGCGCCGGTGCTGTCGGCGCGCTGCTGGTCGGGTGGTCGGTGCTGCCGCCGGGGCAGCGTTTGACCACGTCCATGCCGCTGCCGGCGCAAGGCACACAGGTGGCGCTCAACGGCTGGGTCAAGATCTCCGCCGACAACAGCGTGACGATCATGATGTGCAAGGCGGAAATGGGCCAGGGCATCCACACGGGCCTCGCCATGCTGCTCGCCGAAGAACTCGACGCCGACTGGTCGCAAGTGCGGGTCGAAGACTCGCCCATCGACAGGATCTACAACAGCGTGCAGAACATCATCGACGACCTGCCGTTTCGCCCCGACGACGACAGCGCCATCAAGCGCGCCACCGTCTGGATGACCCGCAAGGTGGTGCGCGAGGCCGGCACGATGATGACGGGCGGCTCATCGAGCATCAACGATCTCTGGACGCCGATGCGCGAAGCCGGCGCTTCCGCCCGCGCCATGCTGATCGGCGCAGCGGCCGCGCAATGGAAAGTGCCGGCCGGTGAATGCCGCGCTGAAGGCGGCCAGGTGCTGCATCCGTCCGGGCATAAGGCAAGCTTCGGCGAATTGTCGTCAATGGCCGCTCAGCAACCGCTGCCGCGCCAGGTGGCGTTGAAAGATCCCGCCGACTTCAAGCTGATCGGCAAACCGGTACGCCGTATCGAAGCGGCGTCGAAGATCAACGGCACGGCACGCTTCGGTATCGACGCGCTTCCCGACGGCCTGCTCTATGCAAGTGTCGTCATGTGCCCGACGCTGGGCGGTTCGGTCGCCAGGTTCGACGCAACGGCCGCCGGGAAAATGCCGGGCTTCATCAAGGCCTTCGCCGTTGCGCCGTATAACGGCGGCACGGGTGGCGTCGCGGTGATCGCAGACAACCCGTTTCGCGCGATGAACGCGGTCACCGCCGTGGCCGTGGACTGGCATGACGGCCCGGCGGCGAAGCTGTCGAACGCAGACGTGGACCGCCGCCTCGCGCAAGCACTGGACGATGGCGACGGCCACGCCTACTACCATCTGGGCGACGTAGACGCCGCGTTGAGCCGCGCGGCGCGCACCGTCAGCGCCGAATATCGCGCGCCGTATCTCGCGCACGGCGCGGTCGAGCCGCCCAACTGCACCGTGCAGGTCACGGACGGCTCGGCCACGGTCTGGGTCTCCACGCAAATGCCCGCGCTCGCGCGGCATCACGTGGCGAAGGTGCTGGATCTCGACACCGACAAGGTCGACGTGCAAACGCTTCTGTTAGGCGGCGCGTTCGGACGGCGCCTGGAACTCGATTTCATCGCCCAGGCGGCGGCGATTGCACGCGAAGGCGGCGGCCGTCCGGTGCAAACCATCTGGTCGCGGGCTCAGGACTTCACTCACGATTTCTATCGTCCCGCGTGCGTGTCGCGGCTGAAGGCCGGTTTCGACAACGACGGCAAACTGGTGGCGTGGCAGGCCACGTCGGCAAGTCAGGCGATCGTGCCGGAATCCCTCGCGCGCTATTACGGCGTGCCGCGCATTCCAATCGACAAGACCACCTGCGAAGGCGCCTTCGATCAGCCGTACGAATGGCCCGCCGCGCGCGTGGCGCACAAGATTGTCGAGTTGCCGGTGCCGGTGGGCTTCTGGCGCTCGGTGGGTCATTCGCATCAGGCGTTTTTCACCGAGGGTTTCACCGATGAACTCGCGGTGGCCGCCGGCCAGGATCCGATTGCGTTTCGCGCCGCGCTGCTCGCGCAGCATCCGCGACATCTGGCGGTGTTAAGGCGCGTGGCGGCTTTGTCGGACTGGGGGCATTCGTTGACGCATGCCGCCGACGGCGCGCTGCGCGCGCGTGGCGTTGCGTTGCACGAGGCGTTCGGCAGTGTGGTCGCGCAGGTGGCGGAGGTGTCGATCGGGCCGGATAAGGGGATTCGCGTGCATCGGGTGGTCTGCGTGATCGATTGCGGCATGCCGGTCAATCCGAATCTGATCCGTCAGCAGATGGAAAGCGCGATCGTGTTCGGTCTCTCCACCGCGTTGCAGGACGAAATCACCCTCGTCAACGGTCAGGTGCAGCAAAAGAACTTTGTGGATTTCCCGGTCGTGCGGATCAACGATTGCCCGGTGATCGACACGGACATCATGCCGAGCCAGATGCATCCGCAGGGCGTGGGCGAGCCGGGCGTGCCGCCGGTTGCGCCGGCGGTGGCGAATGCCGTGTTCGCGTTGACGGGCCAGCGCTTGCGCTCACTGCCGTTGAAGCTTGCGTGAAGCGCAGCGAATCCGAAAACGCAGGAATGAAGAAACTAAAGGAGACGGGCGATGGGATCACTGAACATCAACGGCCGGGCGGTGGCGGTGCAGGCCGACCCCGACATGCCGCTTCTGTGGGTGCTGCGTTGCGAGCTTGGCATGACGGGCACCAAGTTCGGCTGCGGTTTGGGGATTTGTGGCGCGTGCCTGATTCATGTGGATGGCGAAGCGAACTTCGCGTGCCAGACGCTCATGTCGAGCCTGCACACGCAGAAGATCACGACCATTGAAGGCTTGCAGGGCCCTGAAGCACAGGCACTGAAGGCAGCGTGGATCGATCTCGACGTGGTGCAGTGCGGCTATTGCCAGAGCGCGCAACTCATGGCGGCTTGCGCGCTGCTCAAGCACAATCCCAGACCCACCGACGCGGACATCGACGCGGCAATGTGCCATATCGTGTGCCGTTGCGGCACGTATCCACGGGTCCGGGCGGCGATTCACCAGGCGGCGGCAAAGCGTCGGCCAGCATAGCGCTGCCGACCTTTCCGCGTTAACAGGAGGCCGCCGCGCGAGGGTTCAACCTGCCAGCATTTCCACCACGGCAACGACCGCTGTGAAAATGCCAATGCATCCGCCCAGCGCAGCCGCGCCTTTCATGAATTGCGACATACGTATCCCCGTAATGAATGGTCGATGGCACGAATTTAACTCGAATGAAAGGCAAAAGAAAGATAATAAAAATAATTCGTAAGCTTTTGGGCGAAACATTAGATCGTACGGATAGGGCACGAGCGCGTGCCCTTGCGGTGGCGGCCCCGCAAGTGGCCTGGTAAGCGAGCCTCGACCAGAAGCTCGCTTCAGACGCTCAAAATCAGAGGCCGCGTCAAGGCACTTTTGCGGAAGCCGCTGCGGGCGCCGGCGCCGCTTTGACCGGCACTGCGGCTGCGGGCGCCGCACTGCCGGACGCATTCTGCGGATCCATCTCCCACCCGCCGCCCAGCGCCAGGAACAGGTTGACCTGATCGATCGCCACCTGGCCTTCGGCGGCGGCCGCCTGAGATTTCGTCGAGGTGAGCGTGCGCGTCGCATCCAGATCCGAGATAAACGACTCACGCCCTGCGAGATACAGCCGATGCGTTTCATCCGCCGACGCGGCCGCCGACTTCACGGCGGCGCGCAAAGCGTCGGCGCGGGCGTAGTCCGACGCATAAGTTGCCAGACTGGTTTCGGTCTCGCGCAACGCGGTCAGCACCACGCCATCGAACTTCGCCAAGGCTACCTGGCTCGACGCCTGCGCCTCGCGCACCCGGCCGCGCGCGCCGTTCGCCGGGAAGGTCCAGCTGATCAGCGGACCGAAGCCCCAACGCGCCGTGGGCGAGGTGCCCAGGTCTTCGAGGATCCCGGTCAAGCCTGCCGAGGCGCCGATGCTCACCGTCGGATACAGCGCGCCGGTGGCCACGCCAATGCGCGCCGTGGACGCCGCCAGTTGACGCTCGGCTTCGCGCACATCCGGGCGGCGCTTGAGCAGCGCGGCGCCGTCGCCGATCGGAATCGGCTGGCGGATTTGCGGCAGCGTGTCGCACGCGAGCACGGCCGGCGGCAAGTCGGATGGCGCGCGGGCGAGCAGCGCGGCGAGCCGGTACTGGGCGATCTTGCGGCGTGCCGTATAGCGCGGAATATCCGCCGACAGCGTATCGACCTGGGTCTGCCCGCGCGTCACGTCGGGCTGATTGCCGCGCCCCGCGTCACGCAGGCGGCGCGAGACGTCCACGCGCTGCTTCTGCAGAGCGAGCGACTGTTGCGCGATTCTGAGCTCATCGGCTGCCGAACATTGCTCGACGTATGAGCGCACCACGTCCGCCACCACGGTGATCCGCGCGAGATCGGCCGCGGCCTGCACGGACTCGCTGTCTGCCTGCGCCGCTTCCACGCCGCGCCGCAGCTTGCCGAACAGATCGATTTCATACGAGACGCTGATGCCGATGTCACCTTCGTTGACGACCGGCAGTTTCTCGGTGAGCAGGTATTGCTCGGCGGATTCCTGCGCGCGTTCGATCAGCGCCGAAGTCTTGCCGGAGAAACCACCTTGCGCTTGCGCGACGCCGAGCGCTTCGCGCGAGCGCGCGAGGTTCGCCGCCGCGACGCGCAAGTCGGTGTTCGATTGCAGCGCCTCGTCGACGAGTCCGTTCAGCACCGGATCGTCGTACAGCTTCCACCATACGGGCGGCACGTTGCGGCCGGTCGTCAGGGCCGCGTCGGCGCCTTCGATCGGCGTATTGGCCAGCGGCGCGTTGACGAGCGCCTGTTGCGGCAGCGCATAGTTGGGACCGACGTTCATGCAGCCGTCGAGCGCGACAGCCAACGGCAATAGCGGCAGCAGCGGCAATAAGGGCAGGGCGCGCGACAGCTTCATTGCGAAGCGCCCGAGATGACCGTGGCCGAGGCCGGCTGCGCAGCAGAGGCGGCCGGAACCGTGGACGTAGCCAAGGTTGAAGCCGAAGCCGAAGCCGAAGCCCCCGACGCACCCACCGCGCCCGAGGCACCCGCATCCGGACGCTTCTTACCCGCCAGCGCAAGATCGCGCACCGACACCGTCGCGGTGCGTCCCGCGATCATGCGGAAATCGGCGGGCACTTCGTCGAGCGCCACACGCACGGGAATCCGTTGCGCGAGCCGCACCCAACTGAATGCCGGATTCACGTTCGGCAGCAGGTTCGTGCCCTGCGAGCGGTCGCGATCCTCGATACCGGCGACAATGCTCTGCACGTGTCCGCGCAACACGTCCGGCTCGCCCATCACCTTGATATCCACCGGTTGGCCGATGCCGATGCCGCGCAGCTTGGTCTCCTCGAAATAACCGTCCACGCGGAACGAATGCATGTCCACCACCGAGACCACCGCCCGCCCCGCCGCGACGAATTCGCCGGCGCGCGGCGCGCGGTCGTTCAGATAACCGTCCACCGGACTCACGATCGTGGCGCGTTGCAGATTCAGCTTCGCGGTATCGATCGCAACGTTTGCATCAGCAAGCGCGGCTTCGCCCTGTTCGACGCGCGAGCGGCTTTCTTCGGACACCTCTGCAGCGACCAGGTTGCCGAGCTTGCGGTTGCGCGCGTCTTCGCGACGTGCCTGATCGAGCGTGGCGCGGCGTTGTTGCGCGGTGGCCTGAGCCTGGCGCAGCGCGAGCGTATAGCGAGCCTGATCGATCACGAACAGCACCTGGCCCCGCCTGACCTGCTGGTTGTCCACCACTTCGACCGACGAGATCAGCCCCGAGATGTCTGGCGCGACCTGGATCACGTCGGCGCGCACGTGTCCGTCGCGAGTCCACGGGGCGAACATGTAGTAGTCGACCAGCTTCCACAGCACGAGAGCCGCGGCCACGACGACGATCAGGGTGAGCAGAATCTGCCCGACGGAGAACCAGGTTTTTTTCACGTTATTAGTCTGTGCGAAACGACAACGACAAGGCCCAGCACCAGCACATAGATGCCGAGATCGAAGATGGAGCGATGCCAGACGAAGCGGTAAAAGCCGACGCGCGCAAGCACCGTGCGGATCGCCAGGTTGATCAGATACGCGATCAACATCAGCACGAGCACGGCCGGCACGAACACGCCGAAGATATCGATTTCACCGATCATCGCGGAGAGTGGAAAGAGGTGGAGACGGCCGGAAACCGGCGGCGAACGGCGGGCATCAGGCGGCAGCCTCCGGCTCGGGCGGCGTCGGTATTATCAACGTGGCCGGAAACAGCGAAAGACGCAAGCCGACCAGCGCGTGCAGCGCGTCACGCAACTGGCGCGCCGACGTTTGCGAGGTCGCGCTCGGCGCGCCGGCGTTGGCGAGCCCCTGTGCCGTTACGCGCGCCACGGCGGCGTCGATCGACGACATCAGGCTGTCCGGCACCGGCTCGCGCTTGCGGCGCGCAACACAGTTTTCGTAGTATTGACGCACGTCGTCGAGCACGTGTTCGATCGCGGCCGGCGCTTCGCCACCCAGCTTGCGGGTCAGGCGGCGCAGATCGAGCGCGTTGAAGGCAATGCGCAGATCGCGAAAGCTCTCGATCGACGGATGGCGATGGTCGTCGGTAGCGGCGAGGCGCGGGATCAACTGCATCAGCCGGTCGACCATGCGCGCGGCGAGATTGCGCGGATCTTCGATCGGCCGTGTCGACGCCGTGAGCGCCACGTCGGCCCAGCTCGAACGCAACAGTCGGGCCGCCGCGAGTTCGGCGCCGAACGGCCGCGTCACGCGAGTCCACACGTACGCGTAGAGCAGCCCGGCGAGGCCCGCGAGATTGCTGTTCAGAAACACGAAAAAGTTGGCGTCGTAAGCGTCCTGGATGCTGATGAAGGTGGCCGTGTTCACGGCGACCAGCACGGTGGCCAGGTTGAACTGCGGGCGCGGAATCAGCGTGCCGACGAAGATGAACGGCGCGGCGAACATGACGACCAGCATGGGAAAGTCATGCACGTGCGGCAGCACGACGAACAGGTAGACGCCCGCCGCCACCACGCTGATCGCGGTCGCCACGAAGAAGCGGAACACGAACGGCGCGGGCTCGTCGAGCGCCGCGAAGAAACAGCATGCCACGGCCGCGAGCGTCACCGCGCTGGCACCGTCGTTCCAGCCCGAGCCGATCCACAGACTGCACGCGAGAACCACGGCGGCCGCGGCCGAACCGGTCGAGAACAGCATGATGCCGTGATCGTAGAAGCGCTCGGTGCCGCCCAGCCGCCAATGGCGAAAGCGCGGGCGCCACGAACCTTCTTCGCGCGTGATGATGATGCGCAGCGCGCGGCAGTCCTGCCAGACGTCGATCACCTGCTTCATCCGCCACAACGCGTTCGAAAGCAGCGCGCCGTCCCAACTGGCTAGCGCGGACGGCGGCGGCTGCAGCGCCGCGATGCGCTCGCGCAACGCGTCGGCCGTCGGGTCGGGATGATAGCCTTCGCTCACGGCGGGCATCGGCTCATTGAACCACTTGATGAGATCGGCGAGCAGGCTTTCCAGACCTTCAGGCCATGTCTGGCGGCTGCTGTTGTAGAGCGCGATCAGCGGATCGGCCAGCGCCGACATGATCGGCAGCAGCAACTGCATGCGCCCGCGCAACTCATGCGCGCGCGCCAGCACGTCGGGCCGCGTGTGATCGTAGGCAAGCTGGCTCAGCAGCAGTTCCAGACCGTTAATGGTGGCCGCGAGTCGCTGCCGGGCACCCGATACCGCCGAGCCGGCAATGCGGCCGGACAGCGTTTCCGTCGCATAGAACGCGGCGTCGCGAAACCATGCGTCGGTCCGCTCGATGATGGTGGGCGCAAGCCGGCTCGGAAACAGCACGCTGCCGACAATGCTCGCGCACACGATGCCAAGCGTGATCTCCTCGGTACGGCTGACCGCAAGATCGAACACGCCGGTTGGGTTGGTCACCGAAGGCAGCGCGATGATCGGCATCGTATAGCCGGCCAGCAGGAACACGTAGCTGCGCGCGGTGCGGTCGGACACCGCCAGATACAGCAGCGTACCGGTCCAGAGCGCCACGATCACGCTGAACAGATACGGCGATTCGACGAAGGGCGGCACCAGCAGCACCGCGGCCGAGGCGCCGAGCATGGTGCCGAGCGCACGATACAGCGCCTTGGAGCGGGTCGCGCCGACGAACGGATTCGACACGATGTAGACGGTCGCCATCGCCCAATACGGGCGCGGCAGTTCGAGCGCGAGACCGATGTAGAGCGCGATCATCGCCGCGGCAAAAGTCTTGACCGAGAACAGCCAGTCGCGAAGGGAAGGGTAGACCATAAACCGTTACGCCGGATCGCCGGTCTCGTGCGGCGCGGCGGGGTCCGCTTTGCCTTTGTTCGACTTGTTCTCTTTGGCTGCCTGGCGGAGTGGGCCGCCGCCCTGCGCCGGTTCGCCTGCGGCGCGTTGATTGGGTCGGCTACGTTCTTCGCCGTCTGGCTCGCTGTTCTGAGCGGCCGGTTCGGTGGCCTCCCCCGTGAAAGCGGCCAGCACGCGCAAGGTCGCTTCCAGATCGCTGCGCGAGACGTCTTTCAATGCCTGCGCGCGCAGCGTGACCAGTTCCTCTTCCATTTTTGCGGTGACGGCCCGGCCTTCTTCGGTGAGCACCACGGTTTTCGCACGCCGGTCTTCGGGATCCTCGTCGCGGCGCATCAGGCCCGCCGCGCACAATTGATCGAGCAGCCGCACGAGCGACGGCCCTTCGATTCCAATGTGATCGGCTAACGTGACCTGGCGCACGGCCGAGCCGAGCCGGCTGGCGGTCAGCAGCGGCGTGGCGCATGCCTCGGAGACATTGAAGGCGGCGAGCACGCCGTGGCTCGTGCGCCGCCATTTTCGGGCAGCGACGACCAGCGTGCTGCTGACGGTGCGGCGCAAGGTATCGAGATTCGGCATGGCCGCTATTGTATTTCCAAAAACTTCGTTAGCAACCTATTGAATTGAAGTTTTTGTGACGCCGGGGTTATCCGTCAAGCCGCGCTTACGCGGCGAGCCCAAGCCGTACCGTGCGCGCGAGGTCATCGAGCTGGAAAGGTTTGCGCAGAATCGTGCAGCGCTTCACCGCCAGCCCGGAAATATCCACGTCCGCATAACCCGTCGCGAGGATCACCGGTAGATCCTCGCGCAGTTTGCGCGCCTCGGCGATCACGTCGATTCCGTTCATGCCGGGCATGGCGAAGTCCACCATCAGCAGGTCCGGCTTGTCGTCCTGCAAGCGGTTCAGTCCGGCGCGTCCGTCGGCGGCCTCGGTCACGGTGTAGCCGAGCATTCTTAGCGACTCGACGAGCATGGCGCGCACCTCGCCGTCGTCTTCAACCACCAGCACCCGCTTTTCGCCGACCGCGTTCGCTTCCGCATTCGACGTCGCTTCGGCTTGCGGCGCCACGCGTTCGCGCAACGGTAGCCAGATCTCGACGGTGGTGCCCGCGCCTTCCTCGCTGAACAGACGCGCGGTGCCGCCGGCTTGCGTCGCGATGCCGTAGACCTGGCTCAAGCCGAGTCCCGTTCCCTTGCCGATCGGCTTGGTGGTGAAGAACGGATCGAACACGCGCGACACGACTTCGGGCGGCACACCCGAACCGGTATCGGCGACTTCGATCACCACATAGGGGCCGCCTTCGAGAGTCTGATCCGGCGCTTCGCGCTCTTTCACGCGAATGCCGAGCTGGCCGCCGGCCGGCATGGCGTCGCGCGCGTTGATGGCGAGATTGAGAATGGCCAGTTCGAGCTGATTGGCGTCGGCCTCGGTCCACAACTCGTCGCCGCCGAATTCGTTGGTGTAGCGAATGCCGGAACCGAGCGACACTGTGATGATGTCGCGCATGCCTTGCAGCAACGTCACCACGTCCACCGCTTTCAGATCGAGGTTGCTGTTGCGCGAGAAAGTAAGCAATTGTCCCGTCAGTTTCGCGCCGCGTTCGGTCGCGCGTTTGACGGTGGCGGCCATGCCGCGAAGGCGCTCGTCGCTGCTTACGCGAGCGATCAACTCCGCGTTGACCATGATGACGTTCAACAGATTGTTGAAGTCGTGCGCTATGCCGCCGGTGAGTTGCCCGAGCGCTTCCATTTTCTGCGATTGCACCAGCACGGCCTGCACTTTGGCGCGCTCGTGAATCTCCATCATCAGCCGGTTGTTGGCGGAAGCAAGTTCGTGGGTGCGCTCTGCAATGCGGCTCTCCAGCGAGTCGTTCAGTTGCACGAGCGCGTCCTGCGCCTGGATCCGCTCGGCAAGATGGCGGCGCGACTCGTATTGCCGCGCCCGTGCCCGTAGTGACGAAGCCACCGCGCGCCGCAGCGTTTCCGAATTCAGCGGACGTTCGAGCACGACCACGTTGCCGAGCCGTTCGAGCACTTCCAGCCCGCGCTCCGAGCGATGTCCGACGCGTGGGGCGGCAAGCAGCGTGAACGGGAAGTCGGACCATGCCGGCTGCTGCTCGAGCCAGTCGAACAGGCGCACCGCATGGCCGCCTGCCAGCGCTTCCTCGGCGATCAACGCGGCGCCGGCGCCCTCATCCAGCGCGGCGGTGAGCGCGTCGGCATCGCGGCATGCCACGCACATGCGGTCGTCTTTGCGCAGCACTTCTGCGATCACATCGGCGTCGCGGCCAAACGGCGCCAGGATAAGAACGCGTTGCTCCATGACCTCACTTCCCGGGCGTTTCGATGACGCGGTTCGTCGCCCCGAGCAGGGCAGTGCTGCCACGATAAGCCGGCAGTCCGGAGAGTACGCCTTCGAAGTCGCGCAGCGCGTCGCCCACTTCCACGCCGCCGCTGGCTAGACGGAACTGGCGGATCGAGCGTTCGTGGGCATTGGCGCGGCTCTTCACGGCGGTCACGGCGGTGAGCACTTCGCCGTGGTGTTCGAAATAGCGGAACAGCACGACCACGTCGCTCAGATAGCTGATGTCGATATCGTTCTGCACCTCGCCGATAATGCCGTGCTGCCCCAGCACGAGCATCGTGACGACGCCTTGCTGGTTGAGATAGCCGAGCAGCTCGTGCATTTGCAGCAGCAGATAGCGCTCGCCGGGCATGGCCTGGAGATAGGCGTTCAGGCTGTCGATCGCAACGTACCGGGCGCCCTTCTTTTCGACCGACCGGCGCACGTCGCTGGCGAACTCGCCCGGGGATATCTCCGCCGGATCGATCTGGCGCAGCGTCAGCAAACCGCTCTCGACGTGCGGCGCGAGATACATGCCGAGCGTCGCACAACGGATCGTCAGCGTGGTGAGGGTCTCGTCGAACACGTAGTAGACGCAACGCTCGCCGCGTTCGAGCGCCGCGATCAGGCATGACACCACCGTGGTGGTCTTGCCCACACCCGAGGGGCCGATCATCAGCGCGTTGGTGCCGGGGATCAGTCCGCCGCCGAGCAGCGCGTCGAGTCCCGCCGTGCCGGTGCTCACCACCTCGGCGTTGAAGTTGGTGTGATGCTCGGCCGCGACGAGGCGCGGATAGACGTGGATGCCGCCGGTGTCGAGCGTGAAGTCGTGGTAGCCCTCGCGGAACTTGATGCCGCGCATCTTGGCGACGCGTGCGCGGCGGCGGTTGCCGCCATAGTCGTGCACGAGGTTGTCGAGGCTGATCACGCCGTGCGCGATGCTGTGCAACTGCACGTCGCCGGGGTCGGACGAATTGTCGTCGAGCAGCAGCACGGTGCATTCGCGGGTGGCGAAATAACGCTTGAGCGCGAGAATCTGCCGGCGGTAGCGCAGCGGGTTCTGCGACAGCAGCCTCAATTCAGAGAGGCTGTCGAGCACGATGCGAGCGGGCTTGAGTTCCTCGACCTGCTGGATCACGTTGCGCACCGTCTCGCCGAGTTCAACTTCGGCCGGGTGCAAGACGGTCTGCTCGTATTGCGGGTCGAGGCCTTCGTCGGAAAGCAGCTCCAGAACCGTGAACCGGCTGATGTCCCAGCCATGACTTTCGGCTACCGCGATCAACTCTGAGCGGGTTTCGGACAGCGTGATATACAAGCCGCCCTGGCCTTCTTCGACACCCTTGAGTAAGAACTGCAAGGCCAGGGTAGTTTTACCTGTACCGGGCGCGCCTTCCACGAGGTACATGCGGTGCGGTGTGAGACCGCCTCCCAGGATGTCGTCGATTCCCTCGATTCCTGAGGACAGGCGGGCCGGTGTGTCGGCGTCGTGTCTGTTTGACATGGCGTGGTGGGGCGTTTGGCGTCAATGAAAAGCTGATGATTTTTCAGCCGGTACGAGGAGGGTGCAATTTGCGTGCCCGCGGGCGCCGACGCTACGTGCCGGCGCGCGCCGTCACGAGCTGGATAAAGCGCGTGGCCGCGCTGTTGTGCAACGCCGCGGGATAGGCCAGATGCAGCGGCGCGCTCAGTTTCGAGGGGTTGGCAAGCGTGCAGTACACGGTGCCCACCTGGTCATAGCGTTGCATGGAAGCGGGCACCAGCGTCACGCCGAGACCCGCCGCAACGAGGTTGATGCCCGACACCATGCGCGGCACTTCCCGTGCGATTCGCGGAACGAAGCCGGCCTGGCGGCACGCCGCGAGGATATCGGCATACATGCCGGGCGCGCCTGGACGGCGGACCAGAATGAAGTCTTCGTGCGCTAGCGCTTTGAGGGGCACTTGTGGCCGCTTCCTGCCTTTGAGCAAGGGATGGCCGACCGGCAACACCACGACCATCGGCTCGTCGAGCAGCAGCTCGAAGGCCACGCCTTCCCGCGCTTCAACCGGCTTGCGCAGAAACGCCGCCTGAATCTGGCCCGCGGCCAGGCGCTCGATGATCTCCGCCGCATTGAGTTCGGCAAGCTCAACGGCAACCTCGGGACACACCGCGCGAAACGCGCGGATCGCCTCGGTCGTGAACGGATGAAATGCAGCGGAGCTCGTCAGCCCGATCGAAATCGTGCCCAGTTCGCCGCGCGCAATTCGGCTCGCCTTTTCTACCGCCTGCTGCAGATCCTGCAGCAGGCGTTGCGCATCTTCCGCAAAGGCCTGCCCGGCCGGCGTCAGGGTGACGCCGCGCGGCATGCGCACGAAGAGCTCGAAGCCGATCTCTTCTTCCAGCATTCGAATCTGCTGTGAAAGCGGGGGCTGTTGCATGGCCAGCCGCTCAGCCGCTCGCGTGAACTGGCCTTCTTCGGCGACCGCCAGAAAGTAACGCAGATGGCGTAGCTCCATGATGTTTCGTCTCCTGGATGGGGTTCGAAGGTCGGTTCATTACCATATTCAATAAATATGGATTGTGCAGAAAACAGGTATTTTACATTTACCACGGCCGATCCTACGATCTCGTCCATCGCGCGGAAATGAACGCGAAATAAAACAAAACCCGACTCTGGTCGACAGGAGACGTCAGTGAAAAAACAATGCGCGGTGGCCGCTTTGGCCGTGGTGAGTTGCGCGGGCGCGCATGCTCAGGCATCGGTCACGTTATACGGTGTGATCGACACCAACCTCGAGTTTCTCAACCATGCTGGCGCTAGCGGCGGCTCGCTGGTTCGCGAGAATTCCGGCGGCTTGAGCAATTCGCGCTTCGGTTTTCGCGGCGCCGAAGATCTCGGCGGCGGCAATAAAGCGTTCTTCATTCTCGAAGCGGGCTTCAACGGCAACGACGGCACCAATGCGAGCGCCGGCGTGCTGTTCAATCGCACGGCGGCGGTGGGGCTTTCTAACGCGTACGGTGCGCTGTCGGCGGGCTTGCAGTACACGGCGATGTACGACACGCTGATCAAATACGACCCGATGGTGTTCGGCCAGCAATACACGTGGATGCCGACCACCGGTTCCGTGGATGGCTTTTCGTTCAAGGCGCGCGTGAACAACTCGGTGAAGTATGTAGGCCGCTTCGGTGGTTTGACAGCGACGGCGGATTACAGCTTCGGCGGCTCGGCGGATTCGTTTCAGAGCAGCGCCGCGTACGGCGGCGCGCTCGACTACGATACCGGCAGCTTCGCCACGGCCGTGGCCTACGACTACCGCAACGGCGCGATCAACTCGACAGGCATGTGGACCAAGTCGCGCAACTGGAGCGCCTCGGCGCGCGAGCAGCTCGGCAACGTCACGATCATGGGCGGCTATGAGCACTATTTGTACAACCCGACCAAGGGCAAGTCGGTGTCGTCGGCGTTGTGGTTCGGCGGTGTGCGTTATCTGATCGCGCCGGATTTCCGCGTGACGGCTGCCGCGTACTACCAGAGCAACAAGGCGGACAACGTGTCGAACTCGTTGATGGGCGTGCTGGGAGCGGACTATATTCTGTCGAAGCGGACCGATGTGTACGCAACCGTCGCGTATGCCGCGGCCACGCACTACGCCAACGACGAGTACACGCCCGTCGGCGTGACGAGCGATACCGCGTTCGGTCCGAACCAGACTGGCGTGACGCTCGGTATCCGGCATCGGTTCTGAGCATTCGGGTTCATTCGGGTTCTTCAACGACGGATTTGACGATGCGCCGCGTTCAGCACAGTACACGGTGATCAGGAGCAAGCTGCATGACTTTCAATCTTTCGCGACGTCTCGCCGTGCTGTGCGCAGCAACTGGCGCTGCACTGCTGATGACGCTCGCGCAACCTGCGCTCGCGGTCCACGCTTACGAGCCGCATCTGAAACCGGTGGCGACGGTTTCGGATACGCGCTTCACGCTCGACACGCCGCAAGGGCACGCGGAGTTTCCGCTTTATCTGTCGAAAGATTGGAACGTCGCGCAGCCGCAAGTAACGCGTGCGGTGATTGTGATTCACGGCAAACTGCGCAATGCGGACGTGTACTTTCGCACTGCGCAGAAGGCCCGCGATGCAGCCCACGCGGACCCCGACGCCACTTTGTTGATCGCGCCGCAGTTCCTCGCGACGCTCGACACGCGCGTGCATGACGAACCCGCCGATCTGCTGCGCTGGACCGGCGACGCGTGGATGGGCGGCGAAGCGGCGCAGTCGCCGCTGCCGATCAGTTCATACGAAGTGCTGGACGCGATCGTCGCGCGTCTTGCCGATCGCAAGCTGTTTCCGAATCTCCGGCACGTTGTGTTCGCCGGGCATTCGGGCGGCGGGCAAGTCGTGCAGCGCTACGCCGTGGCGGGGCGCAACATTGCCGCGCTGACTGACGAGGGCATCGACGTGCGTTACGTGGTGGCGAGTCCGTCCACCTATGCGTATTTCGATGCGCAACGGCCCAACGCGCAAGGCGTTGCCGCGCCGTTCGATGCCGCGCAATGTCCCGACTTCAATCAATGGAAATACGGCATGGACAACCGGCCGCCCTATCTCGGCGACCGCACGCCCGCGCAACTGGAGGCGACCTACGCGGCACGCCGGATCGACTACCTCGTGGGCGGCGCGGACGACGATCCGCAGCAGAACGCGCTCGACAAAACCTGCGCGGCCGAAGCGCAAGGGCCGCAACGCGTCGCGCGTGCCGAGGCGTACTACCGGTATATCCGGTCACGTCATCCGGATGGTCTGAAGCAGCGCTTTCATATCGTGCCGGGCGTGGGGCACAACGGCTCGCGCATGCTGACGTCGGTATGCGCGCTGGCGGCGATGTTCGACACTCAGGGATGCGAACAATGAGCGAAGCAATCTTGAATCAGCGTGATGGTGCGGCGTCAGGCGCCGTTGCGTCGAACGCATTGAGTCCGGCAATGGTACGGCGCGCGATCTTCGCCTCCGTGCTCGGCAATGGACTCGAGTGGTTCGACTTTCTGATCTATGGCTACTTCGCGAAGATCATCGCGCAAGTGTTCTTTCCAGGCGGCGGCGGTTTCGTGTCGATCATGCTGACGCTCGCCACGTTCGCGGTGGGTTTCATCGTACGGCCGATCGGCGGCATTCTGCTGGGCATTTACGCGGACCGGGCAGGGCGCCGCAAAGCGCTCTCGCTGCTGATCATTTCAATGGCGGCCAGCACGCTGCTGATGGGCCTCACGCCGGGTTATGCGAGCATCGGCATCGCGGCGCCGTTACTGGTGGTGCTCGCGCGCCTGCTGCAAGGGCTCTCCGTGGGCGGACAGTTCGCGACCGCCTCGGCGATGCTGGTCGAGTATGCGCCGCCGCACAAGAAGATGTTCTATGGCAGCTTCAACATGTCGGCGCAGGCGTTCGCGTTGCTGTTGTCGTCCGGGGTCGGCTATCTGCTGACCACGCAGCTCACGCATGAGCAACTGGTGGCGTGGGGCTGGCGTCTGCCGTTTCTGTTCGGCGCGTTGGCGGGGCCGTTCGGCTTCTATATCCGGCATCGCGTGGCCGAGTCGCCGGAGTTCGAGCGCCTGCTCGATCACAAGGACAAGCCGCCGCGCGTAACGATCCGCCAGTTCTTCCGCGATAACGGCGATGCGGCGATCTGCGCAATGGGCGTGATCATAATCGGCGCAGCGACCAATTATGTGTGGCACTCTTATCTGTCGGTCTATGTCGAACGGCAATTGCATCTGCCGCTTTCTACCGCGTTGCTCGGCGCATTCGTGTCAGGCGTGCTCAATCTGTTTCTGTTTCCGCTGTCGGGCAAGCTTGCCGATCGTTACGGCGCGTACAAACTGTTCTATCCGATCGTGATCGCGTGGATGGTCTGCGTGTACCCGCTCTATCACTTCGTCGTGACGAATCCGACGCCGGGGCATCTGTTCATCGCGCAGATGATCGCGACAGTGTTCCTCGCCGCAATGTCCGGTGCGCATCCCGGCATGCTCGCAACCTTGTTCCCGGTGCGCAGCCGCTCGGCGGGCG
The DNA here is from genome assembly GCF_031570135.1 of Paraburkholderia sp. USG1. Lineage (NCBI taxonomy): Bacteria > Pseudomonadati > Pseudomonadota > Betaproteobacteria > Burkholderiales > Burkholderiaceae > Paraburkholderia > Paraburkholderia sp. USG1. The sequence continues at coordinate 42,642 of NZ_JAMWXW010000045.1, read as the reverse complement.
TGGCGCTGTCGTACAACATCGCAGTGACGCTGTTCGGCGGCATGGCGCCGCTCACCATTACCGGCTTGACCCGCGTGACCGGCAGCAGCCTCACGCCGGCGTTTTACCTGATTTTTGCCGGCTTCGTGTCGCTCGCGATGGTGTACTTCACGCGCGCCGGACGCATCTCGGGCGGCGCGGCGGCGAGGCCCGCCACTCATTGATCAACCACGAGCGTATTGCATGACCCAGCCTTTGATCACAGACGACGAACGCGCGCCGAATGAACGTCCGGTTGCGGTCGTCGCGAGCCGGCATCTGAGCGTTACGACGCGGGCCGGCAGCGGCACGGTGCCCGTATTTGCGAACGGCGACTGGCTAGCGCCGACGCGCGAAGTCCGCCGCGCCGTGATTCTGATTCACGGCCGACTGCGCAACGGCGATACTTATTTCGATCTCGCCGAGCTGTCGTGCGCGCTCGCCGGCTGCAGCGCGGCCGATACGCTGCTGATCGTGCCGCAGTTTCTCGCGACCGCGGACGTCGAGGCGCATGAGCTGCCGCCTTCCACGTTGCATTGGGACTGGACGAGCTGGATGGGCGGCGAAAACGCCGAAGGTCCCGCGCCGATCAGTTCGTTCGATGTGCTCGACGCGATTTTGCAAACGCTCGCTTCGCGTGAGCAGTTCGCGTCGCTTGCCGAGGTGGTGATCGCCGGGCACTCTGGCGGCGGCCAGGTCGTGCAGCGCTATGCGGTGGTGGCGCACAGCGAGGCGCCGCTTACGGCGCGTGGTGTTGCGGTGCGCTATGTGGTCGCGAATCCTTCGTCGTATGTGTACTTCGATGCGATGCGGCCCGTCGCGTCCGGCGAGTTCGCGGCGTTCGATCGGGCGATGTGCCCGTCGTTCAATCGCTGGAAGTATGGGCTCGAGGATTTGCCGGCTTACGCGAGCGACTCGGATAGCGCGGCTTGCGCTGCGGCGCTCGAAGCGCGCTATGCGCAGCGTGACGTTACGGTGCTGCTCGGCGGTGAAGATTGCGATCCGCAGCATCCGGCGCTCGATCGTTCTTGTGCCGCGCAAACCCAGGGGCATCACCGCCTCGGGCGCGGACTGGCTTATGCGCGCTATATGGCGGCGCGGCACCCGGAAGGATTGGCGACGCACCGGACGTTTGTGATCGATGGGGTCGGGCATGATGCCAAGGGGATTTTCTCGTCGACTCATGGGCTGGCTGCCTTGTTCGGCGCCGGACTGTGAAGCGGGTTGCGGAGTGGTTCATGGAGTGATGCACTCGGCGCACATAGGCACGAAGCGTGCTACTGCGCTTGATGCATGTTTGATGCTACCTGTGTGTCACTTCGAGGACCGCGCCGATATGAACAGAATCCGATTGGTCGCCACCGCCACCGCGCTTGCCGCCGCATCGCTAGGCGCCTTGCTCCCGTGCAGCGCCTATGCCGACGATGCGCCTAGCCCATGTACGTCGCTGAAACGGATCGTGGCGGCCGCACCGGGCGGTCTCGCCTCGTTGACGCCGGACGACGGCAAAGGCGTCGCGCAACCCTATGGCGACGACGCGCAATGTTCGGCAAGCCGCGGCAGCTATCAATGCACGTGGACGCCGCATCACGACGCCGGTTCGAACGCGGACGCGCTGCAAGCCGTAGCGGCTGACGTCGCGTCGTGTCTGCCCGACGCGACGCACGATCAGAATTCGCCGGGACGTCAGCATTTTTATCTGGGCGCGAAGGGCAAGCGCACCGACATTACGCTGACACCGACGGGTGCGAACAAGCTGCGTCTGGTGGTGTCGGGCAAGTGATGTGGGTCAGGTGATTTAAGTCAGGTGATTTGAGTCGCCGCGCAAGACCCGCTACTGCGACGCCGGCCACCATGTCCAGCCACGCGATGAGCACCGCAACTCGATCGTAGAAAGCGGCGCGATTTCAATGCGCGAAAACACCACGGGCGATGCGCCCAGCGCAGACACAATTGCTGCCCGCAGCACTGGCGCGTGGGTGACGGCGATCACGTTGCGCGTATGCTTCGATGCCGGATCCGCCGCGCGGTGTAGCGCATCGAGCCATTCTCCTACCCGCTTCACGAGGTTGCTGAACGACTCGCCGCCGTGCGGCGCGGCGTCCGGATCGCGCGCCCATGCCGCGAGGTCTTGCGGCGCTTCGACGGCGAGGTCGGCGAGCCGCCGTCCGTGCCATTTGCCGTAGTTCATATCCGCCAGTCCGACATCTACCGATGCGGCAAGGCCCAAGGCCGCTGCCGTAGCACGCGCGCAGACGGCAGGGCTGACGTAGGCTGCCGCGCCTTGTCCGAGCGCCGGCGTGGTGCGCGCCGCGTAGGCGTGGGCTTCGGCGAGGCCGCGGGCGTCGAGCGGGTCGTCGGCGGGAAAGCGGCCTGCGCGCTGGGCGGCGGTCGAGGCGTGGCTGATCATCAGCAGCCGTGTGTCCATTCTGTTCATTTCCTGTGAGGCTACGCCGGAGCTGGACGCCGGTTGGGCACGAAGCGCCCGCCCGGGGTTGCCGGGTACCGGAGTTTAGCGCGTAGAATAGCCGGACTGCGAAGCGCGGAAGCCGGTGAGAGCCCGGCGCGGTCGCGCCACTGTAATCGGCAGCCCAAGCCGAAAGCCAGACCTGAGCTTCGCATCATCCCTCTGCAATGACTATCGGGGCGCGTAACCCCAGGAGATGTCCATCATGACTGAAGCCGTTTTTAATTCCGCTTCTCAGCCTGCCTCCCAACCCGTTGCTCAACCCACGCCGATTCCGCTGCGCGAGTTGTTGCCGTGGCTCGTGTTCGGCGGTTTGCTGCTATTGCTTGCGCTTTACTTCGTGGGTGCGGAACAGGGCGCCACATCGCTGGTGCCGGGTATGTACGTGCATGAGTTCGTGCACGACGGCCGCCATCTGCTCGGCTTTCCTTGCCACTAACGGAGTCGAACATGGTCGGTAAATTGTTGGTACGCGGGATGCTCGCAGGCATCGCCGCGGGACTGCTCACGTTCGGCTTCGCCCGGGTGGTGGGCGAACCGCAAGTCAATCAGGCGATTTCATTCGAAGAAAAGGCCGATGCCGCGAAAGGCGAGGCGCCCGAACCGGAGCTGGTGAGCCGCGATACACAACGCGGACTCGGCTTGTTGACCGGTGTGGTGGTTTACGGCGCGGCATTTGGCGGGTTGTTCTCGCTGGTGTTCGCTTACGCGTATGGGCGGGTGGGGGCATTGAGCGCGCGCGCGTTGTCCGCGTGGCTGGCGCTCGGCGCGTTCATTGCGCTGGCGGTCGTTCCGAACCTGAAGTACCCGGCGAACCCGCCTTCGGTCGGCGACCCGGAGACGATCGGAATGCGCACAGGGCTGTTCTTCCTGATGATTGCGATCTCGCTCGCCGCGATGGTGTTTTCGCTCAAGGTCCGACGCCGTGCGGCCGCGAAACTCGGCGCGTGGAATGGCTCGATTGTGGCGGGGTTGGTCTTCGTTGTGATTATCGCCGCCGTGCAGTTGTCGATGCCGGCCCTCAACGAAGTGCCGGAGGCTTTTCCGGCGGTGCTGCTGTGGAAGTTCCGTGTGGCGGCGCTCGGCATGCAGGCGATCATGTGGACGACGATCGGACTGCTGTTCGGCGCGCTTGTCGAGCGGGGTGCGTTTATGCGGGTGAGCGGACGGGCGGCGGTCGAGTCAGCCTGACGGTGGGTGTGCGGAGCGCAGCCGGTTTGGGTGGCTGCGCTCTGAGGCCGGCGCTTTGCCCCTCGCTCTTCGCTTCTCGCGCAGTGGTCAAGAAGGTATGTGCATCAAGGAGTTGGGGTTGTTGTGGGGCGGTTATCCACAGGCTTCTGAACAAAAACTGTGGATAAAATTTTCCCGCAACGCAATACACCTACAAACATCTGTTCTGTTTAATTTCAACAGGTCAGATGTTTACATGTCGGACTCGGCGCTGGCTAGAATCCGACCGTGACATCTGTTTTGTGGGGAATATTGTGGGGGAAAATCGTTCGCAAACAATTCGCGAAGGGATGCTCCTGAAGCTCACCGCAGGCGATCATGGCCGCATCCTGAATGACGGCACACGTCTGCCCGGCAAGGTCTACGCCGGGGCGAAAGGTGTCAGTATCCATTTCCGCCGAAATCGCGGTGTCGGTGCAGGCTGTTGAACAGGCGCTTGTGCTGGATGGCAGTGGATTGGCCGTGGTCGAACTGCTGGATGAGGACGGCAATGTGGTCGATGACGTGAACGACTCGTTGTGGGGCATTGAGTCGGAGGCCGGCGACTATCTGAAGGAGACAGCGCAGGACATGGCCGAAGGGCTGGCACAAGGATTACAACGTGAGGCGCGCGAACGCATGTACTGGAACGCGCGGGACATGGTGACAGTGTGAACTCCCCATACATTCGTGAAATTGCCTGCTTGGCTTGCCGTCGAGACATGGCGTGCCAGTGGTGAGCGCACCGTGGCCCGGCTCTACGGTCTGGTCGAACATTATGCCGCGGCATATGGACGATCTTCAGACGTGTGTGTACTCAAAGACCAGGCACTGAAGTCGGTTCCGTCCTGGATGCTCCACGATGGTGAATCATGAGCGTACGACTTGAGGGGCGCAAGGTTCGCACTGAAAAGCTGATCGATTACTTCCGGGGCAACGCGGATGAGTTTGCGATGCTCAAGGGCGTGCTCTGTGTGTCGTACGTGATGGAAGGCCAGGACACGACGCGCTGGAAATACTTCTTCGATACGCTGCGCATCGCGGAAACGCCTGCGACGCTCACGCTTGAGGCGGTGCGGACAGGTATCGGGTGGGAACGGAAGGAAAAATCATAGGGTGTGATTTTCCTGACGTCGCGCAGTGAAACGTTTTGCATACACCCTTATCGTCGCAGCAAGTGACTTGACGATGCGAGGTGCATCAGTTTTAAGAATATAAATTAAATCTGTACTACTATCTGAATACCTACCTTCCGGGGTGACCTTCATGGCACTCCTCCTTTTCTCTTGCGTTCTATCGATCAGCAATGTCGTACCCGCATCTCCCGGTACGCTATTTCTTCTTGTCTGCTCCGCTGATTCTGACAGTTCCTGTTGTGCATTCCTACATCGTGCAGCCGTAAATCCGGGTCACATTTTGAGTGTGCGTAAGTAAGTCGCAAATTTAGGAATTGTCGGATTTTTCGTTTTTGGTGGTCCCTATACGGTGTGTGTGCATCAAACGTTTCAAACAATAAGCCAATAGGGATAAGAATGAAAAAATCCAGACTCCACGGTGGGACAGTCGGATTCGCGGGGCGCCTGCTGGCTGCCTTCTCGTTGCTAATATTCGCGTTCAGCGCTAACGCAGTCGACTGTTTTTCGCTGTATGCCCAGTCCGGCGCCACGCCGGGCTCCAAGACCTGCAAGCTCGACGTTACGAGCAACACGCCGGGCGGAATGGGCAACTACGCGTGTATCAATGACCTCGCCCTGATCGATCAGTGGTGCAATTCAACGGAAACCCCGCCAGACGATACCTGCCCCGTGGCAGACCCGGTGTTTCCCGCGAATGGGATTGTGACTTTCTCTGAAACTGACTTTGCAAGCGGTGACGCGTCGCCGCTTGTGTTTAGTCGTACCTACCTTTCGAAGCCGTTCGACAAAGCGCAGGTAGCGATGGGCGGGTACTGGGCAAGTAACTGGCAGCGACGGCTTGATCTGACCTCGGTCAATGCAGGCACGCCGAAAATCACCGCGTATCGGAGTAACGGCCAGCCTCTGATCTTCAAGTGGGTTAACGGCGGGTGGGCGGTGCCGGGTACGTCGGGTCTTTCTCTCATGAAAGCTGGCGACGGATACTTCTACCTGAAGGACGAACGGCTTGGCACGACCGAAACATACTCCGTCAGCACAGGTCTGTTTCACTCCGAGACAACACGCACGGGTATGTATCGTGAAGTTGAATACGTTGGACAACAGATAGATTCGATCGCGCAGTGGCCCGTTGATCGGATCGGGCAGGCGGCATCGCGGCTGACACTTAGTCTGACATATGACAGTAATGGTCGCGTTCTGAGTGTAGTGCCGCCTTCGGGCAACGCGACACATTATGCGTACGATGCGAAAGGCAATCTTGTTTCAGTAACCGCGCCGATTGGATACGTTCGTCAGTACCTTTATGAGGATGCCCGCTTCCCTAATGCGGTGACCGGGATAAAGGACGAATCCGGTTCACGGATTGCAACATGGACCTACGATTCCAGCGGACGCGCTATCTCGGTCACCCATCCCGACACGACACGTAACGTTTCGCTTAGTTATGGCACGAACACGACCACTGTTAGCAATATGTCCGGCAATAGCACGTATTCCTTTGATGTTGGAGATACGTCGCGTCCCGGCTCAATTGTTACGCCTGGTGGCGCGGTCTCACGTACATGGGACACATCAGGGAACCTGAAGCAGACCGTTACACCGGATGGGAGTACACAGTACACGTGGGACGGCGCCAACCGGCCGACAAAAGCAGTTGCGACAGTCTCTGGTAACAGGACGGTAACGACGATTGAGTATAACGACAGTACCTCCTTGCGTCCGCATCTGGTCGCCACGCCAGGCAAAATCCGTGCGTTTGTCTACGACCAGGCCGGCAACGTCACCGGCTACGCCGAGACAGAGACGACCGATCCGACGGGCGACCAGGGCATGCAGGCCGTTGGGACCGGTAATCAGTGGACAGTTGGTGCACGGTACGATCCGGCGAACCGTCTTCTATCGGCTGCGATCACCCGTAACGGCTCGAAGCGTGAAGACTGGACCTACACATACGACGTACGGGGCAATGCCGAGTCTGTGAAGGATGCCGTATCTGGCTGGTCGATGCGAACGCTTGCCCGCAATTCTGAGAATCGTGCAACGCAGATAGCTGGTAGTAGCGGTCAGGCGAGCATCGGATACGATGAGCGCGGTCGCGTAAAGTCCTTCCAGTATAACGAACCGGCAAGTTCGGTAAATGGTGGACTCGCCCGAGTACTGGCAGTCGATTATCGGTACGGTCCAGATGGTACGGTGTCCTCGCGCACGGCTCAGGTGTCAACGAATGGCGCCTGGTGGAAGCCGATCAGTGATGCTGAATTGGGTGTCTGGCTGACGAACTGGGAACTCGGGAACGACCCGGTTGCGCCACCCGCGAACCTGACAGGACTTCAGTCGGATGCTCCGGCATTCGTTCCTGACATGTGCGTCGAATGCTACATGGCCTGGAAGGCGTTGCCGACAGGTAAGCTATTCGGGGATGAACTGGGCGAACCACTACCGGCATGGCGTGAAACCACCGAGTTGATGGCGAGCGATCAGGCGCAGGTTCCTCATCCAGTGCTTGTGCCGGATCTGACGAGTTCTGCGAAGCGGTCAACGCTTTACAGTTCGCTTTTTGGTGCAGGGAGCGGGGATGGGGGAATGGTGAAGTGTGGTGGTCGAGAATCCCATGAGGCTGCGTGCCATGCACATTATGAAAATGATGTTGATGCATGCCGGCTATTGGCCGGGACAAGAGGGAAGCGAAACTTGGCCCTTTGCATGGAGAACGCTTTTGACAGATATCAGGAATGTAGGGGGTATTAATGCGTAAACGTCCACCATATTCAATGGTTGTCACCTACGTCGACGATCCACAACAATTGATCATGCAAATGGTCGAATCAGCCAGCGTGGCTCCACTTTTGGCGGAATGTATGGAAGTCCCCTTCTTCGTGGACGACCAAGAGTTCGAATTCGACGATGAATTAGCACGACAGCTCGGCGTTGCAATGCTCAACGTAATCGCAGAGGGACGCCCGGAGGTCAAAAGGCGTTTAAACGTCACGCAGCACCCCATTGACGAGCCACCAGAGGAGTGACTGGCCAAGGCGCCTGGCGCTGCGACCATCGCAATTCTGGTCGCAGCGCCGGGTAGCCCGCTAGTTCTACGAGCCAAATCAGCCTTTAGGCGGTCTTCTCTTCACGGCTCCCCCGCAGGAGTGGCAGCGTGATCCGGCAAAAAATCATGGAGGTGTGATTTATTACATTAAGGTTCCGGCCAGGCATTAGCATCTACGCCTTTATCACAGATGGGCTCTCCCGGCATCGGAAAGAACACCGGGGCGAGAAACCCGTGGAACTGGTTCTTCATCCCGACCACGAGCGCATGCTATGTGACGAACTGCACATGCGACATTCGGATGTCCGCTACAACGGGCGCGAATTCAATGGCATCCCGGTGCTTGAAGAGCCCTGCTGCCGGACCCCTTGGCTGCTCAATGAGGACGGCCAGCGTTGGGAGCTGTAGCCCTATCATCGCGCGTCGTGGGGGATGTTCCTGGCGTTCTCCATCGTGTGTGCGCCGCAGCGTACACAACCGCCCCGTCAGCTTTCTGCTTTAACAAGTGACTTGTAGAAACGGCACCCGAATTGCCGTTAGCTTGAGTGCTTTACAAAACACATGTCTAATATGTTGGCCCTTTTCCGTTGAGGGGAAAGGCAGTTTCCCCGCACCGCAGCGTGTGGGGAAACGTGGGGGACCGATGTTTGGCGGCCTGTGGGGAATGCTCAATTTCCCCTCACATGGCCCGCCTTATGGCGTGGGGTTGAGGGCTGTGGGGAGATACTTATCCACGGACTTGCGAACAATTTGTGTGGATAAATTGTCCCGCAACGCAACACACTCACAAACATCTGTTCTATTTAAGCTCAACGGGTTAGATGTTTACATGTTGGATTCGGTGCTGGCTGGAATTCGACTGTGACATCTATTGTGTGGGCAACACCGTGGGGGAAAATCGTTCGCAAACCATCAGCGAAGGGAAGCCCACCGCAGGCGATCATGGCCGTATCCTGAATGACGGCACCGGACTATTTGGCAAGGTGCACGCTGGGGCGAAAGGTGTCAGTGCCCACTTCCGCTGCTACCCGTGACTTGATGATGCGAAGCGTATCTGTTTATCAGGATCTAATTTCGCACTACTATCTGGGCGCCTTCCTTTTGCGGGCGGCACTTCCTTCCGGGGTGTCCTTCAAGGCACCCATCTTTTTCGCTTCCGTTCTGTCGATCTGCACTGTCGTACCCGCAGCTCCAGATTCGCTATTCCGCCTGCTCAATTCCATTGATATCTGACAGCTCCTGTTACGGGTTTCCCACTTTGTGCGTCATGTCCTGCACCGCATATTTCCGCAGCACAGTCGCCCGATAAGTGACGGATTCCGACATGGCGAGTATGGACCCGGAATTACCGGCGTATTACCAGGGCGAACTGCGCTACATGCAAGTGAAGCACGCGGGGCTGGAGCCGCATGAAAGCCTGTTGCGTCCAGTCGCCATGAAGTTCCACGGACACAGGCTGGTCCATGAATTCTTTGCGCTCCCGTCCAGATTCGGCTTCTTCACGATCACGGGGCTGGCTGCGGGGCTCAACGGGTTCTGGGCTAATGTTCCCGTTGCGACGAAGATGCTGGAATGTGCTGTTGCCCAAGGCTATGGCGACGCTGCGTATGAGTTGGCGTTTCTCTATGCTGATCCCGGAACGCCTGAAGCTAAGTTTCGCGCACTGAAACTGCTTCAGGAGGGTGCAAAGCTGGGTAGTGCAAAGTGTGCGGATAAATTGTCTGTTCAATTTAATGGCTTCGAATTGGCAAACGGTGGGAGTCTGGTCGGTCATGTCGATGAAGCCCGTGCAGATCGCTACAGCAAAGTCGGCGATATCCTCAAGTGGTACGAAGGCACCCTGAAGCTCCCCAACCTCGACAAGGTATTACCTCTTCCTCCGGCAGCATTGCCGAAATGGGACGGCGACGTGAAAACACTGATCGATGCCGCCAAGGCCGTTACTCCACCGCCACCAACATCTCCAGCACACCCTTCACAGTCCGAACCTCACGCGGCTCTGACGAAAGCCGGGTTGCTGCGACAACTCGCGGACCGACCCGAACCATTGCGCTGCAATGGTGGGCTCAAATGTCCGCAGTCTGGCATATGGGAGGCTCGCGTGGCCACAGCGCATCCGCTTGCCGCACTTTATAACCGATGGGACCGGCAAGCGTTCGTCGAGAAAGAGGCCAGCTTTCCCGATCCGCGACAGCAGCATCTGGACATATCGGCTCACGACGTTCGCTGGACCTGGCTGGGCAGTCCCAATCGGTTGCGCGTAGCGGATGTGTATGACATTGCATTGTAGGACTTGTTTTGTGTTTGTCGCGTCGCGAGAAAGAGTGGCACGTCAGGGTATCGCTGCCGCTCTCTATCGGGAGTTTTCCTGCCATCTGAAAAAGGAGAGGGAGAAGTTTTTTGCGACGTATCGGCACAGTTGGTAGAAAGGGATTGCCAATGAAATTAGAAAGATGCTTAAGCCACACTTGCATGAAATTTGCACGCGTTCGATATCTGTTCGGTTTGTGGCTTCTTTTCGTCGTGGCACAAACCGCCCTTGCCGAATCCCCAATTCGCCAGTTGATGACTGCCATGTCCAGTTCCGATTTGCCCCGTTATACGAAACTGCCGCTGTTTGCTCCACATCGGAAGGATTTCACGTGTGTGTATCAGGAACAGCATCTGCCGCCTGTCGATCCGCAGGCCGAACTGTGGTTCCAGCAGGCACTCGCATCGGAACTTGATCCCAACGTCTATTGGGAGGACAAGGACTGGAGAAAGATTTACCAGCTTTACTTGCAGGCTGCGGAACGTAACCACTGGAAAGCGATGCTCAACCTCGCCGCATTGATATTGAGCGGTTACCCGGTTCCCGTGAGGGACCCTGAGACGGCGATCCGCTGGGTGGAGAAAGCGATGCAACTTGGGGTGCCCGATGCCTGGGACACGATGGGTGTCTATCACATGAAGGGCATCGTCAAGGGCGGAGACGCTACGAGCGCGTACGCGTTTTTCCAGAAAGCGGCGGACATGGGTAGCCCGTCGGCTCAATCATTCCTGGGTGCGGCGCTTGACGCCGGTTGGGACAATCCGGGCAACGGGTTCTGGGCCAATGTTCCCGTTGCGACGAAGATGCTGGAATGTTCGCTGGCGCAAGGTTACGGTGATGCGGCGGATGAACTGGAATTTATTTATGCCGCAGACGGAACGCCGGAAGCCAAGCTTCGCGCGCTGAAGGTTCTACATGAAGGGGTAAAGCTCGGAAGTGAAAAATGCGCAAGCTTTCTTAGCACTCAGTTGGATGGCCTGGATCTGAGCAATGGCGGGAGTGTTACGGGTCATGTCGATAAAGCACGGGCTGAACGCTACGGGAAAATCAGCGACATCCTCGCGTGGTACGAAGGCACCCTGAAGCTCCCCAACCTCGACAAGGTATTACCTCTTCCTCCGGCAGCATTGCCGAAATGGGACGGCGACGTGCAAACACTGATCGACGCCGCCAAGGCCGTTACTCCACCGCCACCAACATCTCCAGCACACTCGCCACAGTCCGAACCTCACGCGGCTCTAACGAAAACCGGGCTACCGCCACAACCCGCGGCCCGCCCCCAACCAATGCGCTGCGACAGCGGGCGCAAATGCTCAGAGTCCGGCATACGGGAGGCGCGTGTGGCCATCAGGCATCCGCATGCCCCACTTCACAACCGCTTGGACCGGCATGCATTCGCTTGACGTAGCAGCGCAGCCCCAATCAGCTACGCGTACCGCGCTGCCCACAACACCGTATCGCACGACATATTCGCCCTTTCCCCGTCGAGATAAAGAATGACACGTCAGATTATCGTCACCGGTGACACATTGGCCCCCTTCGGTGGAGAAGTTATCGAAGGCTCAGAGATGGACAACATCGACGGTCGCAAGATTGCCCGCAAGAGCGACAGGGTGTATTGCGCAGAACACGGCGTGAATCCGATTGCCGAGGGAGACGACTCGACACTTGTCGACGACAGACCCGTAGCGCTCGAAGGGCATCGCGCATCGTGTGGCTGCACATTAGTGAGCCGGCAGCAAACATTATCGGTGGCGTGACGAAAACACGTACCCGTACTAACCAAAGGAAGGCAGCGCTTACACAGCAGAGCCGCCAGGCCACCTACGGCTCCAACCCGATCTCCCGCATCAAGAGTTTTTCCGGGCCGCTCACGCAGCCCCTTTTCCGACGAGGTGTGTTGGTGAAACGAGCGGCCCCCAATGTTGCAATGTCAGTCAACCTGCTCGATGACCTGGTGGCCACCCCGTGGCGACATGGTTTCATCGCGCTCATGCGCCGCATCAATGCGGACCCCGCCATCGCTCCGGTCGGCACCGCACTGCTGCCGTACGCGGAACCGTTCCGCATCGGCCAGAAGCCGAGTCTCGTCTTCGCGCCGAGTGAAGTTGCCGAAGCCAGGATCAAGGACAACAGGTTGCATATCCGGCTTCATAGCTTGGGGATGCTGGGTCCGAACGGGCCATTGCCAATTCACGTTACAGAGATCGCCCGCGAGCGCGAAGCGCTGCGAGGTGACACGACGCTGAGCAATTTCCTCGACGTCTTTCATCACCGCTCGCTCGCGCTCCTGTACCGCGCGTGGGCCTCGGCGCAGGCGGCCGCCAGCCTCGACCGGCCGGATCACGACCGCTTCTCGTTCTACGTCGGCTGTGTTTCCGGCACGTCGCCGCGACGCGACCGCACCGTGAGGTTGCCCTCGCATGCACGCCTCGCGTCGGGAGTGCATCTGGTGCACGAGGCCCGCAACCCGGACGCGCTCGCCATGACGGTTGCGCACCGCTTCGGCGTGCCCGCGCGCATCGACGAATGGTCGCTGCACTGGACCGTGCTGCCGCCGAAGCTTCAATGCAGGGCAGGGGAGGAGCGCATGTCCGCCATCCTGGGAGGCGGTGCGGTGCTGGGCGAGCAGGTGCCCGGCAAGATGCACCGTTTCTGCCTCGTGCTCGGACCGCTCGACATCGAGACATACCACCGCCTGACGCCACGCGGCGCGGATTTGCTGCGGCTTGTCGCGCTGGTACGGGCACACATGGGCCTGGAGTACGAGTGGCTGCTGGAACTGCAGATCAGGCCGCAAGATGCGACCTGTGCGAGCTTGGGTGACCACCAGCAGCTCGGCTGGTCGGGGTGGCTCGGGGAGTCGCCTGCGGGCGAGCCGGTCGTGGGCATGCGCTTCGAACCCGAACTGTACGTAAAGCAGCTTGTGCGGAACATGAAGCAGGTTCAACGATAAACATGAAGGCTCTCAATGAACCGTGCGCACAACTCGCGTCGCTGATTCCAGCATTTGAGGAAGAGCGCCTCGCTCCCGACCGCCTGGTATTGATCCCACCAGGGAGGAAAGCTAAGCAAAAAGAACTTCATCCGCATCGCCGATGATCTTCACGCCCGGCCACTGCGTCCCTACACACTCCGCCCCCTCAGCGCCCAATTAAACACGCGCCGCGCATCCGAAACCGGCTGCGTCAACCGGTCGAACAACTGCGCGACCGCGCCATCCAGTTGAGCGAGTGCCGGCGCCTTATGCACATCGATATCAGCGGCAATCGTCACAGAAGCACGCTCATCGGACCCGCCACCCGCAGCACGCGCCACGCCGTTATAGCGCGCAATCAATGAATCGAGCCGCGCCACGATCGACTCGATATGCGCCGCGCCGACCTCGGCCGCATTGAGCGCCGTCTCTTCGCGCAACCCGCCGCGCCGCGCGGAATCACTCAACACCCGCGCCCAATGCAGACAACACAGCAGCGAACCGGTCGCCAGCTCGACATCGGGATTCCACACCACCACACGCTGCGTCTGCAGCGGCCGCAGCGCGATGCGCAGATCGTGCCAACTGCGATCGAGCTTGCGCATCGCCGGAACCGCATCAGCCGCCAGCGCTCCCGATCCGGTGAGCCGCACCATTTCACGCAGCGCGCCCAATACCGAAGCCAGCCTCGTCTCGACATGCCGCGTCGCGGCAAGCGGCATCATGAGGATCGCGACCGCGAACGACACGACACAACCCACCAGCACTTCCTCAATTCGCAATTCGACCAGCGGTCCCATCGCGAACCCCAACTCGCCGTAGACCAACCCGACGAGTACGGTAATAAAAAACACCCCCGGCGCGTACGCGTTCAGAATGAAGTAAGCCCAGCCGAACACGCACAGCAGCATCGCGGCGACCAGCAGAACCGGCGAGTCCTGCAGCGGCGCAACCAGCGACACGCTGACGAGCGCGCCACCCAGCGTCCCCACGAGGCGCTGCGCGCCGCGATACACCGTATCGGCGCGCGACCGCGTGCCGAGGAACACGACGAATGTGGTAATGACCGCCCAGAACCAGCGCTCCGGCGAAAGCGAGTGACCGATCAGCATGGCGAGCAACGCAGCGGTCGTGGCGCGCGTGGCGGGGAGCCAGCAAAGCTTGCTGTGCAAATCGGCAAAGCGCTGCGATGCAGTCAGCGCGACCGCACCGCCGGCCGGAGCAAACGAAGCGCGGCGCGCGTCGTTATCTCGATGCGCCGTCTGCCTGAGCCGCGCAATCGCGTGACGCAATACGCGAGCGTTCGCCTCGACGCCGCCGTCCGCGTGCCCCGATGCAAACGCATACTGCCCGGCCGCCACTTCCACTTCGACGATCCGTTCACGAATCGTTTCGGCATCGGACGGATTGAGCAGCGCCAATTGTTCTTCGAGCGAGAGCGCGGCTTCGTTCAACGCGGAGAGATGCGCCGCCACCGCAGCGTGAAGTACGCGCGCAGCGCGCAGCGTCACCGTGTGAACCGCCAGGCGCAAGCTCTTCGCGGCCCGCATCGGCACGATCACGCGGCCCACCAGCGCGACCATCAACGGGCCGAACGCGGACAGCAGGAGCGACTGCACGAGATGCGTCGTCGAAGGATGCAGATACAGGCCGAGGTAAAAACACACCACGCCGAGCATCGCACAACCCAATGCACGCGGACCGCAAGCCTGACACAGCATGCCGACGAACATCACGACGAGGAAGCCGGCATCGCCGGCCAGCGGATACCGGCTCAGCACGCTCGCCGCAGCGAAGCACGCGCACGCACACAGATAGAGGCAGACGAGCGTACCGAACCACGCGGGCCGCCGCGCATCGCGCACGAACAGCGGCGCGACCATCGCAAAGAGGATGCCGGGGGCGGCGAGCGTGATGGGGTGATGCCGGGAGGCGGTCCACGCGATGCTGGCCACGCCGGTGAGCAGGCAGGCGAGCGCAACGCGCAGCGCGGTATGAAGACGTACGAGCCCCGGGTCCGCGGCAAGCAGGCGGTCGGCGACGCGCGAAAACGCGGCAGCAATCATGATCGATGATGTCCAGGCTAAATAGCCGCCACCGGCTTTTGGCCGATTGCGACAAGGCGGGCGCGCGGGCCCGCCAACTTCGTATCGCCGGACTGGGTCGCCATGCCGGGATCACCGGCCAGCAGCCCCGCCCGACGACGGGCGATAGCACCCGAACGGACACACCGGAACGCGCTGCAAAGGGTGGCGCAGCGCATCCGGCGGATTCGGGTTTTCCCGGATGATACCTGGTCAAAATTACGATTGTCGAGTTTTTGCGGCGGTGCAGCAGGGTTCGGCGCGCCCCGCGCCAAGCCAGGCTAGCCCGAAGCCGCGTCAGGTCGCGTCGTGGAAGATCACCCCGAGCGTATGCCGCTGGCCGGAGCGCAGGCGGCTCACGCCATGCCGCAAATTGACCCGGTACGGGCCGCGCGTCCCTTGTACCGGACGGTGATGGACGGCGAACACCACCGCGTCGCCCTTGCCGAGCGGCACCACTTCCGTGCGCGATTGCATTCGCGGACGCTGCTCCGTCATGACGAATTCGCCGCCGGTGAAGTCCGCGCCGGGCTCGGACAGCAGAATCGCGACCTGGAGCGGAAAGACGTGTTCGCCGTAGAGATCCTGATGCAGGCAGTTGTAGTCATCGATCGCGTATTGAAGCATGAGCGGCGTGGGGCGCGTCTGGCCGGCGGCGTGGCAGCGCTCGATAAATTCCGCATGCGTAGCCGGATAGCGGACGTCGATATCCATCACCTCGTTCCAGCGATTCGCCACGGGCGCGAGGCTCGGATAAAGCGTGGTACGCAACTCCGCAACCAACGGCGGCAGCGGATAGGCAAAGTACTTGTACTCGCCGCGGCCAAAACCATGCCGCGCCATCACGACGCGGCTGCGGAACAATGATTCGCGCGGATAGAGCGCGGTCAGCGCGTCGCATTCCCCGGCGCTGAGCAGGTTGTGCAGCATTGCGCTGCCATACGCGTTCAATCCTTGCTGGACATCGAACCAGTCGATCGCCCCGACCCGCTGCGCGAGCGAACCGTCCGCCTGCGCGGCACCGCCTTTGCTACCCGGCTTCCGGGTCGCACCGGCTCCGAACTCCAATTCCAGCGAGTGCGATTGTTGACCCTTCGCAATCGTATCCATAAACCCTCTCCATCACGCCATGAGCAGAACGATGATCGAGTGTAAGCACACGCGTTCCGTCACGCACTCCGACTCTTGCTCTTCAATTCTGCGCTGTTCGCAGTCGTTGCTCTGACAACGGGTGCATTATGTTCAGAACGATGCAGCCCCAGCGCAGGACGTCGCGTCAGCCACGCGGTCATCCGGCGGGCCTTAAGCAAATCCAAATGCCCGCTTAGGAAATGCGAACTTCGCGGGACGTGCTGCCTCGTTCATAGTAAGGCCCTATTAAGCTCAATGCGTATCTGGAGACTTTGCCCATGTCTGCTGCCCCGCAGAAACTCGACGACTGGCTCAACAAGCAGGCGGTAGCGAAAGACGACATCACGGCCTTTCCGCTGGCGGCGATGGCCGCCACGCTCGATCGCGAAGAAAACGGCGGCACGGTGCCGCCGCTCTGGCACTGGCTGTACTTTCTGCCCATAGCGCCAATGTCCGAAGTCGGCCCGGACGGCCATCCGAAGCGCGGCGGTTTTCTGCCGCCCGTTCCGCTGCCGCGCCGCATGTGGGCCGGCGGCCGGTTGACGTTCCACGCACCGCTGAAAGTGGGCGAGCGCGCCACGCGCACTTCGACCATCGCCAATATCGAGGACAAGACCGGCCGATCCGGCCGTCTCGTGTTCGTCACGGTGCAGCACACCATTGAAGCCGGCGGAGAGCTGAAGCTCGAAGAAGAACACGACATCGTCTATCGCGACGCGCCGCACGAGGGCGCGCGGCCGCCGCAGCCGCAACTCGCGCCGGAAGGCGAAGTGTGGCGCCGCACGATCGACCCCGACCCCGTCATGCTGTTCCGCTACTCGGCGCTGACCTTCAACGGCCACCGCATTCATTACGACTACCCATACGTCACGCAGGTGGAAGGCTATCCGGGTCTGGTCGTTCATGGTCCGTTGATTGCAACGCTGCTGGTCGATCTGGTGCGCCGCGAACAGCCGGACGCCACGCTGCAGAGTTTCGCCTTCAAGGCGGTGCGTCCGACATTCGCGGGCCAGGCGTTCACGGTGTGCGGCAAGCCTTCCGCCGACGGCAAGGTCATCGATCTGTGGGCCAAGGACCACGAGGGCTATCTGACCATGCGCGCCACGGCCGCGCTTGCCTGAACTCCAAGAGATTCGACCATGCAAACCACGCAACAGGATTCCTTCCAGGACATTCGCGAAGCCGTACGCGATCTGTGCCAGCAGTTTTCCGGCGAGTACTTCCGCAAGATCGACGAAGCACGCGGCTATCCGGAAGCATTCGTCGATGCGCTCACCAAGGCCGGCTGGCTGGCCGCGCTGATTCCGCAGGACTTCGGCGGTTCGGGGCTGGGACTGACGGAAGCGTCGGTCATCATGGAGGAAATCAATCGTGCGGGCGGCAACTCGGGCGCGTGCCACGGTCAGATGTACAACATGGGCACGCTGTTGCGTCACGGCTCCGAAGAGCAGAAGCAAAAGTATCTGCCGAAGATCGCATGCGGCGACTTGCGCCTGCAATCGATGGGCGTAACCGAGCCGTCCACCGGCACGGACACCACGAAGATCAAGACCACTGCCGAGCGGCGCGGCGACCGCTATGTGATCAACGGCCAGAAGGTGTGGATCTCGCGCGTACAGCATTCGGATCTGATGATTCTGCTCGCGCGCACCACGCCGCTTGCGGATGTGAAAAAGAAATCGGAAGGCATGTCGATCTTTATCGTCGATCTGCATGAAGCGATCGGCCACGGCATGACCGTGCAGCCGATTCTGAACATGGTCAATCACGAGACCAACGAACTGTTTTTCGACAACCTCGAAATCCCCGCCGAGAATCTGATCGGCGAAGAAGGGCAGGGCTTCAGATACATTCTCGACGGCTTGAATGCGGAGCGCACGCTGATCGCAGCCGAATGTATCGGCGACGGTTACTGGTTCGTCGACAAAGTGACTGAGTACGCGAAAGAGCGCATCGTATTCGGTCGCCCGATCGGCCAGAATCAGGGTGTGCAGTTTCCCATCGCGCGTTCGTTTATCAACGTCGAGGCGGCCAGCCTGATGCGATTCGAGGCGGCACGCCGTTTCGACGCGCATCAACCGTGCGGCGCGCAGGCGAACATGGCGAAGCTGCTCGCGGCCGACGCATCATGGGAAGCGGCCAACGCGTGTCTGCAATTCCACGGCGGTTTCGGCTTTGCCTGCGAGTACGACGTCGAGCGCAAATTCCGCGAGACGCGTCTTTACCAGGTCGCACCGATTTCCACCAATCTGATTCTTTCGTACGTGGCCGAGCATATTCTCGGGCTGCCGCGTTCGTTCTGACCTGCGGGCGGAAACACTCATGAGACCACTCGACGGTATCAAGGTCGTCACGCTCGAACACGCGATCGCCGCGCCGTTCTGTACGCGTCAACTCGCGGATCTCGGCGCGCGGGTGATCAAGATCGAGCGCCCTGGCGTCGGCGACTTCGCGCGCGGCTACGACGAGCGCGTGCATGGACTGTCGTCGCATTTCGTCTGGACCAATCGTTCGAAGGAAAGCCTCTCGCTCGATCTGAAGCAGCCTGCCGCAGCGGAGATTCTCGACGCCCTGGTCGCCGACGCGGACGTGCTGGTGCAGAACCTCGCTCCCGGCGCTGCGGATCGGCTTGGTCTCGGTTACGACACCTTGAGCAAGAAGTATCCAAGGCTGATCGTTTGCGATATTTCCGGCTATGGTGCCGACGGCCCGTACCGCGACAAGAAAGCCTACGACCTGCTGATCCAGAGCGAATCCGGTTTCCTGTCGATCACCGGTTCGCCGGGCCAGCCGGCCAAGGCCGGATGTTCGATTGCGGATATTGCGGCCGGCATGTACGCGTATTCCAACATTCTGAGCGCGCTGCTGTTGCGCGGGCGCACGGGGCACGGTTGCCGCATCGACGTGTCGATGCTGGAGAGCATGGTGGAGTGGATGGGTTATCCGCTCTATTACGCGATCGACGGTCAGGCGCCGCCCGCGCTCTCCGGCGCGGCGCACGCCACGATCTATCCGTACGGACCGTTCCCCGCCGGCGACGGCAAGACGGTGATGCTCGGTTTGCAAAACGAACGCGAATGGAAGCTCTTTTGCGAGCGCGTGTTGAAGCAGCCGGAACTCGCCATGGACGAGCGCTTTGCATCGAATTCGAAGCGCACGTTGGCGCGTGAAGCATTGCGCGAGGTGATCGTCGCGGCCTTCGCGAAGCTGAGCGCGGCGCAGGTTATCGAACGGCTCGATGACGCCGGCATCGCCAACGCACAGATGAATACGCTCGCCGATGTGTGGGCGCACCCGCAATTGAAGGCGCGCGAGCGCTGGCATGAAGTGGGCACGGCGGCGGGCGTGGTGCCGGCGTTGCTGCCGCCAGGCATGCCAGCGGATTTCGAGCCGCGCATGGATCCCGTCCCCGCGCTCGGAGAGCACACCGACGCCATCCTGCGCGAACTCGGCTACGACAGCGCGCGTATCGACGCGTTGCGTGCCGCCGGCGCGATCTGAAATTCCCCGTTCCAGCAGGCAAATAACGCCACGCCGGCGACCTGAACGAATACGACGCGACATCATCATGAACGATCATCCCAGTCTGACGCTTGCCACCTTCGCCGCTCAACTCGACTTCGACAGCATTCCGCCTGCGGTGGTCGAGCGCACCGTCAACCTTTATGTCGACTGGCTCGGCTCGGCGTTGGCCGGCAAAGGCGCGCGGCCGGTCGAAACCATTGCGCGGTTCGCGCGCCAGGCCGGCGGTGCGTCGAAGGACGGCGCCTGCGAAGTGTTGATCGACCGCAGCCGCACCACGCCGTATTTCGCGGCCATGATCAACGGCGCGGCGTCGCATTTCGCCGAACAGGACGACGTGCACAATGGCTCGGTGTTTCATCCCGCGACGGTCGTGTTTCCGGTGGCACTCGCGCTGGCGCAAGCCCGTCGCGCGTCGGGCCGCGACCTGATCGCGGCGGCGGTGGCGGGCTATGAAGTCGGCATCCGCATCGGCGAGTTTCTTGGGCGCTCGCACTACAAGGTGTTTCACACCACGGGCACGGCGGGCACGGTGGCGGCGGCTGCCACGGCGGGACGGCTGCTCGGTCTGTCGCCCACGCAGATGCTCGACGCGTTCGGCTCGGCGGGCACGCAGGCAAGCGGCTTGTGGGAGTTTCTGCGCGACGCCGCCGACTCGAAGCAACTGCACACGGCAATGGCCGCCGCCAACGGGCTGATGGCCGCGCAACTCGCCGCCGACGGCTTCAAGGGCGCGACGCATATTCTCGAAGGCGCGCAGGGCATGGCCGCGGGCATGTCGAGCGACGCCGATCCCGCGCGTCTCGTCGACCGCCTGGGCAGCCGGTGGGCGACGGCGGAGACGTCGTTCAAGTATCACGCGGCGTGCCGCCATACGCACCCCGCCGCCGACGCGTTGCTCGCCGCGGTGCAGGAGCAC
The DNA here is from genome assembly GCF_031570135.1 of Paraburkholderia sp. USG1. Classification (NCBI taxonomy): domain Bacteria; kingdom Pseudomonadati; phylum Pseudomonadota; class Betaproteobacteria; order Burkholderiales; family Burkholderiaceae; genus Paraburkholderia; species Paraburkholderia sp. USG1. The sequence goes on along the minus strand of NZ_JAMWXW010000045.1, from coordinate 21,825 downwards.
CGTCTCGCACCGCGCGACATAGCGAAAGTCGTGGCGCACGTGCATCAAGGCGCGCTCGACGTGCTCGGCGCGGTCGTCACGCCGCGCACCGTGCACCAGGCGAAGTTCAACATGGGCACGGTGCTGGGACTCGTCGCGTATCACGGCTATGCGGGCGTGATGGAATTCGAGCAGGGTTTCGACGCGGACGAGATCGCCGCTTTCCGCGCCAACGTCGAGATGGCGTTCGACGCTGAAGTGGACGCCGCCTATCCCGCGCGCTGGATCGGCAAGGTGACGGTCACCACCACCGACGGCCGCACGTTCGCGGGCCGCGTCGACGAACCGAAGGGCGACCCGGGCAATACGCTGTCACGCGATGAGATCGCCACCAAGCTGCATCGGCTGGCGGCGTTTTCGGGCGCGGCCACGGAAGGCGAGGCCGAGCGATTGCTCGGCAAAGCGTGGCGGATCGCGGAGCAATCGCAGGTCGGGTCAGTGTTCGAAGCACAGTCCGACGCGGAGTCCAACGCGGCGGCGGCCGCATGAGCGCCGCGCTGCCGCGCTCCTACCTGTTCGTGCCGGGCAATCGTCCTGAGCGCTTCGAAAAAGCGCACGCTGCCGGCGCCGACGCGGTGATTCTCGATCTCGAAGACGCCGTGCCGCCCGACGAAAAACCGGCGGCTCGCGCGGCGGTGCTGGCCGCTGTATCGGGCGATGCAACGGGGCCTACAGCGCGGCCCGCGTGGGTGCGCATCAACGGCGCGGACACCTCGTGGTTCAACGAAGATATCGCAGCGCTGGCCGGCCACGCCGGCGTCGCCGGCATCGTGCTGCCCAAAGCGGAGACGCGCGAGCAGATCGAAGCCGTGCTGGCGCTCGCACATTCCGCGTCGAGCGTGTTGCCGATCGTCGAAACCGCGCGCGGATTTGCGAACCTCGCGGTGTTGTGCGCCGCGAAGCGCGTGCAGCGTATTGTGTTCGGCACACTGGATTTTCAGATCGATCTCGGTATCGATGGCGACGGCGAGGAACTGCATCTGTTCCGCTCGCAGATCGTGCTGGCGTCGCGGCTTGCCGGGATCGGTGCGCCGGTGGACGGCGTGTCGACCACCATCACCGATACCGATGCCATCGAGGCCGAGGCGCGCCGCGGCCGGCGCTTCGGCTTCGGCGGCAAGCTGTGCATTCATCCCCGGCAGATCGATGCGGTGCATCGCGCTTACGCATGGAGCGAAGCGGACAAGGCATGGGCGCAACGCGTGCTGGCCGCGGTGGAAACGAGCCAGGGCGCGGCCGTGGCGGTGGACGGCAAGATGGTCGATATGCCGGTGATTCTGAAGGCGCGACGGATCGCGGCGGGCGCCTAACCGCACCTTCGTGCCGCACGGCTGCGTGCGCTTGCCTGTCGTCTGCCCCTCTTTTGTGCGCGAATCGGGTGAGAAGGCGTGACGACGCGGTGCCCGCAGCCAAAGAAAATTCAGCAGACGGCAGGCGTCGCCGCGTCGCTTTCGCATTCGGCCAGCAACGAGAGCAGCTTGTCCAGCGCGAACGGTTTCCTGAGAAAGCCTTTGACGGGAAAGGCGGGCGCCTCGCCGCTGCCGCTCGTCAGAATGACGGGTACGGACGCCAGTTCACTGCGGGCCTGCATCGATTCGATCAACTCGGCGCCGTCCATGTTGGGCATGCGCCAGTCACACACCACGGCGCTTACGCGCGTGCGCTGCAGTCGTTCAAAAGCTTCGGCGCCATCCGCCGCCGTGGCGACCGTGTAACCACGGCCGACCAGCACGGCGCGCAGCGCGGACAATGCCTCGGGTTGGTCGTCGACCAGTAATACGCGACTCATTTTGCTTATGCCTGAAATATCGGTTGCACCGGGCCTCGGGTGTTCATGGCCCAGTCGCGACAGGGGTGCGGGCAAAATCGCCACGCGGTCTCGTCCTGCCGGGTTGCAACTCAAGCAAGGGTCGTGCCTGATGATCCCGGCGCGTGCGATCGTGCATTGCCGCGAGTGAGGAAGCGCCATCTGATGCAGGGAGTCGCGGGCAAGACCGGCGGCTCTGCCGAAACCGTCTAGTGCTTCTTTCGTGCCCGGTTAAGATTGGCCTTTGTCTTGTGAGCGCCGACGGCGCTTCAACTCAGGCCTTCACCATGCATTTCGATTTCGTGGATTTGCGTTTACTGCTCAATATCGCCGATACGCAGAACCTCGCTCGCGCGGCGGAGCGTTCGCATCTGTCGGCGCCGGCGGCGAGCAACCGGGTCAAGAATCTCGAAGAACAATTGGGTTTCAAGCTGCTTTACCGCACCAGCCAGGGCGTGACGCTGACGCCCGCGGGCGAAGCCTTCGTGCATCACGCGCGGCTCGTGCTCGAACGGGTCGAGCATCTTGCCGGCGACATGCAGGAGTACGGCGAAGGCATCAAGGGACACGTGCGCATCTGGGCCAATACCACCGCGATCAGCGAGTTCATGCCGGCCGTGCTGAGCCATTTTCTGCGCGATCATCCGGACGTCAATATCGATCTGCGTGAAGTGCTGAGCGGCGAAATCGTCAAAGGCGTGGCGGATAGCGCGACGGATATCGGCATTGTGGCGGGCAATGTGCATGCGGAACATCTGGAAATGCTGCCGTATCGCGACGACCGACTCGTGCTGGTCACGTCGCGCGATCATCCGTTGGCGCGGCAGGCGTCGGTCGATTTCTCGCAGGTGCTTGCGGCCAATTTCGTGAGCTTGCCCACCTCCAGCGCGATCCACGCGTTCATCATGAGTGCCGCCGATGCGCTCGGCGCGCGTCTGAAACTGCGCATCCAGGTCGGCAATTTCGAAGCCGCCTGCCGGATGATCGAAGCGGGCGTGGGGATCGGCATCGTGCCGGAATCGGTTGCGCGGCGGCACAAGAAGACGATGCAGATCGCCACCGTCGGACTGAACGACCCCTGGGCCGAGCGCAAGCTCAAGATCTGCGTTCGCAGTCTCAAGGATCTGCCGCCGTTCGCGCGCGTGCTGGTGGACAGGTTGATGGCGAGCGTTTGAGTCCGGCGCGGTTGTCGGAATGCCGCGCATTCTCCCGGGGCGCTATTGATCCGGTCGGTCAGGAGGAGTAGGTCACGCGCTTTTTCCTGAGCCGCCAGAGTCAGCCGGCATTTCCAATAAGAAACGAACGCGCTGTAAGCGCCACGCGCCCACTGCTTGGTCCCAAGCTCGCGTGAACACCGCGAGCCATGCATTTGCCGCACACGTTGTTCAAGCTCAGTAAGCCTTCAGGCGTCTTTTACCAGCCGTTGCCGGGCAAATATCCTTGCCGCCATAAAAACCCGCGTGTATAGTTTCCGAACTTACTCTTGTTTCGCATCGGAAATAAAAGGGATTTTCATGGACGCTTCCACCATCCTCGCTGACCTGGGCATCGCCCACGCGGCGCAAGCCGGCGACATCGCGGTTCATTCGCCCATTACCGGCGAACTCATCGGCCGCGTGGCCAGCAACACCGTGGCGGAAGTCGACACGGCCCTCGCTCAGGCGAAAGAGGCGTACACCGCCTGGCGCAACGTTCCGGCGCCGCGCCGCGGCGAACTGGTGCGTCTGCTCGGCAACCGTCTGCGTGAGAAGAAGCAGGCGCTCGGCAGCATCATCACGCTCGAGACCGGCAAGATTCTTCAGGAAGGCATGGGCGAAGTGCAGGAAATGATCGACATCTGCGATTTCGCGGTCGGTCTGTCGCGCCAGTTGTATGGTCTGACGATCGCTTCCGAGCGTCCGGGGCATCGCATGGCGGAGACGTGGCATCCCGTGGGTACTTGCGTCGTGATCTCGGCATTCAATTTTCCGGCTGCGGTGTGGTCGTGGAATGCGGCGCTCGCGCTGGTCTGCGGCAATGCGGTGATCTGGAAGCCGTCGGAAAAGACGCCGCTTACCGCGCTCGCCGTCAATCAGATTCTCAGCGAGGCACTGCAAGAGTTCGGCGACGCGCCGGCCGGCCTCACTGCGTTGATCAACGGCGGCCGCGACGTGGGTGCGAAGCTGGTAGCCGACCCGCGCGCGTCGATTGTCAGCGCCACGGGCAGCACGGAAATGGGCCGCACGGTCGGCGTGGAAGTGGCGAAGCGCTTTGGCCGCTCGCTGCTGGAGCTCGGCGGCAACAACGCGGGCATCGTCACGCAAACGGCGGATCACGAGCTCGCCATGCGCGGCATTCTGTTTTCGGCGGTGGGTACGGCGGGGCAACGTTGCACGTCGCTGCGCCGTTTGTTCGTGCACGAGAGCGTGTACGACAAAACCATCGAACGTTTGAAGCAGCTGTACAGCAAGGTGCCGATCGGCAATCCGCTCGAAAAGGTTACGCTGATGGGGCCGCTGATCGACAAGCAATCGTATGGCCGCATGCAGGAAGCGCTGCAACAGGCTACCGCGGAAGGCGGCAAGGTGTTCGGCGGCGAGCGCGTCGAGGTGAAGGGATATGAAGGCGGCTATTACGTGCGTCCGGCGATTGTCGAAATGTCGTCGCAAACGTCGGTGGTGCTGAAGGAAACGTTCGCACCGATTCTGTACGTGCTGCGCTACACCGATTTCGCCGACGCCGTCGAAGCGAACAATGCGGCGGCGCACGGTCTGTCGTCGTGTGTATTCACAACCGATCTGCGCGAAGCGGAACGCTTCCTGTCCGATTCGGGCAGCGACTGCGGTATCGCGAACGTCAACATCGGGCCGAGCGGCGCGGAAATCGGCGGCGCGTTCGGCGGCGAGAAAGAAACCGGCGGCGGCCGCGAATCGGGTTCGGACGCGTGGAAAGCTTATATGCGCCGCGCTACCAACACGGTCAATTACTCGTCGGCACTCCCGCTCGCGCAGGGTATCGACTTCAATATCGGCTGATACCGTTCGCGTAGTCCGTTCGTTGAGTCCTGATATGCAGCGGTGCATTCACGCGCCGCTGCAGCTTTGCCAAACCTTCTTCAGCAATCCGTTTGCGCCGCCGGCGTCAAGAGCGGCCACGCTATTCGTGGGGTAAGACGTGAGTTCCAAAGTCGTGATCGTCGGCGGTGGGGTGATCGGCAGTTCCATCGCATATTTCTTGCGGCTGTCGGATCCGACAGTCAGCGTCACGGTGATCGAACGCGATCCGACTTATGCGCGTTCCTCGTCGGCATTATCGGCGGCCTCGATCCGTCAGCAATTCTCCACACCGCTGTCCATTCAGATGTCGCTGTTCGGCATCGAGTTTCTGCGCTCGATCGGCGACCGGCTGGAGGTCGACGGCGCCAAACCGTCGATCGATCTGCACGAAGGCGGCTACCTGTTCCTCGCGACGCCGGCTGGCGAGGCCACGCTGCGCGAGAACCACGCGCTGCAAAAAAGTCTCGGCGCCGATATCAGTCTGCTCGACAAAGCCGCGTTGCAAACGCGCTTTCCCTGGCTCAACACGGAAGACCTCGTGGCCGGCGCGTACGGTGAGAGCGGCGAAGGCTGGTTCGACGGCTACGGGCTCGTGCAGGCACTGCGCAAGAAGGCGCAGTCGCTCGGCGCGCGCTACGTCGCCGCCGACGTCACCGCACTGCAGCGCGACGGCAGACGCGTTACCCACGTACAGACCGCGAACGGCGAGACCTATGCCTGCGACGTGGTGGTCAATGCCGCCGGCGCGTGGTCGCGCAAAGTCGCTCAGATGATCGGCATCGACATTCCGGTGCATGCGCGGCGCCGCAGTATTTTCAATGTCACCTCGCCGGGGCAACTCGAACACTGTCCGTTGCTGATCGATCCGAGCGGCGTGTATTTCCGTCCCGAAGGCAAGTCGTTTATCTGCGGCACGTCGCCCTCGGCGGACAACGACCCCGACGATCTGCCGCTCGACGAAGTCGATCACGCGCTATTCGACGACGTGATCTGGCCGACGCTTGCGCACCGCGTGCCGCAATTCGAAGCGCTGCGTGTGCAGAATTGCTGGTCCGGCTACTACGAATACAACGTGCTCGACCAGAACGCGATCATCGGCTATCACCCGGATGTCGATAACTGCATTTTCGCCAACGGTTTTAGCGGACACGGATTGCAGCAAGGGCCCGCAACGGGCCGTGGCATCAGCGAACTGATTCTGCACGGCCGCTACACGACGCTCGATCTGGGCTCGTTGAGCTTCACGCGCGTGCTCGAAAACCGGCCGATCGTGGAGAAAAACGTGGTGTAGCCGCATGCGCCGGGGTGATGCGAAAAACGCAATACGTAGTGCGTAGATATCGTTTGCCGCTCACCCTGACCATGCCCACAATCGACGCCGATCCTCCATCCAGAGATAAGCGGCCCGTCACCATGTTCACGTTCAATCCCGCGTTCGCAGCGCCGACCGGTTCGCCGATCCGCGAGCTCTTCAAGTATCTGGCGCAACCCGGCATGATCTCGTTCGCCGGCGGCTATCCGGCGAGCGATCTGTTCGATCGCGACGGGCTCGACGCCGCGGCGGCACGGGCGTCGCAACACCCCACGCTGTGCCTGCAATACGGTCCCACCGACGGCCTCGTCGTCCTCAAGGAGCAACTCGCGCACTTGATGACACGCCGTGGCACGTCCTGCACGCCGCAGGAATTTCTCGTGACGACCGGCTCGCAGCAGGGCTTCGATCTGCTGCTGCGCGTGATGATTGCGCCCGGCGACGTGGTGCTGGTCGAGCAGCCCGCCTATCCCGCGACCTTGCAGGCGCTCAAGCTGCAGGAGGCCGACGTGGTTACGATTCCCGTCGATCAGAACGGCCTCGACGTCGACGCTCTCGCGGCACTGCTCGAATCGGGCACGCTACGCCGTGCGCCGAAGCTGCTGTACACCGTCCCCACCTTCGCCAATCCGACCGGCGCGACCTTGTCGCTCGACCGCCGCATCGCGTTGCTGAAACTGGCGGCGCGTTACCGCTTTCTGATCGTCGAAGACGATCCCTACGGCGATCTGCGCTTTAGTGGCGCAGCCTTGCCTTCACTGCTTGCCTTGAGCGGGCAGGTGCCGGGTTCACGCGACTGGGTCGTGCATTTCTCCAGTCTGTCGAAGATCGTCGCGCCGGGTTTGCGCGTGGGCTGGATGCTCGCTCACGCGGAGATCCTGCGCCGCTGCGTAATCGCCAAGCAGACGGTCGATCTGTGCAGCTCGCCGTGGACTCAGGCGATTGCCGCGGAGTACCTCGCGAGCGGCGCGCTGGAGCGTCATTTGCCGCGCATCGTCGACGCCTATGCCGTGAAATGCCGCACGCTGTGCGACGCGCTCGAAGCGCAACTGGCGGACCACATTGCGTTTCATCGTCCCGCCGGCGGTATGTTCGTGTGGGCACGATTGAAGGCCGGTCAGAACGCGTCCGATTATCTGCGTGGTTGTATCGAGAGCAATGTGATGTTCGTGCCGGGCGTGGCGTTTTATAAAGACAATATCGATCCGGCTGCACTGCGCCTGTCATTTGCCGCACCCGGCGTGGCCGATATCGAAACGGGCGTACAGAGAATGAAGCAGGCGCTCGAACATTTTTGACAGCGGCTAAGGCGATATTCGCATCGAGCCGGTACGCGCGATGCTGAAATAACCCGGCGAGCATACTCCGTGCAGCCGGGTTTTTTACATGTGTGTTTAATCACGCGGATTTAGCATAAGCTCTTCGGAAGAGTAATGCGATGCGAGGCCGCACGAGGCTGAAGGTATTATTCCCGAGGCATCGGGCGCAGCGCCGCGCGCGTCTACGGATAAGGCTGCACCTGCCCTTGCCGGTTTGACGAATCCAGTCACTGCGTCGAATGCGCGCGGTTCCTAATCTCTTAATCAGATGCAGGTCCGGTTTTTATCAAACTCCGAAGCGTGCCTGACTGTTAAATAGAAATTGCCGCTGGTTTCCGGCTAAAAATATCGGTTATCATCGCTGCCTTCGGAGACTGATCCCGCTGACTTTATTCGCCGGACATTCACGTTAATACCGTCGCATCGAACCAGAAGAAATCAGATGAAGATGTCGCGCAAAAAGATTGCAATCCTGGTCGTCGGTCTTCTGGTCGTGGCCGGTGTGATCATTCAGGCAGTATGGCGTCCATTTGCGCATCGCAAAGCAGCCGGGAACGGCGAAATCGTCCTCGATATTCATCACCCTGACGCGGTGATCGACAGCGAAGCGCTCTCGCGTTTGCCGCGCGACATCCTGAGTGTGCCGCTGCTGCGCGACGTGCTGACGCAAGACTTCGTCGACTATTACGAATCGGACAACACGCGGCTGTCGGCCGAGGGCGCGCTGCGGCGTCTCGCGTTCGAACATCAACTCGACTGGCGCGACGAACTGATCCGCCGTGTATTCGACGAACCCGCGCACGTGCTGCTGTGGCGCTCGCCCGACGGCCGCCTCGGCTACTGGGTGATGTCGATGCATCGCAACGGTTTCGCGAGGCTGCTGCAAGGCGTCGGCAACGTCGCCACGAGCGACGCGCAACTGAGCCAGGTGGCGAAGCTCTCCGGCGACGTGCCGGTCTATGCACTGAAACTCGCGGTCGGCCGCACGCTGCTGTTCGCCAGCAAAGACGATCGGCTGGTCGTGCTGTCCGCGCCCGGCGTGCTGCTTGACGAGAAGGGCGGACTGCTCAGCGAGCGGGCCGATGCGGTGTCCGGGATGTTGTCCTCCGGCCGCGACGATGCAGCGCGCGCCTATCAACTCGACGCGCCGGGCGAATCGCCGAAGGGCCACCGGCTAGTGGTGTCGGCCAACTACCTGTCGTTCGGTTATCAGGCGTTTTTCTCCGGCATCGACGCGCTGCGTTTCGATTTTTCGTCGACCGGCAATCCCGCAGGGGGGCGTGGCGAGGCGAACTGGCAGACCTCGGCGTTGATCGAGCCGGACAAGTTGCCGCAACAGTGGAACAGCGCCGATCTGTGGCGCGCGTTGCCGGCCAATCCGGCGGCCTGCACGAGCTTGCCGGCGGACTGGAACGAGGCCTCGGGCCTGTTGGGCAAGGTAGCCGGCGGCGCGGATAACGCTGCCGCGATTGGCGATCAGCTCACCGGTCCTGCGGCGGTGTGCTGGTATGCGAAGTCGACGCTGGTCGCGCCGGTATTCGTCGCGCGCTTGAAGAAGCAGGACGCGGCCGGTATCGTGGCGTTGAAGACCGCGCTCGGCAAGACCTTCGGCGATGTGATCGGCGCCTATGAAGCGAAGGCCGCTAAAACCGACGGCTCCGACTCTGCAGGCTATCGCCGCCTGCAGGTCACCACGCGTGAGCAGGGCGCGGATGTGACCGTGTGGCAGCGACCGGTTAGCGCGCGTTCGGGCACGGCATTGACGAGCAAGGCGTCGTTCGCGTCGCAGTTGTCGGCGGAGCGTTATTTCCCGGTCACGCTGGCACTTGCGCACGGCTATTTGATCTTTTCGCCGGACGGCCGCCTCGTCGACGACACGCTCGCGGTGCTGGACAAGCGGTATCCGGCGCTTGCCGATACGCTCGCGCCACAGCGTCTGCCGCGCACGATTCTGACGCTCACGCCTTCATCGGCCGCCGCGCTGATCGAACGTGAGGCGGGCGCGGCGTTGCCTGCGGATCAGGAGGCGGTGTTCCGCAACGCATCGCGTACGCATCTCGTGCCGAAGCTGCACGCGCTTGCTCACTACCCGCCGGTTTCGCTGACGCTGCCGCAGAACCTGCCGGGTTCGACAGGCTGGGTGCCGGTGGAGTGGTGGTTCGATCGCGCGAGGGCTGGTGCCGGTTCCGGTTCGACTGAAGGCGTTGCCGATACGCCCGCGGATCAGCCCGGCACCGGGGGCGACTGAGTGCGCCGCCTTCGCGCTCCTCGCGCGGCATTCGCGATGTGCGTGGCTGAGCGCGCGCCGCAAGGCACGGTCGCGGCGAGGCCAGCGCAGCCTACGCGTGTTGCGCAGTCCACGCATGCCGTGCAGTCAACGCATGCTGCGCAGTCAACGTATGCCGCGCAGTCCACGACTCTCGCAGTCCACGCCGCCACCCCCTCGCGCCGCGCATGGCTCGCACGCGCTGCCTGTGCATTCGCCGTGGCGAGTCTCGCGCCCTATGCGCACGCGCTCACCGGCACCACCGCATCACCCGACCCCGACGCGCTGTCACCGCAGCAATCGGCGGCATTTCGCGCGTGGTTCGTGCGTATCGTCGATCAGCAGATGCGGCGCGGACCGACGCCGCGCTGGACCCAACGCGACTGCGCGGGCCTCGTGCGCTTCGCGGTCGGCGAGACGCTCAGGCCGCACGACACCCGCTGGCTGCGCGCGAATGGCATGACCAGTCTCGCGGATACCAGCAGCATGCCGCCCGAGCTGCAACTGTCCGCAGCGCAGCGCGGAATCGCCAACCGCTGGACCCAACTCGACGGATCCACCGGCGCCTACGCGTCGGCGATTGCACTGATTCAACGCAATAGCCGTTTTGTTTCGAAGGACGTGAACCAGGCGCTGCCCGGCGACCTGCTGTTCTTCGACCAGGGCGACGACCAGCATCTGATGATCTGGCTGGATCGCTACATCGCTTATCACACAGGCACCGTCACGCCGACCGATACCGGTCTGCGCGCCGTCGCCGTTTCCGATCTGATGCAATGGAAAGATTCCCGCTGGCAGCCGCTCGACGGCAATCCGAATTTCGTCGGCGTGTTTCGTTTGGACTTTCTGACACCATGACCCGAATGATTTCCGTCACGCCGTGGAGCAACTGGTTGGGCAACGCGCGCCGTCGCGCGGCAGGCACGTTCGCGGCGCTGCTTACCGTCTTGCTCGCGGCGATGACGCTCGCCATTTCACCGGCTGCTTATGCGGACGACGACGTGGCGAGCGCCGCTGCCGCAGCCGATGCCAACATCGCCGGAAATCCAACGCTGCAGACAGCGCCATCGAGCAACTTCAGTTCGCAGAAGGTCGACGGACAGCCGTTCTTCCTGCTTTCGGACGCGAGCTTCGGCAGCGATCAACTGGCACAGGTGCGGCTCGAAGCGCCCGGCCGCGATTTCAAGGACGCGTTGCAGGCATATGGCGGCGCGGACATCGTCGTGTATCGCGTGCCCAGGCCGCTCGACTTTCTGAAGGCGCAGAAGAATCTGCATCGGCTGAATGTCGCGCCGAATTATCAGGGCGAAGGGCTCGCGAATACGCTCGCCTATCTGTGGGACCGGTGGTTTACCGAAGCGCGCCGCGCATGGCAGCGCGTGCTGTCGTTCGCGACCCGCAGCAAGGCGATCGAAGCGGCGCCGCAATTCAAGCTCGGCGAGCAGACCGGCAAGCAAACGCAATTCGAGCCGAACTCGCAATTCGCGCCGCTGAAAGGCTACGACATGGTCGCGCGTTTCCGCTATCCGCTCTGGGACGCAAAAGTGATCCAGCCGCCCAAGGGCGTGAATCTGGCGGGCAGCAGCAGTAACTTTATCGAAGCCAGTGCGGGCAACGTAATGATTCCGGTCGGCAAGCTGCCGCCGGGGCTGTATATCGTCGAGGCGGTGATCGGCAATTATCGCGCGCATACGCTGCTGTTCGTGTCGGACACGGTGGCGGTCGTCAAAGCCGCGTCGGGTGGCATGCTGGTATGGACTACGCGGCGCGATAACGGCAAGCCGGTTGCGAATACGGAAGTGAGCTGGACCGACGGCGTGGGCGTTCTGCAAAGCGGCGCGACCGGCGGCGATGGCGCGCTGGTGCTGCAACACGTGAGCCCCGAGCGCAGCTACGTGCTCGGCACCGATCCGCAAGGCGGCGTGTTCGTCTCCGAAAATTTCTATTATGACAGCGAGATCTACAACACGAAGATCTATGCGGTGACCGACCGGCCCATGTACCGGCCGGGCGATCCGGTGCATGTGAAGTTCATCGGCCGCACGTTCCAGAGCGCGACGCAATCGTCCGCGCCCGCCGAGGCCGATATCAAGCTCGACGTGCTCGATCCGAACGGCGCGCCGGTGGCGAGCAGCAAGGTGCATTTCGCGTCCGGCACAGGCGCGGATACCGCGTTCACGCTGCCGGCCGATGCCACCGCCGGCGGCTATACGCTGCGCTTCGACTACAACGGCGATGTATACGGCAGTGCATTTCGCGTCGCCGAATATGTGAAGCCGCACTTCGATGTGAATCTCTCGATGGATAAAGCCGACTACGCGACCGGCGAGGTGCTGAAGGGCAAGATCCAGTTGCGCTATCCGGACGGCAAGCCGGTGCGCGACAGCAAGATTTCGGTCACGCTGCGCGCGCAGAAAGTGACGATCGTCGACGGCGAATTGCGTTATGCGGGACTCTTTCCGGTCAAGCTCGACCAGCAGGAACTGAAGACGGATGGCGACGGCAACGCGAGCCTCACGCTGCCAGTTGCGAAGGAGCCGAGCCGCTATGCGTTGACGCTGTTCGCGCAGGACGGCGCCGCGTACAAGGTGCGCGTGACGCGTGAAGTGCTGATCGCGCGCGGCGCGACGCCGTATCGTTTGAACACGGCCAAGTCGTTCTCGCAACCGAAGGAAGTGGTGAGCTTCGATCTGCAGGCGCTAGGTGAGATTGATCCTGCCTCGCACGCGCCGTCGAAGTACGAATGGACGCGCCTCGAATCGCAAACGCATGGCGAAGGCGCGTTGAAGGCCGCGAGCGCGGGCGGCAAGCTGTCGTTTCCGGTGCAATTCGACGAACCGGGTTCGTACATGCTGTCGGTCAAAGACGATTCGGGCAACCTGCTCGCCGCCACCAGCCACTGGGTCGCGGGCGATGGTCTGAAGGCGATTCCGGGCAGCGTCGAGATCGTGTTCGATCGCGACAGATACAAAATCGGCGACACCGCCGAAGCGCTGATTACGTTCCCCATGCCGGTCGACGACGCGCTGCTCACACTCGAACGCGACAACGTCGAACGTCGCGCTCTGCTGACGGCTGGCGGCGACTGGTTGCAACTGCAACGGGTGGCGCCGTCGCAATGGAAGGCGCGGATCAAGGTGGGCGAAGACTTCGCGCCGAACATGACGTTCTCGGTGTTGTATGTGCACGCCGGCGAATACGTGTTCCAGAACGCGGGCATCGTGGTCGCTCAACCGCAGATCGAACTGAGCGTGAAGAGCGACAAGCCGGTGTACGGTCCGGGCGACACGGTCACGCTGAATTTAGACAGTACGCTGAACGGCAAGCCGGAAGCGGCGAATCTGACGGTGAGCGTGGTCGATGAAATGGTCTACGTGTTGCAGCCCGAAATCGCGCCGAATATAGTCGACTTCTTCTATCACCCGCGCCGCAACAACGTGCGGACTTCGTCGAGCCTGTCGTTCATCACGTACGACCTCGCGCGCTCGCCGCTGAAAGGCGCGCCGGGCGGCCCGCAACGCGCGAACTACAACGAGCGTGGCGTGAAGGTGCTCGAACGGCCACGCCGTGACGATCAGGACACGGCCGCGTGGGAAGCCAACCTGAAAACCGATGCGAACGGCCACGCCACCATGACCTTCAGGATGCCGGATTCGCTGGCGCGCTGGCGCATTACCGTACGCGCCGCGGCGCCGGATGGCATGGTGGGGCAACGTACTGCTTACGTGCGCTCGGACAAGGCGCTGTATCTGAAGTGGAGCGGGCCGTCGCATTTCCGTGTCAACGACCAGCCCGCCATCGACATGATCGCGTTCAATCAGACCGACGCGGACATGGATGCGCAGTGGGTGGTCGAAGGCGGCGGTCTTTCGTTGAATCAGAAGGTGACACTCAAGCGCGGCGCGAACTATCTGCGTCTGCCGAGCGGCGCGTTGAAAGATGGCGTGATCAACGCGACACTGCGCAGCGCGGCCAAAGATGTGGACCGTCTGCAGACCACAATTCATCTCGACGCGAGCGGCTGGCTCGATCTGCATCAGAACACGGTGTCGCTCGACGGTTCGAACAAGCCGCTCAATCTGCCGCAGGATGCGCAGGACGTCAGCGTGCGGTTCATCGGCAACGCACAGAGCCAGTTCCTGCGTGTCGCGGACGATCTGATCGCCTATCCGTACGGTTGCGCCGAGCAGACGTCGAGCCGCCTGATTCCGCTGGCGCTCGCGCATGATGCGATCGGACACGGCGACAATGCGAATTCGACGCAAGGCCTCGAAGCGCTGCTGCGCAATCAGCGGCAGCGTCTGGCCATGCTGGCAGGTGTCGGCGGCACGTTCGGCTGGTGGGGCGATACCACGGGCGGCAGCGCACTGATCACGGCCTACGCGTATTACGCGGACTGGCTCGCGAGCCGCAGCCTTGGCATCAGCCTGCCCGCCGACAACTGGCAGCATGCAATGGACGTCTATCGCGACGCCGGCGCGAAAGAGCCGCTGCTGCATCGTGCGCTGGCCTTGTGGCTGATGCAGCAGATGGGCCTGCCGGTTGCGACGCCGGTGTCGGGCGTTGCCGCGGACCTGATGAGCGACGCGGCGGCCACGGCCAACGTGCCCGCACGCAACGGCGCGTCTAGCGCATCGGACAGTATCGTGTTCGCACAAGCCGATTCGCCGCGCGGCAAGCAGATGGCGACGCTGCTGATCGCCAGCATGGCGCGCAGCACGAGTGCTCAATTACCCGATGGGTTCGATGCAGCGGCGAGCGCCGCGCGCGCGGCATTGAGCAACGATCCGGCGCCGCTCGTGCAAAGCCTGCTGGTCATGTCGGGCGGCGACGGCGGCGCGGCAGTCGATCCATCGGCCTTGCTCGCGAAGAGCAGCGCCGATTACCCGACGCTCGATCGCGCGCTCACGCTCCTGTGGTTACGCAAGGCGCTGGGCGGCGATGTAGCGGCCACGTCGTTGCCGTCGCTGCAAGGCGCGAACTGGACACGCGCAGCGACGCCGACCGGCACGCCGCTCTACAGGTGGACCGGCGCCACGCTGCCGGTCACGCTCGACGCCGGCGCCGCCCGCACCGACGTCAACGCGCTGGTCTCGTTCCGCAGTCATACGAGCGAGGACAGCCGCCTGAACATCAGCGTCGAGCGCCGTCTCTACAAGCTCGAACCGGTCGAGCTCGCGGTCGATCCGAAGAAAAAGGATGCCTCGGCCGAGAGCCGGTTGGGGCGCGCCGCGTTCACCGCGCGTCTGGTGAAGCAGGGCGATGCGATCGACAGCAACGCGCTCTACGTCGACGAAGTCAAACTCACGCCGCGCTCGGGCAACGCTTACCACTATGGCTTGCTCGACGTGCCGCTGCCGCCGGGCGGCGACGTCGAGGCGACGAGCTGGGGCGTGTCGATCGACGGTCTGCCGGGCGCGAAAGAGGGCGCCAGCGGTCCGCAGCCGTTCCAGCGCGTTGCGTCGTACGAGATGGGCGAACTGGCGTATCACCAGCCCGTGCCGTTGCTCGACCGGCCGGTCGCGCTGCGGCAACTGGTGCGCTTCGCGTTGCCGGGCACGTTCGCGTTGCCGCCCGCGCGCTACTTCCGCATGTATCAGCCGGACGCGAAGGCGTTCGAAGGCGGCAAGAGCGATCGCGTGACGACGTTGCGCATCCAGTAAGCGAGACGAGACCGCCATGTTCCGCGTCCTTCGGCCCTTGCGCGTACGTCTGGCAGCTACGCTGCGGATCGCGCTCGCCGTGGGCATGGTGTGCGGTTTTAACGGGGCGGGCGCTTATGCGGCGACTTCGTCTTCAGCCGCTTTAACCACGGCATCCGCGCCGCGGATGCTGCACTTTGCCTGGTTACGCGACGGCCAGAGTCAGCTTTGGCAAGCCGACGGCAGCGGCGCCGCGGTCGGCTTCTCGCCGCAGGCGGCGGGCGCTTTGCCGCGCACGCTTCAGACGCCGCTCGGCAGCGTGTGGAAACTGTTCGTCTACGGCTATCTGGTGGACCGCAACATCACTACGCCGGATTACGCCTGCAACGGCGGCGACCCGGACGAAGTGTATTGCTGCATGACTGGCGGTCACATCGATCGCGAACATGCGCTCGTGCAGTCGTGCGGACTCTTTTTCGAGCCCGCGCGCCTGCAACTCGATTCCGCCGACTGGCGCAAGTACTGGACGGCCGCACACGCGCCCGTCTGGCTGCGTGATCTGCGCGCCATGACCCCGGCGCACCGCGTGCCGGTAACCGAACTGCTCGCCGCCCTGCGGGCCATGCCCGCCCGGCCGCGTGAAGCGGCTGCCAGCACGCTCGTGTCGGTGCTGACCAGCGGACGCGGCGAAGGCACGGCGTCGCTCTACGGCAGTGTGCTGCGCGCCAAAACCTGGACGATGCCGGATCCGGCGCGACCAGGCGCGTCGGTCGGCGGCGCGGCGGGCTGGCTCGTCGACGGCACGCCGGTGTGGCTGGGCGGTTCGGGCGGCAGCGCGCGCGTGCTGGCGGCCGCCGCGCCGCGCCTCGCGCCGCTGCTCGCGCAAATCTCCGTGCCGGACGACGCCGCCTGCGTACTGGTCGATTTCTTCAGTCGCTATCCGATTCGCGAGGTGCTCGGCGACAAAGGACCGGCCGCCGCGCCAGAAGGGCCGTTGCGTGGTGATTTCCGGGTCGGCTTCGTGAATGGCAATTGGGCGCGCGTGACGAGCCGCGGCGAATTACGGCTCGATCGCGACGCGGCCGGCGCACCGCAAGTGGTCGGCCGTTTCGGCATGAACGACTACGTGGCGCGCGTGGTCGAGCGCGAAGGCGACACGAGCCAGCCGGAAGCGGCCAAGGCGTTGGCCGTCGCGGCGCGGACCTACGTCGTGCAGCATGGCAACCACGATCACGGCTGTTTTCGTATCGACGACAGCAGCAGCACGCAGCGCGTCCTGCCGCGCGCGCCCACCGCAGCCGCGCGCCATGCCGCCGACCTGACCGACGCGCTCGTGCTGACCGGCGTGCCTGTTCAGTATCACCACGACGAGGCCGCGTCGGGACAGATGAGCTGGCTGGCCGCGAAGGCTTCCGCTCAAACCGGCCTGACATTCGACGCCATTCTCGCGCGCACCTGGCCGCAAGCGACGCTGACGTCGTTTCAGAGTCCGCTATCGGGCGATTGCATCGCGGTGGCCGGAGCGCAGGCATGGCTGGAGCGCAACGCGCCGTTGTGGGCGCGGCGCATGGACGGCGCGGCGGGCTACGAAACGCCCGATCTGCCCGCCGTGTGCGCGGTGCGCGAAGGGCGTCCGTATGCGGATGCGCAGCGCAATCGCGTGTACGTGTACCGCTTGCAGACCGAAGAGGACCGTATTGCGTTGGCACATGAATATATCCACCTCGCGTTCCAGCATCATCCGCGTGGTCTCGACGAGACGTTCGTCGAGCGGACCGCGCGCACGCTGATTCGCACCGACAATCCGATCCAGTGAATATCTTTTCGCGCTTGCCTTGGTCGCTGTGGCGCTGGCCGTTTCGCGCGGGCCATGTTCGCGTTTGTGCAGCTGTGGGCGTCGGGTGCGGAGCGGCGGATTTTTTCGTGCAGGATCGGCGGCCTGATGCTCGTAAAGCGCGAGCGACTCTGACAGCGGGATGGGAGCAGTGAAGATGAAGGTCAAGTCCACGGGTTGGATGAAGGCGAGCTACAGATTCCTCGCAGTGGCCTGTTTGGCCTGCCTGCAGGCTGCGCCTGCGGCGTACGCGAGCGACATCGACTTCGCCGCGCCGTTGAACGGCTGGCGCAACACGAGCGGCGACAGCGAGCGTTATACGCAGGACGTGCACTACCCGGCGGTGTCGGTATCGACGCCGGAAGGGCACTCCAGATTCGCGCTGATCGAAGGGCAGATTCGCAACGCGCCGAAGAAGAAGGGCACCGCGGTGGGCACGCTGGTGGTCGACGGCACGCCGTTGCCGCAGCGCGTGGAAGAGGACGGCAAGTTCTCGCGGCCTTACGCGTTTCCTGCGGGCAGTAACGGCGTGGAACTGCGCGCGCCGGACGGCAGCCGCAAGCGCGTGCAGTTCTACGACGCCTACAGCGGCAAGACCCAGCCGAAGTTGCGCGTGCTGCTCGCGTGGGATACCGACGGCACCGATCTGGATTTGCACGTCGTGTCGCCTGACGGCGCGCATACATGGTACGGCGAGCGCGTTGCGCCGAACGGCGGCGCGCTCGACGTCGACGTGACGACCGGCTACGGACCGGAGATTTATTCGTCCGCGGCGCCGTTGAAGGGCACCTATCTGGTCTATGTGAACTACTACGGCAGCGGCAATAGCGGTGCCGATATGACCGTCGCCCAGGTGACCATCATCACGAACGAGAATACCCCGAACGAAAAGAGCGAAACGATTCGAGTGCCGATGCGCAAGGCGGGTGAATTGACGCTCGTGAAAACGTTTGTGCTGCCGTAATACGGTGGATGGGAGCGCGTAATGATCGTGCTCGTCGGCCTGCGCTTTCTCGCAAGCCGATCCGCACATGCCTGCGCGATGTGACGCAGTTTGCGCAGGGCCGTTTCCAGCCCCGCAGTCGATGTGCGGTGAGCCATGAGGCTCCCGACTCCTTGAGAGCGCAGAGGTGAAAGCCAATGCGTTCAAGGAGTTGCGTGAGTCATGCGCAGGTTGTCCACAGGCTTATGAACGGAATCTGTGGATAGATTGGTCTTGCGGGGCGCAAATGCGTCTCGCGCGCTGGGTGAACTTCAAAGATCGGAGTCCACTTCTCGCGCTTCCACCACATCACGCGTGACCAGCCAATACGGCGGACGGTTGTAGTACTCGTGCACGGTCGTGCCCCATTGCGTATCCGCCATGAAAGGCCAGTTATCCTTATCGAAGCCTGGCGCATTCTTGATCCGGTCGGCGCTTGCATCGAGCACGAAGCACCTGTCGTCCGTGTCGAGCGTGAGCGCGCTCCACGGTATGGCGTGCAGCGTGTTGCCCATGCCGAGAAAACCGCCGGTGGACAACACCGCGTAGGCGATCCGGCCGCCGCGTACGTCGAGCATGATGTCGGAGATTTTGCCGACGTGCTCGCCGTCAGACGACATCACCTTGTTTCCGTCGAGCGTGGATGCCGCCATGACGTCTGGTCCGGGACCGTCACCCATGCCGACTCCAACAATATTTGCGCCCTGCGCGCCGGCGGATGCCGGGACTTGGGGATCGAACGTAGTCATGATGTGCTCCTCGAAAAAGCATACAAAGGAGCGCGCAACGACTATGCCTGTTGCTTGCGGGACGGTGTGAGGGAGCGCATTTTGCCGGTTGCCGCCGCTGCCGGCCGCGCGTGCTATGCGGCTGGAGGGTGGCTGGCAGCGGGATCCACCCTCAGTAGGGTTGTTTCGCTGCTGGCTTGAGAGAGAAAAATGCGCTTGCCGTGTGTAGTAAAGCACGACAAGCGCATTTGCCGACTTAACGGTCGAGGAACGACTTCAGACGGTCTGCGCGGCTCGGATGCATCAGCTTGCGCATGGCCTTGCTCTCGATCTGACGAATCCGCTCACGCGTGACGTCGAACTGTTTGCCGACTTCTTCAAGCGTATGGTCCGACTTCGTGTTGATGCCGTAGCGCATGCGCAGCACCTTCGCTTCGCGCGGCGACAGCGAGTCGAGTGCGTCGTCGATGGCGGCGCGCAAGTCGGCCTGCATGGCCGCGTCGGCCGGCGAGGAAGCTGCCGAGTCTTCGATCATGTCGCCGAGCGTGGCATCGCCGTCGTCGCCGACCGGCGTTTCCATCGACACCGGTTGCTTGGCAATCTTCAGAATGCCGCGCACCTTCTCTTCCGAGAGTTCCATGCGTTCCGCGAGCACGGACGGATGCGCTTCCTGACCGGTCTGCTGCAGGATTTCGCGCGAAATGCGGTTCAGCTTGTTGATCGTTTCGATCATGTGCACCGGCACGCGGATCGTGCGAGCCTGATCCGCGAGCGAACGCGTCACGGCCTGGCGGACCCACCACGTGGCATACGTGGAAAACTTCCAGCCGCGACGGTATTCGAACTTGTCCACGGCCTTCATCAAGCCGATGTTGCCTTCCTGGATCAGGTCGAGGAACAGCATGCCGCGGTTCACGTACTTCTTCGCGATCGAGATCACGAGACGCAGATTCGCCTCGATCATCTCGCTCTTCGCCTTGCGCATCTTCGATTCGGCCGCGACCATCTGGCGGTTGATCTCTTTCAGATGCTTCAGCGGCAGCGAAACCGTGGCTTCGATTTCGATCAGCTTTTGCTGTTCGGACTGAATGGCCGGCAGATGGCGCTCCAGCGCCGCGCCGTAGGCGGACGCACCGCGCGCCGCACGTTCCGTCCAGCCGAGGTCGACTTCATGACCGGCGAACGACTCGATGAACTTCTCGCGCGGCATGCCGCTCTTCGAAACGACGATTTGCAGAATGTTGCGCTCGATCGCGCGAACTTGCGCGACCTGTTGCTGCACGTCGCCGCACAGGCGGTCGATGGTGCGTGCCGTGAAGCGGATCTTCGCGAGGTGCTGCTGGATCTCTTCGCGCGCGCGCTGATATGCCTTCGAGGTGACGTCGCCGCGCGTGTGCGAGGCGTTCATCTGGTCGGACAACATGCCGACTTGCGCGAAGATTTCGAGGCAGTCGCTGGTGAGCTGCTTCAGGCGTGCTTCGTCTGCTGCCGACGAGTCGGCCGGGCCGTCGTCGTCGTCGCTGTCTTCGTCGTCATCGCTGTCCGTATCCGCGTCGACGTCGGCCGATGCGTCCGCGCTTGCGCTGTCTTCTTCGGCGGCGATCGTGTCTTCATTGAGGCCGTCGACCAGTTCGTCGATGCGCAGCTCGCCGTCGGCAACCTGCTGAGCGCTCGCCAGAATCGCCGAGATCGCGAGCGGGCAAGCGGCGATCGCCTGCACCATTTCGTGCAGGCCGTCTTCGATGCGCTTGGCAATCGCGATTTCACCGGCGCGCGTCAGCAGTTCGGTCGCGCCCATTTCGCGCATGTACATGCGCACCGGGTCGGTCGTGCGGCCGAATTCGGAATCGACGGTCGACAGGGCGACTTCGGTTTCCTCGTCTGCCTGATCGTCCGACACCACGGCGGGGGCGTTCGAGTTGAGCAGCAGCGTTTCCGCATCTGGCGCCTGCTCGTAGACCTGCACGCCCATGTCGTTGAACGCGCTGACAATACTGTCGATCGCGGCCGTTTGCGCGAAGTTGTCGGGCAGATGGTCGTTGATCTGCGCGTGGGTGAGATAGCCCTGTTCCTTGCCCAACTGGATCAGCGCGCGCATCTGGCGCTGACGTTCTTCAGCTTGCTGCGGCGGCAGCTCTGCCGCCACGGGGATCGCTTTGCCGGCGCCCTTGCCCTTGGCCGTACGGCCCGAGGGAGCTTTGGCGGCGTAGCCGGCGGTTTCGTGTTGCGAATCTTCGCGATCAAAAGGGTTCACGTATTCTCCTCTAGAGGCTTCGCTATGAGACGCAAGACGCGACCGTCAGGCGTTTCTAGCATGGCTCAACATCACCTGAGTGACTCAACGCGGTTGTTTGGCTGTGCTCTGGGGAGCAAAAAAGATGAGCCCGCTCGAAGCGGGCCGATAGAAATGTGCGAAATTCGCGCGGCTCGCATTATATACGAGCTTGAGCTTTCGCGCTCATTGTGTGCACATCATTTCATCATGCGCGTTTGTTGCAGGTGCATCCCCAAGCCGCCGGCCGGCTGTAGAGCGGTTGCCGGATCCATGCATCAAGGTGCGTGCATATCGGCTGATTTCAAGCTTCTCACTATAGAGGAACTCAGTCGTCCTCACACGACGGATCATTTCTGCGTCGCTCTCGCTATATGTAGGGGGCGAGTGATTCTGGCGTCGATCGGCGTCGGGTTAAAAGAAAATTCACAAAAGGGGGTTGACGACGTGTCGCTCGCTCTCCATAATCTCGTTTCTCTGCTGCTGATGCAGCGACGCAGAACGAAGCGGTGCCGGGTGGTTGTGAGGTTGGCAATTGCGGTGGTGGCGGTTCGGTAGTGAATGCGTACCGATCTTTAAAAATTAACAG
>NZ_JAMWXW010000044.1:0-60798 GCF_031570135.1 Paraburkholderia sp. USG1 | reverse complement strand
GCGCCGGCGGCGCCGACGACCAGGTGCCACTGCTTCTTCAATAGTGTTCACGTGTCCACCTATTTAAGTGAACACGATGCTCCCAAGACTTTTAACGCAACTCAAGATGAGATGACCGGGCGCTTACGGTGATATTCGGCAGGTCTACGTGCGACTCGACATGGCCGCAAGCTACGTCTTGACGGACCGCTCCCACTGTATCGAGCGCAATGTCGCCCGTGCCGAGCAGAATGAACCGCGGGCTCGGGACCTGCTTAGGCCAGCTCGAAGAAATCTGCTTGATAAGTACTGCCAAGTTTTCGTACCTGCGTCGCTTGTCGCCGCCCCCCACCGCGACCGCAATCGTAAATATCTCTGCGCTTGCGGCACCCCGGTCTGAGATCGTCAACGCGGGTGCGATCGGGCCAGATTCGAGCGTCGATTTGAACACGCGCGCAATCTGTTCGTACGAAAGCTGAATCCTCGAAAAATTCTCGTCCCTTCGGTGCCCCATAATCGAAAACCACGGAGTGAACGGATGGTATTGAATCTTCTTTAAGATGGTTTTCGTAGTAAGGCTTTGGACTATCACCATGTCATACCGCTTATCGCAGTCGTCCAGCGAACGGGACACACGCCGGAACCGGGCATCGCTGACAAAAAGCTCCGCCGGACCGTGTGGCATGCAGAGGTCGATGGATATGCGCGGGTCGATCAGAAACCTTTGTGACAGATCCATAATGGAGTCACCGATAGTGGCCCAGTCGTAATACCACAGCAATTTTTTGACTTTTTGGGGCGCGGCATTGGCTATCAAAAGCTGCTGACCGGAGAGAAGCATCAAGGCGGTTCGCTTGACCGACGAAATAGATATCATGTCGATAGGTATAACACCAAAGTCCAGTTCATTGCGGACCCTTGGCGATTCATGGATGCAACTGATGATATTCGCGCCGGCTGCGTTCAGGCGAATATGTGCTTTGACTATCGCTTCCCCTTCCTTACCACCATCCATCTCGGCGAATTAAACCGCACGATGCTCATATAGTGCCACACATAAGTCGCCGCAAACACCACCACAAAGCAAACAGATGCAGCGTATGCCGCCAGAGCAACGTCGCCGGCACGACTGCGATCAGGCATAGCAGCCAGAGATACGGCGACGTCAGCGAGTTCCGCCGCGTCAGCTCGCGAGCGGTACGCGCACCCACCGCCCAGCGCATCAAGCGCTTATAAACCAGCATATGCAGATGCACGCCGTCGGGAATCCCAGGCGACATCCCGCGAATGAACTTCTTCCGGTAGATCGAGAAGCAGGTCTCGAAGATCGGGTACATGAAAAGCAGCACCGGATATCACTTCGACGCATCGCGATTACGGATCACCAGCATTTCCGACAGCTCGGCAAGCATGATGCCGATGGAATGCGCCCGGCCGTCGCCAAGGGGAGTCAACACAGAGGCGTTCCCTTGACTTCTTGTTGAACGTGGCATGCTCAACTCATCGAGATACTGCCCTGCGATATGGCCATATGCCTGCCTGCGTCAGTCAACCGACAGTCTTGGCCGGGCACCGTCGAACTTCGCAACCCGACGGGCGGACGCGAGACTGGAGCGCTAGCAGGCGTTGAGACGCTTCGTCGGCCCGTGTGGGGCGATGATGGCTGTCAGGAGAGAAGCTTCTCTCGAGCGCCGAATTGCAGCCATTGAAGATATCACGACTTAAATCACCTCACTGATCCGTATGAAACTGTAAGTTATCCTAAATAATATTCCGGTAATTCTTGCGGATGGTAGATGAACTTGTCCGTTCCCTCTGCAGTCAACAAAAGGAAATGCAAATGAAACAGAATGAGGCACTGTTTTCTCTTATGGGTACAGATACACCCCGTAGTATCGCCTGCCCGCAGGAACCGGCTGGGGATTTCACTGAGCCGACCGGCGGCCGCGATGGCTGGGTGGAGCGTCAACGCCGTTTGTCTCTTCCGTTAACAAAAAACGTGGCAGCGGTGGTGCGGGCAATGTCCGACCGTGCGTTTGTTATACGCCGTGGCGTCATAATTGAGCAAGCACCAGGCACGCGCAACCCGATGACGTGGATCGACTGTCTCGCTGTGACTGAGTTTGGAGCGTTTGTCATTGATCGATACGATTGGACAGGGACCGTGAGGCGTACGATAAACGAGGACGAACTCCTTGTGCATGAAAAGCCTGGTGTTGTTTCGGTGCGGACGTCTCCATTACGCAGGGCGAAGCCCGCTCTCCGGCATTTGCGTGGCCTACTGGCCGAATACGGCTGCCCGGTCGAATGCATTGCAGTATTCGCCGCATCGCACTGTGTGCTTGATCCCACGTTGCCTGAAACAATTCTGCAAGCGTCTGAGTTCCATCATTTTATGCGTGCGCGGTTGAATCGCTTTCGCGACAGCCATCGCCGATACCTTGATTCCGAGAGAATCGGCAAATATTTACAGTTGCGATGTGCGGATTGGGGCAAGAGCTATAAATAGGGCGAAATGTTGCTTTACTGGCTTCGGTCATTAGGCAACCTGGTGACGCTTCATGATCTTCACCCAGCTTCTGTGGCATGTCATTAATGCTTTGGGGGGCCGGCGCTATCAAGAGCTAACACGATATCCGTAGCCAACGTGCGGTAGTTCGAGACGAGGCGTCGGCGGTTCTCCGTGACTTATTCGGCTTGTGATTTTTGAATAGTATGCCTGAA
The DNA here is from genome assembly GCF_031570135.1 of Paraburkholderia sp. USG1. Lineage (NCBI taxonomy): Bacteria > Pseudomonadati > Pseudomonadota > Betaproteobacteria > Burkholderiales > Burkholderiaceae > Paraburkholderia > Paraburkholderia sp. USG1. The sequence continues at coordinate 58,095 of NZ_JAMWXW010000044.1, read as the reverse complement.
TGAATGATCGAGAATCACGAGCTTCATGTCATAGCACGAAGCCACGCTATGGATCTCGCCGTGATTGCCCGCAGCAGTCTGCCACTTGAATTCAGGCGGGAATTCCGCAAGCTCGCCCGAGGTCGAGTCACCTCGACGTATGATCAGCGCACTGGTGCCAAGGAGCCGGTGCCGGCGGAAACACAATGTCGGCGGGTGGCAGGGGTATTGGCGGGATTCGAGGGGCTGCGCGCCGGCGGATGTGCGTTACAAACGCCGCTAAACTTCTCCAGCAAGCATTTGCGGTTTCTCATCAGTCTTTGGTCCGTGCAGCAGATGACATTTCAGGAGGTGGCCGAGAGACTCGAGCATTGGCGCGAGTTTTTATTGTGGATCAGAAAGCGCGTGCTCATTGTCCTGCTCAATACGACTCTTATCTCAGGTGCATCGAATGTCCATAATGAATATCTCCGATGCTCGCATGCGGCTACCTATTCGCGACCAGACATTCCGGTGCTCACACCTGATAAGGCCATGGAGGCCATCATGGAGCACTGAGGCAACCTGCGCAAGGCGGCTCGCGCGCTGGGGACCACGACACATTCCGTATGTGAGGCCCTCAGAGAGGGTCGTCCACAAGACAGGCAGCTTGTTCCGGGGCTCACGATTCTGACCTGACGCTTGACTTCTTCTGGCACTCGATACGCTGGTTTCACCTACGTCAATAAAGGAGAAACCAGCATGCTGATTCAAACAGTCTTCGGGCTGATGGTCGCGTTGTTCTACGCGTATGTAAGCTTCAACGATAAGCTTTTGCCCGATGCAGACCCTTCGAAAGGGCGGACGCCCTCTTCCCGGGACCGCGGGGAGGAGGGCGAGAGGCAGGTGTCGGCCGAGTTGCGGTGGCACCTCGCGCGCCTGTGTGGCGACGACTGGTTGGTACTGGACGGTCTTATCCTGATTCACGCGCCGGGAAGCACGTTTCCGACCGCTGAAATAGATCATCTGGCGATCACGCCCTTCGGAATTTTCGTGATCGAAACGAAGCATTGGACCGGTGTCGTGACACGTGGCGAAACCGATGAGACGCTGACGCTGACGACGGTTGATGGTCAGCGGCTCGTGCGCACGTCGCCACTCCGGCAGAACGCGGCAAAGGTGCGGTTTCTGCGCGACTTGCTCCCACCTCGCCTGTGGATCGTTGAAGGACTAGGTGTCTTTTCGCATGAAGCGGCAATGGTAGCTCCCACGCTTCCAGCGGCGCTGCTCGAGCGTAGCGAACTTTACCGGCATCTGAGGGTACGTCAACAGCAGTTTGCGCGCACCGGGACGGGGCGCCTGCCCATTCGCACGATCGCCAACGTGATCCTGCAACATGCAGACACGCGTCCGGAAGCTCTAGCTGAGCACCGGGAACGCATACAGGAGGCCCGCGCCCGCGGACAAGGCTGAGCCGGACCTAACGCTGCTGACATGGGGAGGGATAAGCCGCGCTCGCCGCTTCTCCTTCCCCACCATCATCCATTTAGGCGACCTGAACCGTACAATACTCACATACGGCCAGACATTCGCGACCGCAAACACCCCCATTAAACAATTGCGAGCGTATTTCGCCAGAACGACGTCGCCGGCACAATCGCAATCAGACACAGTAACCAGAGATTGGCCGACGTCAGCGAGCCCCGCCGGGTCTCACGCGCAGTCCGCGTGCCCACGCCTAGCGCATCAGCCGCATACAACCAGCATATGCAGATGACGCTGTCAGGAATCCCTGACGACATCTGGCAAATAAACTTCTTCCAGTCGATCGAGAAGCACGTCTCGACGACACCGGACACACGAAGAACAGCACCGGATGCCACGCGGACATGCCGCGATTGCGCGCGACCGGCATGATCGACAGTTCGGTACTCCTGAGCGATGCCGCCACACCGGGCAGTCGCTCACGCGACTGCTGGAGGAACTCGCGTGGACGACTCCGCTGCCATCTTTGCGCAAGCCTTTGCGCCGTAGGTCAACGTCCGTCCAGTCCCCTCCACGATGGCCGCAGCAGCGCTCACGCACTTTCTGCGGCATACGGCGCGCCTCGCCCTCAATCTGACCGCTTTGACAAGACTCACTGCCGCCGGCATTTTTTCAGACGGTCGGGACGCGTGTTACGGGCGCCCGGCCATGGACACCCGGTAGGTGGCGACGTCGAGATTCGTTGCTTACTGTGGCTGCACGCTCGACCGGGCTACGGTTTTCCGGGCTCGATGCCAAATTGCAGTTCTTCATATTCCGTGCGACGGTCTAACGACCGAGCTGTCTTGATTTCTCATTGATCTCGGCAAGATGAAATCACCGAAAGCGATTTCATTGATCCATGCACTCCAAAACACTGTATTGCCGCGGTCCCGGCGTGAGCGAGGGTTGCGCGGAACGCAGAGGCGGTCATAAGGACGTTCGCAACAACCCTCCCGATGGCGTTCGCCACAACATCCGCAATTCTGGGCGCGTCGCAGCTTTACCGGCTGGCCGGGTTTTCACTCGAGATCGTGGTGCGTCAGGCTGTGGGTTGCTTTATCCGGCTTCGAGCCAGTCGGAGGGCGCCCTCCGATGAAGCCGAAAGCAGCGATTGCGCATGAACAACATCGATTGAAGCGGCCCGCGGCGCTCGCTGACGTGGAAATAGCGCATCTCGAAACGGTGGTCCGTTACTTCGTCAACACTCGCGCGGACGATGCTTCGGAATACTTCGGCCCAGGATATTGGCTCGCTCGCATCGCAGACATCGGTGAGCAGTTTTATCTCGTTCCTGCTCAGCAGCGACGTCTCACCGCGTTGCGGACAATGCTTGTGGGTGCAGCACCGTCAAAACCGGCCGCGTGTCCGCATAAGTGCCGCGTATGCAGCCATTGACATCCGATAGCCCCCTCAGGTGTCCGATTCGCAACTTCGGCAATCACGCGGGGCAAGATCATCGCAGATCTTGCAGATATCAGCCTTGAATCTGTCGGAGGTGATCGACGCGGTCCCCAACCGCACCCGCTCTCCACGGCTACCGGTACATGATTGCCTGCGACCGGCTGCAACATGAATTCCGGAGGGAATTCTGCCGGCTTGTCCAGGCTGCGGTTACCAGGACTTATGATTGGCTTACTCTGGAAGGATCCCGTGCCGCCCTAAACTCAATGTCTCCGTGTGGCGGACATATCGGTGGGTTTGAGAGGTGGATACGCTCCGCAAACACGTGGAACTTAGACAGCAAGCATTTGCCGGTGGTCATCAATCGCTGGTCCACGCAGCAGCGGACATGTGAAGATGTGGCCGACAGAATCGAGCATTGTTCTTGGTGGTTGAAACGAAGCATTGGACTGGTGTGGTCCCACACGGTGAGTCCGGCGATGCGGTCACGCTTACGCCGGTTTTCGGGCAGCGGTTCATACACGCCTCGCCAATAAAGCGGAGCGCGGCGAAGCTTCGGTTTCTGCGCAATCTCCTTTCGCCGGGGCTGTGGGCCGTCGAAGGGCTTGGTCCCTTTTCCATGAAGCGGTAGCGTTGGCTACCATGCTTGCAGCGGCATTACCTGAGCGTAGCGAACTGTATCGACACCTGCGGGTGCGCCAGCAATAGTTTATGCGCATCGGGATGGGGCGCCCGCTTATTCGCACGATCGCCGACGTGGTCCTGCAACACGCAGGCACGCGCCCCGAAGCCCTCGTTGATTACCGGCGACTCATACAGGAAGCTCGCGCGCGCAGACAAGGCTGAGCCGACCTAATGCTGCCGATATGGGGAGGAGTGGGCGGCGCTCACCGCCGCCCCTTCCTCACCACCATCCACTTAGGCGACTTGAACCGCACAATGCTCACATACAGCCAGACATACGCCACCGCAAACACCACCACAAAACAAAACAAATGCAGCGTATGCCGCCAGAACAAAGTCGCCGGCACAACCGCAATCAGACACAGTAACCAGAGATAAGGCGATGTCAGCGAGTTCCGCCGGGTCAACTCCCGCGCAGTCCGCGCACCCACCGCCCAGCGCATCAGCCGCTTATAAACCAGCATATGCAGATGCACGCCGTCGGGAATCCCTGGCGACATCCCGCGAATAAACTTCTTCCGGTAGATCGAGAAGCAGGTCTCGAAGATCGGGTACATGAAAAGCAGCACCGGATACCATGCCGACACATCGCGATTGCGCATCACCAGCATGATCGACAGTTCGGCCAGCATGAAGCCGATGAAATAAGCGCCGCCGTCGCCGAGAAAGATCAGCCCCGCCGGGAAATTCCAGATGAAGAAGCCGAGCACCGCACCCATCATCATGAACGAAGCGGACAGCACGATCGGATCGGACACCTGGAACGCCACGTAGGCGAGCGAGGCGAACATCATGAACGCGACCATCGAGGCGAGGCCATTGAAGCCGTCGATGATATTGATCGCGTTGGCGAGCGCGGCAACCGCCAGCACCGTCACCGCGCAGGAGATCACTGCATACGAGAGCAGGAAGTCGAGCGGCGGCACGCTGATGCGCGTCACGGCGATATTCAGGAGGAAATAGGCGAGCGCGGCGGCCGCCATCGTGCAGACGAGCCTCGCGAGCGGCGACACGCGCTTGGTCAGATCTTCGACCAGCCCCGAGCCGAAGGCCGGCATGCCGCACGCAATCAGCCCGAGAATGCCGCCTGACACGGCCGGGTAGGCGTGATGCAACTGCACGGCGGAGACGATCAGTCCGAGCAGAATCCCGGCCCCGCCGATGCGCGGAACCGGATGCGCATGGAATTTCTGCACGCCGGACAGATCGGTGTCGGTGGAGAATTTTTCATGCAGATGCGCATAGCGCACGATCAACAATGTGATCAGCAGTGAAACGAGGAAGCCGAGCGCAAAACTGAGCATGAAAGTGGGCCTGAGCGAAGACGCCGAATTATACAAACGAAACGCCCGGGGTCCGGAAAAGCGGCGGCCCAGCGCGACTGCGCGAAGATCCCAGATAGTGAGGCGCAAAATGCCCGCAAACGCCCGCCAGTCATGGATTCCACCTATTTAGCAGGCGCCGCGCGACCTCGTTAACCTGGATGCGGCGAAGTGTAAGTCACGCGCAAGAAAGACGGCACGCGCACCTGCCAACCCGTTTTTCGCCGCCGATCGGCAAGACGTTCCGGAGACCCAATGCTAAACAACATCACAATTCGTGGCGGCCTGACGCTGGTGGTCAGCGTATTTGTCGTCTTGCTGCTGACAGTGATCGGTGTCGGCTATGGCGCGCTCAAGCTCGCCAACAGCAGTCTCGACGACACGCAGCGTAGCGCGGCCGCGCTGGCTCATCTGAAGGCGAGCTCGGAGAAGCTGCTGCAGGTTCAACTGGCGCTAGGTTCGTATCAGACGCTCTTTAGCGTCGGCACGCAGACCGACGACCTGTTGCCGGCCGCGAACAAGGTGCTGGTCGAATCGAACAAGGACTTCGGCAATTACATGACCGGCCCGTTTGCCAACGAGAGCGAGCAGAAACTCGCGCAGAGCGTGGAGCAGGCGCGCAGCGCGCTGCTCGACAAGGCCATCGAACCGGAATTCAAGGCGCTCGCCGATTTCGATTTCAATACCTTCCGCAACATTCAGGGCGAGACGGCCAACGGCTTTTACGCCGTCTATTCGAAAGCGATCGACGCGCTCCAGCGGTCGCAGGTGGACAGCCAGCATCGGCAAGCCGAAACAGCGGCGCAGCGTTTCCAGATCGCGACACTGCTGTTTGCGGCCATCGGCGCGGTTGCGATCGTGATCGGCGTGGCGGCGCGCATCGGTTTGTCGGCGGCGCTGATCAAACCCGTCAACGCGACAGTCAAGCACTTCGAGCGGATCGCCGCTGGCGACCTGACGGGTGCCATCAAGATCAGATCGCGGAACGAGATGGGCCAGTTGCTGACAGCGTTGACCCGGATGCGCGAAGGCCTCGTCGAGACCGTCTCTAAAGTGCGCGGCAGCACGACGGCGATCACGCAGGGAGCGAACGAGATCGCCTCCGGCAATGCGGATTTTTCTTCGCGCACGGAGCAGCAGGCGGCCGCGCTTCAGCAGACCGCCGCGAGCATGGAGCAATTGTCCGCGACGGTGAAGCAGAATGCGGACAATGCCAAGCAGGCCAACCGGCTCGCTCACGGCGCGCTCGACACGGTTACGCGCGGCGGCACGGTGGTCTCGCGGGTTACCGAAACGATGGATGGGATCAGCGAGTCGTCGCGCAAGGTAACGGAAATCATCGGCATGATCGAAGGCATTGCGTTTCAGACCAACATCCTGGCGTTGAACGCGGCGGTCGAAGCAGCTCGCGCCGAGGAGCAGGGACGAGGCTTTGCCGTTGTCGCCTCGGAAGTGCGAAGCCTGGCGCAACGCTCCGGTTGGGCGGCGAAGGAGATCAAGGATTTGATCGGCGACTCGGCCGCTAAAGTAGAACAGGGGTCGACGCTCGTCTCAGACGCACAGAAGACGATTCACGAAGCGATGGATGCGGTCCAACGCGTCACGGGTGTGATGAATGAGATCGAGGCGTCAGCGCTCGAACAGAGCGACGGGATCGAACAGGTGAACAAGGCCGTCTCGCAGATCGATGAAGTCACGCAACACAATGCGGTTCTCGTTGAGGAGGCCGCTGCGGCGGCCAAATCGCTGGAAGAGCATGCGGTTGCGTTGCGGGATGCCGTCGCTGTGTTTCAGGTGGACGATTAGCTTGCCGGCGATATCAGCCCTCGCGCGCATGAGAAGCTCAAACCGCTGCGCGCAGAAGGGCCGATATCCTTGTGGCTTAAGTCTGAGCGGGTGCGGTCATGATAAAAAAACCCGGCCGAGCTTGCCGGGTATTCAATTTTGCGACCGGCGCGCCTGAGAACGAAGATAAGTCTCGTGACAGCCTCACGCGAGGCATCCCTCGGCTGACCTCGAATTCTGCCGCTCTCCGCTACAAAAAAGTACGCATGCTCCGCCCGGCAACGAACGTCCGCCGCAAATAAGCCCTCTCAATTCCGCCGATCGTGCGGGCTATTCCGCCAGTGTCATCGAGGCAACATTCTTTGCCGGATATGCTGCACTGCGAGATCGGAGGCAGCACGATGATTCGTGCAAACTTCGAGCGTGTCCATTGACGCTTCTTTTGGCCGACCGCGCGCGAGAGGGAAACACTCTGTCATTTCCTCCTCGATTCGAGTGGTGGCTTGCCCTACGCAAGCCAGCGACACTGAGGTAATTGAAATGATGACGACATGTCAGCCATACCGCCGTGGTAATCGTCTGTTAGAGGCTCTGCCAACGGATGAGCTGGAGGCGCTGATTCCTCAGCTTGAACTCGTCGAGTTAAGTCCGGGTCAATTGCTATCGAAATCGGGAGAATTGATTCGAACTGTCTATTTTCCTGTCACTGCGATTGTCTCTCTTCTCCAGACCATGGAAAACGGCAGTTCGGTTGAAATCGCCGCGATCGGCAGGGACGGAACGACTGGCGTACCGATCCTGACGGGGGGAGACACCATGGCAGCAAGCGTTCAGGCTCAATGTGGCGGGTTTGCCTACCGAATAAGTGCAAATGCTCTGCGTGAAGCATTGCGTCATTCTTCGACTTTGCGCTCTTTGTTGTTGCTGTATATGCAGGCTCTTTTGACACAGGTCGCGCAAACCGCGGCGTGCAACAGGCTGCATCGACTGGACGAGCAACTGTGCCGCTGGCTGTTGGTCGACATCGACCGCTCGGGCACAAGCGATTTGCATGTCACGCATCAACTGATTGCCGACATGCTTGGTGTGCGCCGTGAAGGTGTGACCGAGGCGACTGGCAAGCTTTGCGACGCCGACCTGATCCATCACAGTCGTGGCCGGGTCAGAATTCTCGATCGGATTGGACTCGAAGCTCGGGCGTGCGAGTGCTACGCGATCGTCAAACGTGAATTCGATCGCCTCTTGCCGCGTATGAGCGCAATGGAGGCCAAGCGTTAAGCGGCGCAATATCAACGTGCTGCGCCAAGTTCACCCGTCAATCAGTGTTGCGCGCCGCCATCGTCGCGGTTATTCCAGGAGGCACGATTCAAGTACGGGCCACCCGGTAAGTCTGCGTGCAGCAGCAGGATCGAGTCCTTACCTCTTGCCGCCTTCCCTTCTCGTGGGGTTCGGCGCGAAACGAGAACATGCGTTACGAGACAAATGTCAGTTCGCGCCGTCGACGTCGATTTTCCTTTCCGGCACTGGCCCTTAGACCAGGCGGAGAGGGCAATGGGTGGCTAGTTGTGCGCGCTCTGCTTGCGCGCATACTCGTATGCCCGTCTGGCTTCTTGCGTTGATCTTCGGCACCCTCTGTCTTCCGGTCGGCGTCGCCATAGTGAACCGCCCCGGATTCTGAACTGACCCCCGAGAGTTGGACACAACCTTGGAGTTTCCGTGAGGAAATTCGATGTAAAGTTTAAGGGGAAGGTGGTTCGCGAGTATTTCGCTGGCAAAGGGGGCTATAAGCTCCTTGCAGCGAAATTCGGTATTGCTGAAAGCATGGTGAGGCGATGGGTGGCGGCATATCGTCACCATGGTAACGCTGGGCTCATCCGGCAGCGTGGTGCTTACACCCTTGAGTTCAAGCTTGAGGTGATGCACCGGGGCGTGGCTGAGAACCTTTCCTGTCGAGAGCTGGCTGCCATTTACAATATCGGCAATCCGCACAGCATCACGATGTGGCAACAACAGAAAGCACGGGGAGAGCTCCGTTCGCTAAAGGGCATGCGCCCGTCGGGACAGGATGTTTCGGTGCCAGCAAAGAAAAAGACCTCGAACCAGTCGTTGGAAGCTCCGCGATCTGAGGAGTCAGACCAACTGCTTCGTGAGAATCAGCAGTTACGCGCGGAGGTCGCGTACCTAAAAAAATTCAATGCCTTGGTTCTAGCAAAGAAGTTGGCGCGGCAGAAAGAGCCAAAATAGTGCTTGAACTGAGGCAGGAATTTCCCTTGACCGATCTTCTCCAGGCTGCGGGGTTGCCACGCAGTACGTACTACTATCGGGCCAAGACGTTGGCCGCCCCAGACCGGCATGGTGGGCTCAAGGCGAAGATTCAGGCTGTCTATGCTGCACATCGCGGCTTGTATGGCTATCGTCGCATCACCTTAACTATCCGCAGTGATGGCGAGCTAGTCAATCACAAGAAGGTGCAGCGCCTCATGAACGAATTGGGAATCAGGTCGAGGGTGCGCCGGAAGAAGTTCCGGTCATACCAAGGCGAGGTCGGCGAGGCCGCTCCGAACCTGCTCAATCGTGAATTCACCGCATCGAGCCCAAACGAGAAGTGGGTTACCGATGTGACCGAGTTCCGGGTCGCGGGGAAAAAGCTGTACCTTTCTCCGGTCATGGACCTCTACAATGGGGAAATTGTTGCCTACGAGTCGAGCCATCGCCCCGACTTCCCGATGGTCATGGGCATGCTCAGGAAAGCTGTCAAGAAATGCAGGAATGCGGCTACACCGATGCTTCATTCAGACCAGGGTTGGCACTATCGCATGCAACCGTACCGAACGGCACTGGCGCGCTACGGAATGAAGCAAAGTATGTCGAGAAAAGGAAATTGCTTCGATACGCGGCCATGGAGAGCTTCTTTGGCACTCTGAAGGCCGAGTACTTCCATCTCACGGACTTCGAAGACGTCGACGCATTAAGGGCAGGCCTGAAGGGCTACATCAACTACTACAACCGGCACCGCATCAAATCGAAACTTGGTGGACTGAGTCCCGTGGAATATCGAATGCGAGGGGGAAAAAATTAACGTTTCAACGTCCAACTCTCGGGGGTCAGTTCAATTCCCGGGGCGGTTCATAGCGTCCGATGCCTAACCCCTAAGCCAGCGATTCATCCGTCCCCAAATTTTCGTGTTGGTCGCGAATCCAGTAAAGTATGATGTTTGGCGACAATGCGCGTCACATCTTCGCGCCTGCGTGTGTGTTCACATGTTGAATCTCGCGCCCGACTGCGTGCGGCGGTCTTTTCGTAAATCGCGAACGAGGTGAATCGTTATTCATTCAATCTCGCCTCAATTGCAAGGGCCAGTTAAATGCTAAGCGTGCTGACACATTTCTTATGCTTTATATTGGGTTTATTCGTCGGCGTTTTTGTATGCGCACTATGTGTCGCACGTTCCAGGACGCCGCGAGACCATCAATAATTCCTTCCTTTGGTCGCGCACCGAGGCTGATCCGGGATCGTGCTGAACACCGAACACCGTATCGTCTCGCCGCTCTGGCGCGGAGCCAGCATTCGAGGTCTGTTGTCTATCCAGGAAATGGCGGCTCTACCATGCCGCTTCAAGGGATTCTCCGTCGCACACAGTATCTGACTCGAACATCGCAGTACGACAGAGAAACCGAATTCGCACTGGGTTTGCGTTTGTGAACTGTTCCAACCACGTTGCGCTTTTGTCAGTCCAGTGCCTCTATCACTGACTGTCAGTCCAGCGTCGACAATCTGATTCTCTGCTGGCCCGGCCATGCTTGGCATACCGTGCGTTCGCGCACAGTATCGCTGGGCGCGGGTGGGTATCGTCGTGGAGATGCGTGAAGAAGGCGAGCGCGCGACTCGTATTGCAACACCCTTCAATTTATTTTCAGCAGGCAGATTGAGCCGCTCTCCGCCAAGCGTTAGAGCTTGGTACGACGCGCCGCGACTGCTTGTTGTCGAGAAACAGTCGGTCGAATGCGTTTGGTGGTGGGGCTTGTGTCATTGGCCGGCAAACCACCGTCAAGTTCAGGGATATAGCAAAGACTGTTTTCTTTCAGTTTCATTGCAGTTTAATCGGTGCCGACCTCAGGTTCTGTTTGTTTGCGAGATTTCGTAAGTGATGTGCGGTCACCAGGGGTTTGCGGTCGTACTGTGTTGATGGTTGTGCGCGCAAGCATCTACGTCTTTATCAACGCAATGTGTAGGTCTGACGCGCTCATCCGCGGGGATACGCCCAACCTCAGCCACTTGGGAACTATCACCGCTGGATAGGCAAGGCCTGCGCCGACTCCATCTTGTCCATGAGATAGCAGCAATGCAAACCCGTTCGGTTGCGGAGCCAGTCAGTCAGCGCTCAGATCACCACATACCGCCTACATCCCGGTCGCTGCCGGCTCTGCGTGCAATTGCGCATATTTATGACCGATGCCGGCACCGGCCGCATGCAAGCAGCGGCTTCTTCAGCCCAATGGAAAATCGCCCGGCTGTCGAGGGACGCAAAGGTGAAATACATCGATCAGGGCAATATCCGCAAGGCGCATGTAGAACGCTTACCCTTCATATTGGCTTCGTACAATCAGTGCCTCGTCCCCTGCTTGCCCCAGTTGAGCTAAGTGGTTCGCCTCGGTTCGAACCCGTTTACTCGCAGTCGCAGCAGTGCTCGCTAATGCATGCCTGGAGACTCACAGGGGCTTGAGAAAAACCGCTATGGAAAGGACGGATAATACTCGCGTGCTGGTGTTCGTATACGCCGGATACATCATGAGGTATCTATACCTCATCGTGGTGATTCCCTTCTACGGGCGCGTACTCGGTTTGACGGAGTACGGTCGCGTGCTGGCGGCAATGTCGTTGATGAACGTCATCTGGATGCTCGTCGCCTACGGTTTTGCCGTGGTCGGTATGCGGGATGTATCGAGAGCCCAGGAACGCTCCGAACACAATGCAATATTTTCGTTGCATGTGAGTGCCCGTGCGCTTCTGGGGGTGCTCGGCGGGGTAGTTGGCGTGGTCGCAACGTTCTGTTCGCCAGTCCTTTCAGAACGCCCGATCATCGGTATTCTCGCGACCTTATTGGGCATCGTGAACGGGTCGAATCCCGCTTGGCTATTTCAGGGGCGCCACCGGTTCCGCACGCCCATCATGCTAGAGGTCATTGGATTCGCGATGAGTCTGGTACTGGTGCTTTCGCTCGTCCACGCCCCTGCGGATTCGTCTTGGGTGTTGGGAAGTTTGCTGATCTCAGGCGTTACATGCTCGGCAATTGCCTATGGACTGACGATTGTCGACATTGGACGACCGCGACTCAGTCTGAGCGGCGTGAATCAGTTGATCCGCGGGTCGACCATGCTGTTCTGTTACTCCACAGGATCGGTCATCCTGGTCTCTCTTTCCACCTATCTTCTAACGCTGCTTTCCACGCCGGCAGAAGTCGGCTATTTCGGCGCGGCAGAGCGGTTTGCCGCGATCGGACTGAGTCTCATGGGGCCGGCCGCGCAGGTTTTCATCCCGACCATTTCACGACAGCTTGCGCAAGGCGACCATGATGGCGCGTCGGCGACAACTCGTCGTGGGGGGGCATTACTGATCGGCTACGGACTCCTCGCCTTGTGTGGCGCGCTGGTGCTATCTCCATTGCTGCTGCCACTGATTCTCGGCGAGGCGTTCGTGCCCAGTGCTCATGTCCTACAGTGCTTTGCATGGATGTTTCCCTTTGCCGCATTCAATCAATTCATTAGCTTTTATGTATTCGTTCCGTTAGAGAAGGATCGCTCGCTTGCGTTTGCAGGGGTGGCCTCCGGGCTCGCCAATCTCGCCGCAGCGCTCTATCTCGGGCCTCGGTATGGCGCGATGGGTATGGCGGTGGCGCGAGTGATCAGTGAGGGGACTTTATCTTTGACGCTGCTCTTTCTTGCCGCCCGATATGGCCTGCTGCTCGACCTGAGTCGAGACTTTGCCCGCGCATTTGGCAAGCTGCGTTTCGCATCTGGGGTCGGCGTGGGGGCCAGAAAAACCGATGAGGAAAGCTGAGGAAGACATACGACGTGCGGCTTGATACCGCGCGGAGCCCATAAAAAATGACGCCACACTCGTGGGTGTGGCGTTGTACATGTATAAGCCTCATCAGAGCAAAGGCAAGCCAGGAGCAGCAGCAACCTGACTAGGGCCCCGGCTGCGGGGCGGCACGCTTCGAGAGATTCAGGGTGAACTTGTACGCAAACCGGCAGGACATACCTCGGTAACGTCCTCAGCATCGAGAATTCTATCGTGGAGGAATTGCTCGAACTGGTTGATGACGGTCTCACGCGCCGTGCGCGAAAAGAGTGCGTGATCGACCCTGTCTAGCACTTTTGTCGTGACGTTGGTCAGCGCGCCAAGTTCGCTGCCGGTGGCCCCGAAATGAATCGTTAACTCTTCGAGTCCGGTGTCGAGCGAGCCATAGATCAGTGACGTCTGAACGCCCTTGTGCTCGAGGCCCGCCATGAGCCGACGGATGGAACCCGTCGAAGTGGCAAAGCCGATACGGCGCTCAAATGGCCCGCTAAGGCGTGCAAGTACGCGCGCACACCGGCGGCGGACGAGTTCGGCGAAGATCGTCATCCCATTGGCCCGGCCCGTGAGCAGCCGTATCCACTTGCGCAGGTCACGGATCGCGCGCCAGTAGACGAGGGTCGATTCGACAGACTGGGCTCCTGGCCGCATAAGCGAGCGGCGCCACATAAAGAACGGCAAATTGACCGACATGCAGCCCACTACGCCGGGATGCGCCAAGGCCGTATGAATGCTGACGTATGCACCCGAGCAAACGCCGAACATGACGACTTTCGGATGCCCGGCCTTCAGCAACCAATCGACACCGGCCTTTGCATCGTTCACGCCGTGACGGGCGTACACAGCGCCGAGCGTCAACGAATCGTCGCGGCGCTGACTATCGCCCAGCCCACCGAGGTCCATGCGCAACGAGGCGATGCCTTGCGCAGCCAATCGACGCGCCATCAGCACAGCCACACGAGCTTCGCCCACCCGATGAGCCCCGCCCGTGTTGACGAACAACACGGCCGGAGCACCTCGGATTGGGCTGCGCGGCCGGCAGTACATACCGACGTAGCGCGCGCTGCCGAATACCACGGGTGTCTCATAGCCCGCCGCGAAATCGATACGCGCGCCGGACGCCGGTGCAAGCGTGTCGGGCGCAGCATGTTTTTGCATCCCATGCGGCAAGCCAAGCCATGTGAGTAACCTGTCAAAAGCTTCCCTGGGAGGCTGGCTGTACCAGGCATCGACCAGGAACTTGTCGTACTGGGGAAAGATCTGCAAGTCCGCGTCGATGCCATCACGGCGAAACCTTTCGAGCAATCGGCTTGTATAAGCGTTGTCGAAGGAATCGTGGATCAGCACGCGCCGCGCGACGGGACCGGACCGTTTTTCGAGGTTTACCGCGGTCAGTTGTTCGAGTGTGTCGGGATAGAGCGTAAAGCCATAAGCGCCCGTGGTGCGTCCGTCGTCATCGGATGGAGCAACCCGCAAGCCATCAGCCGTGCTAAGCCAGCTGTTGTGCTGCATGGCCAGTTCCCGCACGTAGCGCCTGCCACTTATGACGGGTGCAATCATGACCAGGATATCGACGCCGCCCATTTCTTCCGCTGCAATGGCTGCTAGCGTCGCACCCAAGCGCATGCCGCAAAAGATCAGGCGTTCGACACCGGTAGTAGCGCGCAGATACGCAGCCGCCGCCTTGATGCTGTCGATCCATGCCCGAAATATGTCCGGATCTTCTTCATTGCCGCTTGAATCGCCCGTGCCGGGATAGTCGAAGCGTAGCGTGGGAATGCCCGCTCCGGCTGACAGCGAGTCAGCCAGTTCGCGCCAGCCTCGAAAGACGCACAACGCCTCGTAGCCGAAAGGATTGCACAACACCGCGCCTATATTTGCCTGAGAGCTGGCCGGCCGATGAAGCCAGCCCAAGCAACCGTCGAAAGTAACCGGCGTCGTAGTTGGATTACTTGTCATGGTAGTTTGTGGGCGCACGCGGGCGTGACTGACTGTGCGCTGCACTCTTCTCGGGCGCGCACCAAGCCAATCGTATTGACGAGGGAATTGATACTCCGAAACAGGTCGTAGGTAATCAAATCACCCGGCGTATCGATGTCGAATGCATCTTCAATTGCCATCATGACGCGGACCGAGCCAAGCGATGACAAGCCGGCAGCATAGAGATCGTCGTTATCGCCGAGGGTTTCGACTGGGACGTTCAGGCAGCCCGTTTCTGAGAGAATGCGGCGCAAGTCGGCTTTCATCTTTATTTCCAAAGATCGAAACACTGTTCGTAGACTATTCGATGTGCTAATGCTCTTTGCTGCGGTTCGCGTGGATTCTGGAGATTTTTCGACCCTAACCGACGGTCTGGCCGCGCATGTACTCTGCCGCGAGCGCCTTCCTGTCGATTTTGCCATTCACGTTGAGCGGCAGCGTGTCCACGATAACGATCTTTTCAGGCACGGCATAAACGGGCAACTGCTGCCTGCACGACTGCAGAATCTGCGCAGCATCGATAGAAGTATTCGTGACAAACGCAGTGAGACCGATGGCGCGGCCGACCTCGTCCAGCGGCCATGGAACAACGGCGCACAGCGCACCGTGGCTGCAGCCCTGGACGACATGTTCGACTTCTTCCAGTTCGACACGGTTACCGCAAATCTTGACCTGTGTGTCGAGCCGTCCCTGAAACACGATTCCGTGCCGCGCTGACTCGCGCGCGGCGTCCGAGCTCCGATACCAGCGTTGTGCGCGCTGGCCCGGAAACGTCTTCACGACAAATCGACTGTTGCCGGCCTCGCTGGATAGCAGATAGCCGCCTGCAAGTTGCGGGCCGCCGATCAGTAATTCGCCCGTTTGTCCAGGGGCAACGGGTTCGAGGTCGGGATCCACGATCAACAGCTCCATACCCGGTGTCGCCCAACCGAGCGGCACGGAAACTTGTTGCGGATCGTCGAGAAACTCGGCGGTTACCTCGAAGGAAGTGCATGATACGGTGGCTTCAGTCGGCCCGTAGATGTTCCTCAGGCGGCTGTTTGGTGCGGCCCGCATCCATGCCTGTGCCAGCGAACAGGATAGAGGCTCGCCTCCGAACAGGGTGAGGCGTAGACTTGGGAACTCATCGGGCCTCAATTTGCGCAGCTGACGCATGAAGCCTGCGACGGACGGCACGCTATTCCAGTGAGTGATCTCGTGAGTCTTGATGAACCCTGCGTTGTAAACAGGATCCGCCGTTTTGGGCACATACAGGCAGCCGCCGTTGGCCCAGCACACGAACATGTCGTGTATCGACGGATCGAAGCTTAGCTCGCAGAATTGAACGTAGCGTGCATCGGACAATTTCTCGCATTTTTCTTCTAGCTGCAATTGGCTTCGCACATACGCCACGGTGTTCGCGTGTGAGATTGGCACGCCTTTGGGAATACCGGTGGATCCGGAAGTAAAGAGTATGCAGGTCAGGCTGTCCGGTGTGGCGGCCGGTTGCACATATGGCGCGTCCTTCAGCCGTGGCAGCCCATCGGGAACGCCCGGCAGGAGCGAATCTTCGGCGTTCCCGTCGATCAGGAAAATCTGCGGGAACTCGTCGAGCAAAGACCGCAATTCATCGAGCAAGGGTGCGCAGCGGCGATCGACCAGCATCAGAGTTGCACCGGATTGCTCGATGATTGCCGCGACCCGCGCCGCCGGCCACTTCGGTATAAGCGGAATATAGGCCATACCGGCGTCCAGGATACCCAACAAGCCGACGTAGCCGTCGAGACTGCGCGAAGCGAATAGCAAGCAGCGACTGGTGCCTCCGGCCGGTGCCGCCGCGTTGAGTCCTGCCGATACGCGACGCGCGCGCGATGCAATTTCGCCATAGTCGTAGAGGCGCTCGTCGACCCATAGCGCCGGTTTATCGGGCTGCCTGACTGCGGTATCAATGAAGAAGCTATGCAACATTTGAATGCCTCGATCTATCAAAAGTTACGTTGGCTAACCTTCCGACTCTGCGGCTTCCGAACCATGACGGTATCTGGCAGCATTGAAACGGGAGTCAGCCCTAGCATTTCGTTACTTTCGGACGCTATGTGCAGACGATTAACGCGTTTACGTAACATGATTCCACTACGTTGCACTTCTCGCATTGGACTCGTCGCTGCGTTGCCCTTGGCTTCCAGAGGATTGTTAAACAGACAAAATGATGGGCGAATGATGTTCGCGCGACACCCGGCAACACCGGATTTTCAGGAAGCTTAAGTTTCAAAGAGGCGGCCCTCTGTGCGATACCGCCCACAGACTTTGATTTTAGGAGCATGCGCACCGCGCAAAACCTGGAAAACTTGCTGCAGCTTCGATCTAGTGTGTGTTCTAGAAGAAAGCTGGCGAATTTATTTTTCCAAATTCTCCCTCATTTACAACAATTCGCCCGATTTTTCACACGAACTTTCCAACGTTCGGCTCCGCACAGACGCCGGAATTTACTGCAGGGAACATGCAACACATCTATCGCAGACCGTTGGCACCATTGTGGCCTCGAGGCTGTCGTTGTGGCGTATGGATCGTCTTCTTGAGGGCGCTCAGAATTCATTGACGAAAACAGCCGGGAATGCCACTCGTCGAAAGTAACGACCAGCTGACTGAACCCACCCCCGCTGCATAAGTCGACGGAGGAAGCGAACAACGGTATAGCGGCAACGCAGGCAGGCCGGGTGACTGATCCCGCGCGGTGCCCGTCAGATTATCCAGCGAACAATGGGGTCACTATTGCCGACGTTGCTGGAACTGTACGCGAACGTGAAGACACCTGGCGAAAAACGTGCGGCGGCAAGCGACGGCTTTCTGCTCGAGCACAGGGTCGTCACGACGGTTGGAATCGGTCGATTCCTGGGTTGAAACGTGGTTGGATCTGAAATGAAAAATGAACGTGGACAGAACCTGCTGAAACGCGTCGACCTGATATTGGGCGGTGCCTTGTTATACCTGCTGGGGGCGCTTCGGAAAAAGCGACGCCCGCCGATCCAGTGCAAGACGGTAGGGATCTTTGCCTTCGCTGCGATCGGCGACTCAATTCTGTCGTCAATAATTATTTCCGAGTTCCGGAAAGCAGAAAATATCTCCAGAGTGGTTGTATTCGCGTCGCGAAGCAATGCACGCATCTATGACTTATTCGATGGCATCGACGAAGTCGTGATAGTGCCTTTGACCAGCCCTTTGAAGGCGCTCCAGACAATCAGAGAGTACGAAGTGGATGTCTTGATCGATACTTCGCAATGGCCAAGGATTTCAGCGCTATTAGCGGCCTTCGCGAGGGCAAAGTTCACAATTGGATTTAAAACAGCCCATCAATTCCGGCACTACGCATACGACATCAGCGTTGAGCATGGCGACACTCTTCACGAGTTGGAAAATTTCAGACGATTATTGCGTCCGTGTGGAATCGATTCGACGGAATTTCCCAAAGTAACTAAAGAGCTCCGACCCACGGGAGCGCCACTGGTCATGGGTGAAAAATATTTTGTCTTTCACCCTTGGGCCTCCGGGACCCATTTTGAAATGCGCGAATGGCCTTTGGAAAACTGGTGCGATCTTGCCCGGATATTGATAGATAACGGCTACGCCATTGCCATAACAGGTGGTCCGGAAGACGCCACGCGGGCCCAGCGCCTCGTGGACCTGATTGGCAGCCCGAAAGTTGTCAACCTGGCAGCCAAAGTGAGTTGGACAGAGGTGGTTGGAACAGTCAGGCGGGCGCAGTGCATCGTCTGTGTCAATACCGGCGTCATGCATTTGTCTGCCATGCTGGACACCCCTGTCGTCAGTCTGCACGGTCCAACCAATCCGTTTCGCTGGGGACCGGTCAACAAAGATCGTGGAGTCATTGCGGTGTCCAGGGAGGAGGGTGGAATGTTCCTCAACCTCGGATTCGAATATCCAAGAAACGCAAAGAACGTGATGGGAAAAATAAGTGTTGCTACTGTCGCGAATGTTTTGAGTGAAGTCTATTCGATCAACCTAGGCCGCCATGACAAAAAACCCACCGGTGAAGCTCTCGCCTCCTGATTTCGGCTGCGCTCGATTACTTGTCGTGGGCGATGTCATGCTCGACTGGTACTGGCACGGCTCGACCTCCCGCATCTCGCCCGAGGCGCCGGTCCCGGTCGTCCATGTGCAAACTGAAGAGACGCGTGTCGGTGGCGCGGGGAACGTCGCACTGAACGCGGCAGCGCTTGGGGCCCGCGTACGTTTTATCGGCGTGGCCGGACACGACTCGCACGCCGATCGAATAGAAGAGTTGCTGAGCATGGGCGGCGTCGACTGCTTCCTTCAACGTGTCGTGGGCAGCAAGACGATCACCAAGCTCCGCATTCTTTCCCGTCATCAACAGATGATCCGGGCGGACTTCGAAGACCATTTCCCCGAGCGTAACGGTGAGGAGCTGATTGCCGCCTTAGAGCAACGATTGCGCGAGGTTGATGCCGTCGTGCTGTCCGATTACGCCAAAGGGTCACTGCACGATTCAAAGAAGCTGATTTCCGCCGCTCGGCAGGCGGGGAAAGTCGTGGTCGTCGATCCGAAAGGAACGGACTTCGAGCGTTACCGTGGCGCCACCCTCATTACGCCGAACCTGTCCGAATTCGAGGCGGTTGTCGGGTATTGCGAGAGCGACGCCGCCATCGAACGGAAAGCGGCCGCTCTCTGCGATGCGTATGACCTCGAAGCCGTGCTCATCACCCGTAGCGAGAAGGGCATGACTTTGATCGGGCGCAATCGTGCTCCATTGCATTTGACGACGCGCGCTCGCGAGGTATTCGATGTGACGGGGGCTGGGGACACCGTCGTTGCCACAGTGAGCGCCGCGCTAGGTGCCGGCCTGTCGCTGGAGGAGGCAGTCGTGCTTTCCAATGTCGCAGCGGGCATCGTCGTCGCGAAGTTGGGAACAGCAACGGTTCGTCATTCTGAGCTTGAGGAGGCACTGCGGCACGAATTGCATTCTTCGCGACGAAGAAACCTTCTCACGCGAATCTCTTTGCTGCCTTGGCGAACGAAACGTCGTGCGGATAAGCAGAGTGCCGTGAGTACCTGATTCGGCGACTCCGTGTGCGCGGCACGTCAAAAACTGCGCAGCGTGTGCGGGCGCATCGTGCCGTTTGTCAGCCCCTTTTCGACGGTCGATTGATCAGCGTAGTGGAGCAATACCCGATGAAACAGTTTGTTGGAAAGATCGACGAGGAGTGCATAGATACGGCAGTGGAGGGTGCGCGGCCGGCAGACGCAAGCCCGGCACAGTGCTGCCAGTGGCCGGGCCCGTCCGGTGGATTTGCAATCAATGGCAAGTTCGTGTCGCAACGCATCACGGGAGTGCAACGTGTCGGCTATGAACTTGCGACGGCGTTCCAACGCCTATTTTCGGAAAATGCGGAACCCCCTTTGTTGATTCCCGTCAACTCACGGACTGACGTGATCCTGCGAAAGACAAAGAGAGTCGGGCGCTGGTTCAAAGGATCTCTATGGGAGCAACTGGCGCTGCCATTCGCGGTTGGCGATCGAACGCTTCTCAGCCTTTGCAATATGGGCCCATTGTTTGGTCGTCGACAA
Organism: Paraburkholderia sp. USG1; assembly: GCF_031570135.1. NCBI lineage: Bacteria > Pseudomonadati > Pseudomonadota > Betaproteobacteria > Burkholderiales > Burkholderiaceae > Paraburkholderia > Paraburkholderia sp. USG1. The sequence continues at coordinate 37,777 of NZ_JAMWXW010000044.1, read as the reverse complement.
CTCGTGATGATGCATGACGTGGCGATCTACGATCTGCCGGGAAACTACTCCTGGAAATATCGTCTTTGGTACCGCTTCGCATTTTCTATCCTGAAGCGGACCGCCGTACACATCGTGACTGTGTCGGAATTCTCCAAAATGCGGATCATGGAGCGTCTTGGCGTTGATGCATCACGTGTCTCGGTCATCTGGAATGGCGTTGACCATTTTGAAAAAATCATACCCGAGACCGCAATTCTCTCTCGGTTGAGTCTACGGAACGACGGCTACGTACTCGCTGTCGGCAACCTGTCTCTAGGGAAGAACCTTCCGCGCATACTCGCCGCAATGGAGCGTCTTAGCGATCGACCTGACTGGAAATTTGTGGTGGTTGGCGGACGCGATGTGCGCGTCTTCAGTTCACAAGCAAAGCCCAACGATAACTTGTCGAAAAACATCATCGCAACGGGATTTATATCGGACGGTGAGTTGAAGGCGCTGTACGAAAATGCAGCGTGTTTTCTGTTTCCGTCACTATACGAGGGATTTGGATTGCCGCCGCTTGAAGCGATGTCTTGCGGGTGTCCTGTCATCGTATCGCGCGAAGCTTCACTTCCGGAGGTGTGCGGCAATGCCGCAATGTACTGCGATGCTCATTCGCTCGACGACATCGTCGATAAAGTGCGGCAGATGATGGACGACGCGGCGTTGCGCGAAACCTGGCGTGAACGTGGAAGGGCGCATGCCAGGAACTTCCGGTGGGACCGGTCCGCGCGTCAGTTGCTTGATGTCCTTGAGCGTGAGCTCGCAGGCGGTGTGGAGCGCTTGAATGAAACGGAGTCTGCACCATCGCGCGTTTAGGTGTTGCACATCAATGCGAATTCGACGAAAAAAAGCGGCCGTGAAGCCCTGCCGATCCAGTTGATGCCTGTGCGTCCGGGGTTCTACTTACGTGTCGCGAAACGCACCGTGGCCCGGCTCCACTAGATGATTATGCTGGAACGCAGAGGCGTGCTTGCAATCGATTAGCTGGCGCGAGAGTCGCCCAGATCTCGGAGTTAGTTTGGATTCCAGATCTAAGCGGAAGTCCGGAAAAACCCTCGGCTTATTCCTTCCAGCAGTAATCCAATCCATTCTCAATCCAGTTCGACAAGATGACACTGCACGTGTCCGTCGCGGTTACGTCCATTCCCGAACTCTATATGTGTCGGGACGGCTTGATTGAACCGGGCACACCCCCGTGTGGATCGGCTCACCTCCCTCCCTTGTGTAGAATCCGCCGCGCGACACCGTCGCTTCGCTTTCGGATGATTCACACTTCCATCAAGCATCTCTCGCGATAGCAGATCGCGCGGTGAAGATGTCGCCCACAGAGCCCAGTCACTTTCCTCACTTTCAGACTGTGAGACCACCACGGAGGTCGTGATCGTGCGTCACCAAAAAATATGCTGCCGCGAAGTCGTTATTAAGTAAGCATCCCAAATGGTCGGGTTAACCCGCGCTGCTTAGTTTCGCCGTTGGGCGGGAGAGTACTCGCCAAAAATGACGCGAAAGAGTGTACAAATTTCATTACTCAGACAATTGAAAAGGGTCGTTTCTACACGTTTTGAGGGTGGGCTGGATATCTTCTGTCACCAATTGACATTGGGGAGAGGATAATTTCAATTTTCGTTCGAGAAAAGGATAGATTGTCTTCTGACAATTGGATGCAGGGAGCTCTCGCTTTTTTCGGCAATTTCTGGCGTGTTTCAAGAGTGCAACGTTTTTTTGCGAATATAATTCGTGCACATGGAAGCTTATGCGGAAAGATCTGCCGACCGCATCGACGCCGGTCCATGAAGGATGTAACGCGAGCGCCTGCGCTTCTCTCCGTTAGATGGGACGCGAAGCGCATGAAATGTGTGTGTGCGTCCTGCACGTGTCTTACATGTGTAGGTCGACGAACCGTATCGATGCGACCCCGTATGATCGGGGCGGCTGGAGTACCGTTGTGTGACCGGTGAAGGTGGGGCGCGCAGTGGTTAGAGTTGGTCTCCAAACAAATCGCAGTCATCAATGACTGTGATTGAGTATACACGCGCGCCATTCCTGTACTTCCGGTAATTTTTTGTTGCAGGGTCAAGATTCAAGTGAATTTTTGTATTGTTCATTAGTAGTGCGATTAAATTCACGGATCATTTCGGGGAATCACTTCCGCGTGGATGCGATTTGAAGAGGCACGCTGAGGATTGCGGTCGCTGAATCAGATGGCGTGCGGACATCAACTCATCCCGTACTGGGGCGAAGCGCTTGACGTGCCATGCGTGCAGCTATTGGCATGCGTCAGCACGCCACGGGTGTCGATCGAGATGATGCGGAGCCACGGCGCTGTCGTGTCAATGCAGGATTAACCGGAATTAAAAGAGGGTTCTCTCAGCATGTATATCGACAAGAACAATCGGTTATTCAAGTGGGTCTTCTCGCCGACCATTATCGAAAAGCCTGATCAAGATCGTCCTTAGTACACCGGCGTTTCCAATGTTTGCCAGCGCGTCCTGGCAAATGCGTGCTTCAGCTCGAGTTCGGCAGCCTGAAGACGTTTAGCGAAACGCCTGCCGCAGACTTGCCGCCTACGCGGCGGCAGGAATGCTCAATCCACGCGGGACAAGAGCAGGTCCTGTATCGAATCACTCGATAGCGAGAGCTATGGAGCGTGGCGTCACGCCTGTTGTCGACGGCGACGCCTGATTCATTCGCCACATGCACACGTTCACGCCCATTAACCATAAGGGCCTGCGGGCCACTCTTTTTCTATTTTTGAGAATTTTAAGATGCTGAAGTCTAATCTACCGGCCAAGACATTGGCCGCCCTTCTCGTTTCTTCCGCTTTCCTCGCCGCATGCGGCGGTGGTGGTGGTTCCGATGGCGCCGACGCCACTGCTACGGCGAATAGAATGCGCAGGCCGACTGCGACGTCGTCGACGCCGGCTGCATCGTCACCGGCGGCTGCTTCATCAGCAACCCCGGCATCCAATGTGATCTCGATCACCCAGTCACCGTACAACGCGGACCCTACGGGCAAAACGGACAGCACGAACGCTATCCAAAACGCGCTAACCGTTGCGGCGCAGAATGGAAGCAGCGTGACCATCCCGGCAGGGACGTTTGTCTATTCGAACGTGATCAATGTCAACGGCATTGCTCTTTCGGGCGTCGGCAAGACCTCAATTCTGAAGGCGACTAACGTCAATGGCGAGGCTATCCATCTGACTGGCACCGGTGGGTCGCTGTCCAACTTTGCGGTTACGACTGCCGCCAATAGCCGTTTGAGCGCGTGGGAAACCGCTATGGTCTGGATCGACGCTGCCAAGAACTTCACTGTTCAGGGCCTTACGGTAACTGGCTCGGCCAGCGCCGGCATTTTCAACTCGGGTGGCCAGGGCGGCACGATCCAGAACAACACCGTGCAGAACACGTTGGCCGACGGCATCACGAATACGAACGGGGCCAACGGTACCGTCATTTCCGGCAATCTGGTGAAAGGCACGGGCGACGATGGGATCTCGATCGTCAGCTATGCGAATGCACCTATCGTTCAGAACATCACGGTCAAGAACAATACGGTCGCCGGACAGGTCGGCGGCCGCGGTCTGACAACGGTGGGCGGTAGCAATATCACGTATACCGGCAACGTCGTGGACAACGCCGATTCCTATGCCTCACTGTACATTGCGGCAGAATCGGAATACAACACCTTTGGCGTGAGCAACGTGACCGCCACCGGCAATACGTTTATCCACGGTGGTCCTTCGCAGGGCACCGTCACGGTCTACAATTCTCAGGGTTCGACGTATAACATCACCGGCGTGAACCTGAGTGGCAACCAGATCGTCAGCCCTCCCTTCGTTGCGTTCCAGTTCGTAGGCAACGGCAGCGGCAGCGGTGCGATCCAGAACAGCACCGTGTATTCGGCGCAAGGCTCATCGGCTCTGCAGAACGTAGGTAATTCGAAAGAGAACATTCCTGTCACTGGCACGACCTTCGCTCCGGTTGCGGCTTATACCGCCTCGATCGCGGCTGGCGGCGCCGGCGCAACGCAGTAAGCTGGTTAGTTGACCAACCCCGCCTCGGCGGGGTTTTTTGTTTGTACTGAGTTCGACGCGAAGTTCGTCCTCGATTTATAGATTGCAATCCGAACTGGCTTTTGGCGAAATGGTCGAGCCGCTGAGGTGCGATGAACACCTCGCTGGTTCCAGGCGATCATTTACCCTGGCAATGTAACGACAGCAATCGTAATCAGGCGTTTCGAGTGCCTGATTTTGCAGTCTCATCGTCTCGGTCGTGGCTGCGGATCAATCGTCGGGAGAAGTTCGCGACGGCTGTCGCCGCCGGAAACGATCCTGGAAGCGAGGTCAATCGCGTTTGGTTGCTTCTCGAGCACTCGCGTTGATGTGGGGTAGGAGCGATTCATCGGCGCCGGTTACCCTGAACTCGCCGCTCATGGATGCGCTGACCGGTTGCGCGATCACGCCGCCGTCAAGTTTGTTGGCGCTCGAAACGATCTGGCCCGATGCGCAGTTTCTGCTCTGCAGTGAAATCGGTGAACCCGTTATCGAAGCGAACGCGCTATTGGCGACGCGCAATCGGCAGACGTTCCCTAGCGCACGAAATCCGCCGTAGTTGGCACGCGACACTTTGTTTTCTTCTACCTGCACTCCCGAAACCGAACCCTTCCCAGTATTGATGTCGATGCCGGCGTGCCCCGCGGCTGGCCAGAACTTGCCGGGGTTCGCTGCATTCTCGATGTCGGAAATGGTGTTGTTGCGGATGACGATATTCGTCGCGTTATAGGTACGGTAGCCATCTTCCTGCGCGACCAGGATGCCGGCGGCTTTTTGCACACCCTGCACCGTGTTATCCGATAGCGTCACGTCGGTTCCGCCGACCACCGACAGGCCTCTGCCCCAATAATTGCCGGACAGCTTGTTCCCGTTGACAAGGATGTTCCTGCTCGAGACGCCATCTTTTTCGTAGCTGACGATTGCTATCATGTCGTCGCCGGTGCCGGTCACTGTATTGCCTGACACCAGCACATTCTGCGATCCGCCGGTGATGTGAATCCCGTCGGCGAGCGTCGAGCTGACGGTATTCCCGGCGAGCACGACACCAGTCGCGCCAGACACAAAGATCCCCGCGCTTGCGCCCCCCTCGATTCGGGTGTCGAGAATCTGGATCCCAGTGCCGTGCACTACGACTTTCGCGGATCCCTCGCTTTCGAGTCTTTTATCGCCCGTCCCACGCAGCGTTAGGCCCGCGATTATCGCATTCGCCCCAGTCACATTGAGTGATTGTTCGTCAGGGTTGGTTGCGACGAGTGTCGCGCCATATCCATACACGACCACGCCCTGCGTCCTGACCACGAGAGAGCGACTCACAACGTAAGTACCCGGCGCGATCACCAACCGCCCGCCGATACGAAGTGTGTCGAGCGCAGCCTGAAGTTTGTTGGCTTGATCTTTGCCGTCGGCGGGAGAATGGACTGTCGCGGGGCGGATCATGATCCCGTCTTCTTTCACCTTCGACGCCGGCGACGTAGCCGCTATCTGCGATTGTGCACATGCGAACGTTGGACAAGACGATGCGATCGCAAGAGCCGACAGCATGAGGGCAATTTTCCTGGTCATGCGAGCCTTCTTTTTCGCAACCTGAACGTGTCGGGCCGAAAGGCAATGAACAGACTGACCACAGCGCCTCCTCGGGCATGTCAGGATGGAGACGTTACCGCGGGAGAGGGCAGGGCAGACGTCTTTCTACAGAAACGGAATACAAAGAACAGTACTGCGAGCGCTACGAAGTTTCTGCCGCTGAACAGAATGGGAATACGCAGAATCTCGCACAACGACACCAGCAACACCGAATGTGCGCAGCACCAGAAGCCGTTGCCGCTACGCCAGCCCGAGTAGCTTCTGTTGAACACCCAGCCAATGAAAGCGGCGACGAACAGGGCAAACCAGCCCCATTCGTAGAAATGCACGAAAATGCCGGACGGGTTGTTGAATTCCGGGTCGGCGTTGTTGCTCAGAAAGGCCACGTAATCCGCGTTGAAGTCGCGCCCTGCCTGAAAGAAGTCTCCGAGCAGAGGAAATCTGAAGAACCAGTCGAGGGTGAACACCGGTTGGCCTAAGCCCCAGCCGAGAATCTTCAAAATGCCGGCGCCATTGTTGAGCGCAGTGGAGTAGTACAGCGCAAGGCGCTCGATCGCGAACTCGAAGATGTTGCTGTATATATTGATGTAGTAGCTCTCCCACGAGCGGTTGTATTCGTTCACGATAAAGAATGCGACCAACGGCACGATGGCGCCATAGGGCCCTAGCGCCAGAATTCTGGAAGGTCGTTGCGCGCGGCGGAACTTCAGATACATAACGGCGAGCGGGATTGCAAGCTCGATGAGAGCGAGTCGCTCGGCGAAAATAAAGCTTCTCAGCAACGCAAGTGTGAGGAGAACAAGCAGGTAAATCTTATAGCGGGTGATGCCTCGCTCCGGCTGCTTGAACACATAGAAGTACAGAGGAACGTAAGCGACGGCTACCTGTGTCAGAGTGCTGATGCCGGCGATTCGGCCTTTCACCTCGATCAGGTCGTAAGCGTTCGCGCCGCCGTTAAAGAACGACAGGATGAGCGCTGGCTGGGAGAGCACGCCGCTCATCATGGTCAGATAACCAACCAGTGCGAGCAGGAAGAGTACATCCAGCACCCGTCGCGGGATCTCGACCGGTGCCTGAGCGGCTACTGGGGCCGCCGTTCGACCAAAGTACGACGCCGCTGTGACGATAACGAGGAACAGCGCGCCCGCGAATGCATAGAAACCGTTGAAGTACAGTTGAGCGATGGCTTTCTGATCGCCCAACAAGTCCATCGAAATCAGCGCGTAGAGCGGCAAGATGAAAAACAGCATCAAGCGCGCGGGATCTTCCCACCAGTAACCATTGAATGCGAGTTGTCGACGCGTCGAGAGGCTGACATACTCGCGCGCGGGGCCTGTCCAGCTAAAGGGATCGACCGGATCGCCAATCTTGTTGCGCATCATGTTTCTCCTGAGACCGGCTATCCAATGCGGCACACCACCACCCCGCAAATCAGTTCAACTGGCATCCGGCTGCAATTTGCCGTTTCGGCCGCCTCGTGCCAGCGGATTGGCAATGTAGCGCACCGCGCGATCGCTCACCGAGGCCAACGGAATCAGACAGAGTGCCGTCAGGCAGAACACAGCCAGCTTCTTGCGTATGCTCCAGAATGGATTGGCAAGTACCGTGTGGAAATAGCTCCCGGATTCACGCACAAACCATCGCCATCTGCGTCCAAGCGGTGCGTGGTACAGCCGGGCGGCAAAGTGTGTCTTCTCGACTGAGAAGTCGAAAAATGCCACGGGAAGTGTTTCGCTGAGCCTTTGTTGCACCACATCGCGCAGCATCGACCAGCGGAATTCACCCTTTCTCGCGGCCGCCAACGGATCTTCGGAGTTGGCAAAAGCGAGCTCTGACGTGGATCCGCTCGCCGGGCTCGCGATGTTGGCAGCAGGCCTGTGAACCCGGTATCCGCCCATGGGCAGATCGAGCATCTGTACGTGGCCCAACAGCGCGATGCCGTAGATCGCATAGAAATCCGCGCCGTAGAGATTTTCGGCCGTGACGGGAATGGGAAATATGCGCTTCAGCGCCTCGACCCGATAAGCGTTACCGGAACCGGGGGGCGACGGATAGAGCCAACCTGCGCGGAGCAGCTTGCCGCAGTCGGCGACCGTCATGGATTGGGGCACAGTAACACCGGTCCTTGCGCCTTCGTGAGTCACCACATCCAGCGGAAACTGCACCTTGACGTAGTCTCCGGATTCGAATGCCGCGGTGACGCGCTTGACCGCGTCCGCATAAAGCAGGTCGTCGGCGTCGAGAAAAATCACGTAAGTGCTGTCGACCTGCGCCAGCGCGCGATTGTAGGCCGCCACCTGGCCGCCATTTTCCTGAAAGATCGCACTAATGCGCGCGCCATATGAGCGGATGATGTCGTGTGAATCGTCGGTCGACCCATCGTCGATCACCAGCACGTGAGGCGCGCCGACCGTCTGATCCAGTGCGGAATCGATCGCACTGCGTAGATACTCACCGTAGTTGTAGTTACAGATTACCACTGTCAAATCTGACATGGTCCCCTCGTGGCACTATGGTCCGTAGTCGCTTCACGCTCAGCGCTTTCGCAACAGGTAGTCAAAAACTGCAGGTCCACCCGACATATTTCCGATGAGCTGCTCTCAAGAGGCGCTGCGGCTGTCACCGGCCTGCCCGCCGTACGCGTAACCCGCATATCCCGGATAACCATATCTGCCCGGCAGCGCCTTGTAGTCATTGAGGATCACGCCGCGAATCGGCACGCCCGCCTGTGCCAGTCTGCGAGCGCTCTCCCGGATATCGGGCAGTGTGGTCACGCCGTGGCGAGCTACCATAAAGACCGCACCCGCTGCATGCCCCAGCACCATTGCATCGGAGACCATCAACAGCGGAGGCCCGTCGATCACCACCATGTCGTATTGCAAGCTGGCCTGTCGAATCAGGTCCGCCAATTCGGGGCGTAACAGCATCTCGCTCGGACCGGACTGCACTTCGCCCGTGGACACGAAGTCGAGTCCCGGCGACACGTTGCGCTGCACGACGGCGTCGAAGCTGGCGCTGCCCGCCACGACTTCTGCCAGCCCCTGACCGCGTTTGATCTTGAAGTATTGTTGCAAGCTGCCCTTGCGCAGATCGGCGTCGATCAGCAGCACGCGTTTGTTCGAGGCGCCGGCCAGCGTTGCCAGATTGGCGGAAACGAACGACTTGCCAATGCCGGCAGTTGGCCCGGTGATCAGCACGACCCGATTGCGCGCCTCGGGGAGCCTGAACTGCAGTATGGTGCAGAAACTGCGTAGGCTTTCGATGGTTGGACTGTTGCTGAAGCCGCCGGTGAGCATCAACGCTTCGGCCGGCTTGGTGGGCGCCTCGCGGCGCGAGAAGCCGGGCAGACGGCCGTGCGGTGGCACCGTTGCGTAGACGGGCAAACCGATCGACGCTTCGATTTCCTGAGGATCTTCCACTAGGGCGCTCACGCGCCGACGGAACAGCACGAGTCCCACCCCCACCAGCAAGCCAGAAAGGACCGAACCGCCAATCATGACGCCGACTCGTGGCTGAATCGGCTCTTCCGCTGGCATGGCATTGTCAATTAGCCGAACGTTGCTCGCCTTGCCCGCACCTACGAGCGCGAGTTGCTGACGCGTGTCGAGCATGATCTTGTACAGATCGCTGTCCACCTGCACATCGCGCTTCAGTTTCAGGACTTGCTGTTCGGTGTCCGGCAACTTCGCAGTGTCCTGCTCCACTGCCTTGAGTTCCGCCTGTGCCTCGACCAACTGGCGGTTGACCGCCTGCACCTCGGGATGTCCGTCGGCGTAGCGCGCCATGAGTTCGTCGCGACGCTGCTTCAGGTCAAACACTTTCACCTGAGCCGCCACCGACTGTTGCAGCAGGGCCGCGCCATACTGACTCGTGTCTATTGTGCCGTTCGCCGTGCGATACGCATTAAAATGGGTCTCGGCTTCATCCAGTTGCGACTTGAGCACCGGGAGTTGCGCGTCGAGAAAGTGGATCGACTTTGCCGCTTGCTCAGCTTTGCGCTGCGCGTTCTGGTCGATGTATGCGCGACCGATTTCATTCAGGATCCGACTGTCCTGCTTGGGATCGGTACCGTCGAGCGTTGCGCCGATGATGTTGGACTGTTTGCCTTTCTCCAGAATCGAGACGGTGTTCTGCAACCACTCGGTGGTGCCGCCTTCCGAGTAACGTTTCAGATTGAAGGTCGCTCCCGGCTCCCCGTCCGCGTGCTTGACCAGGAGTTCGATCAAGCCATAACTCGTCTGCTCGCGCAGCAACTGACCGATACGGCCGTGAAGCTGAATCTTCTCCCCGAACAGGGATCCCTTGCCCACCGCCGTATAGGTGCCCCCGGGCTCCAGCGTCAGAGTGAAGTTTTTTTCGAGCAGCCGCTCGGGGACGTTGAAAGTGTCGATGTCGATGCTTTCCGTGCCACTGACATAGCCGCCAACCAGTGGAGTCGAGAGCGCGTCCGAACGCGCAGCAAGCCACCAGCCAATGATTGGAATATAGCGTGGGCCGGCCTCGATATAGAGCTTGAGGTTTTTGACCGCCTGCGATGTGACAAATCGCGATTTCAATACCTCGATCTCGGATGGCACATCGGTTTTGACGTCGAACATAGCCGACGCGTCGGCTAGTGCGCTCTTTTGCAATTCCGGTGTCTGCTCGACCTGAACGAGGATGTCGGAGCGATACACGGGCTGCTTGAACGTCGCGTACCCAATGCCTGCCAGCAGAAACAGCGCCGTAGAGCCGATGATGACCCAGCGTCCGTTATAGAGGGCGCCTAGCGAATAGTTTGACGGCGCTGGCTGCTGAAGCGCCGGCTCGAAGCTCGATGTCGACCAGTTCACGTGGTTCACTGTCATACACTCCTTAACCCCTGGATTTCTCGGTCAGCGCGCAAGCACCGCGCGGAAAAGCAGATATCGTTGCGTGGTGACTTTTCCGCCAAGTCCGCGTGCACTCGTTACCGTCGCCGGAGGTCTACATCTCAGCAGTGCTCTCCAGCGAGAGCGTTCCTCGAACAGTCAACTCGACCACGTGTGGAACTATCATGTGCGCTGTTTATGGATAATTGTCATTTCACTGGGCGATGTCAGTACGCCCCGCCTCCGTCCAGTACCACTTTGAACGTTCTCAACAGAATGCTGATGTCGAGCAGGGTGGAGCGCTCTTTCACGTAAGCGACGTCCAGTGCGACTCTCGTTGCATAGTCAACATCGTTTCGACCGCTTACCTGCCACAGTCCCGTCACCCCGGGTCGAACCGCCAGATAGTAGTGGGCGTCGGCGCCATACCGTTCCAGTTCCTCGGTGATAATGGGACGAGGACCCACGAGACTCATGTCGCCGCGCAGAACGTTCCAGAGCTGAGGCAGCTCATCGAGGCTCGTTTTGCGCAGAAGCCGGCCGACGGGTGTGATGCGCACGTCGTTCTTGAGCTTGAAATCGCAGTTCCATTCCGCCCGTGCTTCGGCATTGGTGGCAAGGAGTTCTGCAAGAACGACATCGGCTTTAGGCACCATCGAACGGAACTTCAAACAATGAAACGACCGGCCGCCTTTTCCAACCCGTCGATGACCAAAGAAAGCTGGGCCGCCGTCGCTCAGTACGAGGCATCCGATCACGAGGAAAATCGGAATTAGCACGATAAGCAACGCTGAAGCACCGACGATGTCGAAGGCGCGCTTCGTGAAGTCGCCTTTCCTGACCGGCGTGTCCGGATCGTTCGCCGCAGACGAGGAGTGCCCCGCAGACGGGCCAGCCGCTGACTCCGTTGACGTTTCCGCGAGAAACGGTTCTTCGCTGCGGCCAAATTCCATGGTGCCATCCATGTGAGAAGCCGAGAAGCCGGGGCCGCCGAGGTCAGCATGCGAATGGCTTGTGTGACGGCTATCGAAAAGTGAAACTTCGTTCGCCACTGATTCCGACATCTTGCCGACTAAAGCCATCGCTGCCTCCAGGAGGTTCGTTGACGGATACACCAGTGTTTGGGTATTTCAAGCCGTACTCATTGGGTTCAGCCAGAAACAATTTAAGTTGCCTTTCCATACGTATGAGGAATCTATTCCGCGCGCCACGTGCCACATACATGGCAAGTGAGGCCCAATTAGTGCCGTACGGTGTAACGATGCGAGATTCGGCGTCAGCCTGCGTCAAGGTATTAAATTCAGAAAGTCTTGGCTGACTGCGAATACGCTAAAAAGTATGTTGTGGTTAATCAATAACGGTCGTTATTGCCCATACTGAAATGCTGGCTGGCAGATGCTTTAATCTTAAAGTGTTGCGAATCGATCAGAGAAAGAAATCGATAAATCAGCCGACGTACGTTGGCTTTCGTCTATTGCGTTTCATAAGCGCCTATTGGGCCGTTAATTGCCATGACATACCGTATCTACTCAGCCGTTTGCCGAGCTTGTGTAGACGTAGCGTATCCGTACGAATATGGCTATACCGTTCGCTACAGCACATAACGCGAGGTTAGAAAAAGCGCGGCTACGGAGCTCCCTGTGGGTGCGGAAAAAGGGTTCGCCATATCTTTGTGTGGGCGCTGTCTGGACGACCGAACAACGCCGCCGCATTTTTGTTTCGTCATTGAGAAAGCAGGCCGTCAGATTCCCTTTAGGATGATGCATGACCTGTACCTTCATATAAATAATAGGGTGCGGAATCTGCGTCGAGTGGATATCGCTGAAACATGAAGGCCGCATTCTGTGAGACAGGTGTGCGCTTAAACGTCAATTTTCCCGGATTGCGATCAAGCTGCGGCAATATCGCGCCTCACGCTATTGTCGGCCGGTAGCGCCGCGTATGCGGTGGCAAGATGGTAGGGCGTGGTTGACGGCATGTCGGCGCGCAACACATTGCCCGCGGCCGTCTTGCACTCGTACCAGCCCTGCGGATGCAGAAAGCGCAGGCGAAAATGCTCGATTTGCCTATACAACGCGCAGCGCGTCGCCTCATCGTCCATGGCGGCGAGCGCGCGCAGATATTCACTTTGCGCCCAGATCCGCTGCGTGGTGTCCTTTATCTTCCCGGTTTCGTACAGTGATGCGTACACGCCGCCTGTGTGCGGATCTACTCCGTGCCGTTGTGCAAAGCTAAACGCGCGCGAGAGCCCCGCGTCGAGCCCGGATCCGTCAAGCAGCGTACCCGCCTGCTTGGCCAGCCAGAGCCATTCGAATTGGTGGCCTGGCTCCAGGCGATTATCGTCGGCGCCCAACGGCAGCTCCGCGATGCAACCCGTCGGCGCATGCATGAAGGTGCATTCGATAGCGTCGGCCAGTTTGCGCAGTCTGGAATCGAACGTGCTGTCCTGGGTCGCCGCGCGTGCGGCAAGCCACGCCTCTGTGAGATGCATAAGCGGATTTTGCACAGGTGTGCCGGTAACCGTCGAAAAATTTCCGTCGAGTGAGGCGTTGAACAACCTGTCTTGCGCGGAGAAACGCGCTTCGATTAGCGCCGACGTGTCGTGGAGAACGTCAAACGCATCACGATTACCGAACCGTACTGCATATTCGGCGCACGCGAAGACCACGAAGGCGTGCGTATAAAGATCTTTGGTGGTATCTAGCGGCGCACCTACTGCATCGACACTATAGAACCAGCCCCCTCGTTGCTTGTCGAGGAAGAAGTGCAGTAGTGCCTCAAACAGCACATTGGCATGAACCTCGTCCCCAGCCTCGGAGAAAATGAACAACTGGCGTGCGCACGCCATGGCGCGATAGCGCTCGACGGGCATCGGGGCATGGCGCGCATCGGCGCTCACAGCCTCGTAGGGCAGATGCATCGCGGTATTGAATCCAGGTCCGCGCCAGATCGGTAGAACAATTTGAGCGAAGTGATCACGTAGCGCGGCGGTAGAAGCGATCGCGAAGGCGGGCATATCCATGCTGCGAATCTCCTTTGAGGTCGCGAAATGGGCGGGCGGCGTCTCGTATGGCAGCAAGGCTGTGATGAGGGGAATCAGAATGGCGCGTGAAGTCCGGACCAGTGTGTCTGGTTGTAGTCTCTCAGTGGTCCATGAGGCAATCCATGCAGCGAGTGCTCAGCTGTTCGTTTTGAGTGGACCGATTGCAGGCGTAGCGTATTCGCACGAATGGCATTACTCCGTTCGGTACAGCACACAAAGCTCGGTTAGCGCACGCGTCGACCTCCGCGTTCGTGTGTATGACGAAAGCGGCGTGCTGCGCAGACGGCCGACGTCGTTGGTAAGGCAGGAAACCGCCAGCACAACGCGTTGCGGGTTCGTTTCGGGATTTGCAGCCAAGCCCGTATCGAGAACTCCATGAGCTTGAGTGTGCGGGTTGAGTCCGCTATTCGCGTGTAGGCTTTCGCACCGAATTCGCTAGAACGGTATTCTGGCGCGAGAACTCAAAAAGAGGGAACGTGGATCCCAATATGTGATGCGTGGCGGCGCTCGATCACGCTCATTCGCCCTATGAGTGCGAGGAGCGCGCGAATAGCCGGGAGGCCGTGTGTCGCTCAATGACTCGCGCCCAGATACGCCGCCTTGACCGAAGGATCGTTGCGCAACTCCGTTGCCGGCCCATGCGCCGCAATCCTGCCGTTCTCCAGCACATAACCATAATCGGCCACATTGAGCGCGGCCGCGGCGAACTGTTCGACCAGCAACATGGTGACGCCCTGGCTTTTCAGATTCCCGATGATCCGAAAGACCTCTTCGACCAGAATAGGCGCGAGTCCCATCGACGGTTCGTCGAGCAAGACCAGCTCCGGGTTCATCATGATCGCGCGCGCCATTGCCAGCATCTGCTGCTCGCCGCCGGAGAGCGTGCCGGCGAGTTGATGGCGCCGCTCCTTGAGCCGCGGAAACATCTCGATTGCGCGCTCCAGATCGGCCTTCACGTCGCCGCGCGGCCGCGCCGAGATCAGGCGAGGGAAGGCGCCCAGCATCAGGTTATCCGTCACGCTCATCGTCGCGAATACGCGCCTGCCTTCCGGCGAATGCGCGAGTCCGAGCCGCGCGATGCGGTGCGACTCCAGCGCGTCGATGCGCTTTGTGTCCGCGCCGACACCCATCGTGATCTCGCCGGCACTCGGCCGGATCATGCCGGAGATCGCTCGCATGGTCGTCGTTTTGCCTGCGCCGTTCGAGCCGATCAGCGTGACGACGGATGCCTTCGGCACGTCGATCGAAATGCCGTGCAGCACTTTGACCTTGCCGTAGCCCGCATGCAGATTTCTGATCGATAACATGTCTGTTCCTGTAAGGGCGCCCGGCGAACTCACGCCGCCTGGCCGGCAGGCTGGCCGCCGAGATAGGCCTCGATGACTTTTTCGTTGGACTGAATATCGGCGGGCTTGCCCTCGGCGATCTTCTGCCCGAAGTCCAGCACCGAGACCCGGTCGCACACGCTCATCACCACGTCCATGTGATGCTCGATCAGCACGACGGTAATACCGTGATCGCGCACCTTGCGAATGATCGCGACCAGTTCCTTGATATCCGGCGCCGTGAGTCCGGCGGCGGGTTCGTCGAGGAGCAACACTTGCGGATCGAGCGCGAGCGCCCGCGCGATTTCGAGCAATCGCTGCTTGCCGTACGGCAGGTTGCGCGCTTCTTCGGCCGCGACGTTTTCCAGGCCGACAAACCGCAGCATGCCGAACGCGCGCTCGCGGGCGGCGCGTTCCTCGCGCTGGTAGCGCGGCGACATCAGTCCGACATCCGCGAGATTCGCGTTGAACGTGTGATGCAGGCCGACCAGCACATTCTCGAGCGCGGTCATTTCGCCGAACAGTTGCACGTTCTGGAACGTGCGCGCAATACCGGACAGCGCGATCTGCGAAGAGGTCTTTCCCGCGAGCGATGTGCCGCGATAGGCGAGCGTGCCCGCGGTCGGCACATAGATGCCGGTCAGCACGTTCATCATCGTGCTCTTGCCGGAGCCGTTCGGCCCGATCAGTCCGTGAATCGTGCCCCGCTGCACGGTCAGATCGACGTTGTTGAGCGCCTTCAGTCCGCTGAACTGCATGAGGATGCCGCGCAGTTCCAGAATGTCTTCGGTGCCCCCGGTTTGCACCGCCTGAATCGCATCGCCGCCGATCGTGGCCGGTTTCGTGGTGTCGACGGTAATCGTGCGAACCCTGCCATGCATCACGATCTTGCGCACGAAGCCGACCACGCCATCCTGCAGGTAGTACACGACGAGCAGGATCATCAAGCCGAATATGGTGAGCCGCCAGTCGGCGAGCGTATCGATCCGGTAGGAAAACGCGGCAAGGCCCACCGTGCCTATAACGGGAATCGCGACCTTGCGCGGCGTGGAGACCTTGCGGGCTAGCGCGACGCCCGCGCCGATCACCACGACCGCGGCCAGCACCGAGGCCACGGTGCGGAACATGTCGATGTCGTCGAGCAGTTTGGGCAGCAGCACGATGATCGCCGAGCCGAGCAGCGCGCCGGTGCGGGTTTTGCGGCCGCCCATGATGATGGCGAGCAGGAACAGAATGGTCAGTTCGAAGTTATAAGTGTTCGGCGAGATGTACTGCTCCGAATACGAATAGAGGCAGCCGGCCAGCCCGGCAAACCCCGCGCTGATCACGAACGCATAGACCTTGTAGCGATACACCGAGACGCCCATGCAGTCCGACGCGATCGGACTATCGCGCAGCGCCTCGAATGCACGGCCCAGATGCGACTTGAGCACGCGATGCACGACGATCAACGAGGCGACCAGTAGCGCCGCGACAAGCCAGTAGTATTCGACTTCGTTCATCGGCCGGCCGCCGAACGAAGGCTTCGGAATCTTCACGCCCATCGGCCCGTTGGTCAGAAAATCCATCTCGTTGATGAGAATCTGGATGATCGTGCCGAACGCGAGCGTCACCATCGCAAGGTAGGGACCGGACACGCGCAGCGCCGGCAGCGCGAGAATCGCGCCGAAGCCCGCGGTGACCAGAATAGCCAGCGGCGCGGTGACGAAAAACGGCATGCCGAGCTTGAAGAACAGCACGCCGGCCGTATAAGCGCCTACGCCGAACAGGCCGGCATGGCCGAGCGACACTTGCCCTGTATAACCGACCACGATGTCGAGGCCGAAGAGCAGGATCGCGTAGATCATGATCGTCTCGAGCAGGTGGATGTAATACGGGTTCCCCGACAGCACGGGAAACACCGCGAGCGCGATCAGCGCCAGTGCGGACGCAATGAGCTTCTTCGGATTCACGGAGGCCCTCACACTTTCTTGATCGAGGTCTTGCCGAACAGGCCGGCAGGTTTCAATGCGAGCACGATCAGCAGCAGCACGAGCCCGGGTACGTCTTTGTAGCCCGTGGAGAGATAGAAGCCGGTCGTCGTCTCCGCAATGCCGAGAATGACGCCGCCCACCACGATCCCCAAACCGCTCGACAGTCCGCCGATAATCGCCACCGCGAACGCCTTGAGGCCGAGCACGGCGCCCATCGTCGCGCCAGTGAGCGTGAGCGGCGCGATCAGCACGCCGGCAAAGGCCGCAGTCAATGAAGACAGTGCATACGAAAACGTGATGACGAGGCCGGTATTGATGCCCATCAGCGCCGCGGCGTCGCGGTCGTTCGCGGTAGCCACCACGGCTTTGCCGAAAATCGTCTTACGGTTGAAGAACTCGACCGCCAGCATCATGACGAGGGCGCCGCCCACCACCAGCAATTCCATCGGCAGCACATTGGCGCCGAATATTTTCAGCGGCGCTTCCGGCAGCGGGGAAGGGAAGCGCAGATCGTCGCGGCCCCAAAGGTTCTCCGCGACGTTCTTGAAGATAATGCCGAGCGCGATGGTCGACATGATCCAGCCGAATTCGGATTTGATCCTGATCGCGGGCCGTACCCCGATCCGTTCGACGAAGGCGCCTTGCAGCAGACCGAACACGCAGACGAGCGGAATCATCAGCCAGTAATTGACGCCGAGCGTGACGAGCGTGAGGCCGACCAGCGCGCCGAGCATCAGCGCGTCGCCCTGGCCGAAGTTCAGCGTGCCGGAGGTGGCGAACGTGAGTTGATAGCCGAATGCGATCACGGCGTAGATCATGCCGAGCGCAATGCCGCTATAGATGAGCTGTAGAAGAATGGCCATCGTCGGGCGCCCTGGAATTCACCGGATATGAAGCAAAGCCGCGCCCGCCTTCAGGCGGGTGCGGCTCCGTAACATGCTGCTGCGCTTATTTCGCGCTCAATTCGCGGAGCTTGCCTGCTTGGTGCGCAGCTGGCTGCCACCCTTGCGATCCGCTTCGTACGCATAGACCACGCGGCCGCCCTTGACTTCGCCGACCACCGGCACGTTGGGGCTGATCGCTTCGTGGTCGTCGTGCGTGAACGGCTTGTCGTAGACCATCACGACGCCTTCCACTTTCGTATTGAGGTTTTCGAGCGCGGCGCGCACTTTCGGGCCGTCGGTCGAGCCGGCCTGCGTGATCGCGGCGGCCAGCAGATAGATCGAGTCGTAGCCTTGCGCGGCGGAAACCGGGGAGTCGATGCGATTGTTCTTCGGCTTGAACTCCTTCAGATACGCGTCGATGAAGGCTTTACGCTTGGGCGTGTTCGCTTCCTGAATGAACGTCTGCGGCATGCGCGCGCCTTCGCCGTTGGTGCTCGCGTTGTCGATGTAGTTCGCCATCGAGAGAGTCCAACTGCCGATCAGCGGCACTTTCCAGCCGAGCTTGGCCATGCCGTTGGCGATTTGAGCGAGTTCCGGTCCGATTCCGTACGTCAGCACCGCTTCCGCGCCGGCCTCTTTGGCCTTGAGCAGCTGCGCGGTCATGTCGACGTCCTTGATATTGAATTTCTCGACGGCGACAGGCTTCACGCCCTTGGCGGCAAGCGCCTTTTCGAGGTCTTCGCGGCCGAGTTGACCGTAGTTGGTCGAGTCGGCGAGGATCGCGACCTTCTTGAAACCGCGTTTGGTCACGGCTTCTTCGACGATCATGGGCGCCTGGATGTGGTCCGCGGCGGCATTGCGGAACACGTAATTGTCCGGCTGGTCGGTGAACTGCTTCGTCACGATGCTACCGGTCGCGACGTTGTTGAAGACGGGAATCTTCGCTTCCTGGAAGAAGCGCTGTGAGGCGAGTGCGACGCCGGTGTTGATGTAGCCGACCACCGCCACGACTTTTTCCTTGTTGATCAGCTCTTGCGCGATCTGCACGCCGCGTTCGTTTTTCGCTTCGTCGTCGCGTTCCACTAGCACGATCTGACGGCCCAGCACGCCGCCGGCCTTGTTGATTTCGGCGGTGGCGAGGCGTACGCCGTCGCGCATGCTCACGCCCATCGAAGACGAGCCGCCGGTGAAAGGTCCGTCAACGCCGATCTTGATCGGATCCGCCGCATAGCCGACATTGGCGAGCGCACAAAGCGCAAGCGCACCCACAACGCTTTTCAAGCGAATTCCCATGACTGTCTCCGTAGCATGTCTTTTCTTGCACGAAGCCTCGAATCAGGCCCGTACGCGCCGATTCGAACGTTCTTAGGAAGCCTGACCGTCAATCGGTGAGCCAGTATAGAAATCGTAAAGTGTTAGTAATATTCGGAATTACCCGCTTGGTGCAATCCCTCAATCGACGGCGGCGGCGCCCCTGCCCGGCGACGCCTTCGCGCCGCCGTCGACTTTGATTCAACTCACGCGAATCCTTGCGGATTGGTGGACTGCCAGCGCCAGTGATCCGCGCACATCCGTTCGATACCGAACTGCGCGCGCCAGCCGATGATCTTCTCGGCCGCGGCCGGGTCGGCGAAACACGAGGCGACGTCACCGGGGCGGCGTGCCACGATTTCATACGGCACCGGCCGTCCGGCGGCTTTCTCGAAGGCCTTGACCACGTCGATCACGCTGTAGCCCTGGCCCGTGCCGAGGTTCACCACGAAACTGGCGTCGCGCGTGACCAGCGCGTCGAGTGCGGCCAGATGCCCGCGCGCCAGATCGACGACGTGGATATAGTCGCGCACGCCGGTGCCGTCGGGCGTGTCGTAGTCGCCGCCGAACACGCGCAGCTTTTCGAGCTTGCCGACCGCGACCTGCGCGACATACGGCATCAGGTTGTTGGGAATGCCGGCGGGATCTTCGCCGATCAGACCGCTCTCATGCGCGCCGACCGGATTGAAGTAGCGCAGCGTGGCAATGCGCCACGACGGATCGGCCACTTCCAGATCGCGCAGCACCTGCTCGGCGATCAGCTTCGACTGGCCGTACGGATTGGTGGCCGACAGCGGGAACGACTCGTCGATCGGCGAGCTCTTCGGCACGCCATAGACGGTCGCCGACGAACTGAACACGACCTGCTTGACGTTCCGGTCGCGCATCACGCCGAGCAAGCTCAGCAGGCTGCCAACGTTGTTGCTGTAATACTCGATCGGCCTGGCCACCGACTCGCCCACCGCCTTCAGCGCGGCAAAGTGAATCGCGCCCGTGATCGGGTGGGCGTCGAAAATACGGTTGAGCGCCGCTTCGTCGCGCGCGTCGGCTTCGTAGAAAGTCACCGCCTTGCCGGTGATTTTTTCCACGCGCCGCAGCGACTCGCGGTTGCTGTTCACGAGATTGTCGATTACCACGACGTCGTAACCGCCGTTCAGCAGTTCGACACAGGTGTGCGAGCCGATAAAGCCCGCGCCGCCCGTTACCAGAATCGTGCCCTTCGTGGTCATGCTGTTGCTCCGTTAAAGTAAAACGCCCGTCATTTTCTGCACCAGGTCCTTATACGTTTCGGCGACCACGCGCTCGTCGAATTCCTCCGCGACTTTCTTCCGGCCGCGTTCAGCCATGGCCCGCCGCTCAGCGCCGCTCATGTCGAGCATGCGCGCCAGCGTGGCCGCGAGGCTTTCTGCATTGCGCACCTCGCACAGCAAGCCGTTGACGCCGTCCGCTACCACCTCGCGGCAGCCCGGCACGTCGGTCGTGACGATCGGCCGGCCCATTGCCGAGGCTTCCATCAGCGTGCGCGGCACGCCTTCGCGATACGACGGCAACACCACGCAATCCGCTTCGGCGATGAAAGGCCGCACGTCATGCGCCTCCCCAAGATACTCGATGATGCCTTCCTGCTCCCACGCCGCCACTTCTTCGCGCGTAATCGCACTGGGATTGTCGACACCCACCGGGCCGAGCAACTGGAACCGCGCATGCGGATAACGTTCGCGCAAACGCCGCGCGGCTTCGACATATTCGCCCACGCCCTTGTCCCACAGCAGCCGCCCGATCAGCACGAAGCGGTAATCGTCCCGCTCGGGCAACGGGGTGAAGGCGAACTGGTCGAGGTCCACGCCTTCGCCATGCAGCAACCTCGCGCGCTCAGGATGCACCAACAAATTCTGTTCGACAAACGCGGCCTGATCGTCGCGATTCAAAAACCATATTTCGCGCGGGAAACGGAAGGCGAAACGATACAGTTTTTTGGCCACCTGAGCGGCGCGGCTCTGCTGGATGAACACGTAGCCCAATCCGGTTGTGACCGCAACCGATTGCACGCCCGCCAGCTTGGCGGCGATCGATCCATAGATATTCGGCTTGATCGTGTAATGGAATACCACGTGCGGGCGGATCGTCCGGTATTGCCGGTAGAGCGCATACAGCGTGCGCAGGTCGTCGCGCGGATTGGTGCCTTTGGAGGCGACCGGCAATTCGATGCAGCGGCAGCCCATCGCGGCGAGCAGTTCGAACGTGCGGTCGCGCGGCGCAAGCACCGTCACGTCGACGCCGCGTCCGACCAGCATGCGGATCAGCCCTTGCCGGTAGGTATAGATTGCCCAGGCGGTGTTACAGACGAGTGTAATGCGCAACGCGGGCGTCGACTTCAGGGCAGGCTTCATGCGGGAACGAACTCGGCGGTGAATGGGGTGGTGAATGATTTAGCGGCTCGCGCGCGTCGTGAGCAGGCTGCGCTTGATCCGTTGCAGCGCGCGGTAAGGCGTCACCAGATGCAGCAGATTTTTGGCGAGGCCTAACCAGTCGTACGGATTGACGACGTTGAAGTAGCGCAGTTGCAGCCGCAGCGTCGAGCTCACCTGGCGGCGCCGTTTAGTGGCGCTGATGCCGCCTTCGTTCAGTTCGTAGTAGAGCCCGAGCTCCGGCAGGTTCGCGCAGTCGTAGCGTTGCATCAGCCGCACGAACAGATCGAGATCCTCGGCGGAGCGGTACTCGGCGCGGTAGTTGCCGACCGCGCGCACGGCGTCGATGCGCAGCATCATCGAAGGATGCGCGAGGCATGAGCGAAAAAAGCGCAAGCGGCGGATCGCATCCGGTTCGGCGGGCGGCGTCAGCATGAAAAGCGGCTTGCCTTCGCGGGTGACGACCTGCGTCCACATGCCGAGGCCCGCCACGCGCGGATGCAATTCCATGAAGAGGCGTTGTTTGGCGAGCCGCTGCGGCACGCTGCGGTCGCCCGTGTCGATGCGCGCCGCATAGCGGAAGCCGCGCTGCGCAAGGGCGTCGATGCCGGTTTGTAACGCGCGTTCAATACCGCCATTCTGCGCCATGCGCAGCACTTCGATCTTCATGTTGGCGATGGCCGGCGCGACGATTGGCGGCGTGCTGCCGTCGTCGACGATCAGCACGTGCACCGGCGCGCTTTCGCTGAACGACGCGAGCGTGAGGTCGACGTCGGCCTGGCCGTTGTAGGCGGGTATCAGCACCGCGACGTCGTCGAGGGTCATGTGCGCGGTGGCGGGTGAGTTCGTCATGGGCGCAATTTGAAACGGATGTAATAAAGATTAACCGACGCCGCTGTCAGATAGCCGGCCGCGAGGCCCACCAGCGCGCCGTAAGCGCCGAGCCGCGGAATCGCCAGCAGATTGACCACGAATGCGACGGCCAACGCGAGCAGCCACTTGGAGAGCAACACGAACCTGGCCTGATATTTCAGCACGATCAGATTGCCGATCGCCTCGATGCCGGCGGGCACGGAGAGCCACACGGCCCAGCGGAAAATCTCGATCGCGCCTTCGAACTGCGGCCCGAACACGCGGCGGATGATCAGGCCGGCCAGCAGATCCAGGATGATCGCGCCGCCCACCATCAGCGCCGCGGTCATGGCGGTGAGCCGCCACATGTTGCGGCGTAGCTGGGCGGCGTCCTGCACGCGGTAGACGAAGGCGGGCGCGATGGTCTGCGCGAGCATCAGCGCGAGCGTGATCCAGTTTTCGTTCAACTGCTGGGCGGCGGAATAGCGCCCGAGGTCGGCGAACGAAATGGCCCGTTCGAGCATGAGCCGGTCCAGTTTCAGGAACAGGTACATACAGATCAGGCCGAGCCAGAACACGGTGCCCGCGCTCGCGAAATGCCGGAAGAGCGCCCGGTCGAGATGCCAGTCGAGCTTGCCGCCATGCCGGCCGATGTAGTAGATCACCAGCACGGCGCCAATCGCCGCTGATTCGAGCGCCCACAGCCAGCCGAAACGCGCGGGCGTGGCCGCCGCGCGCACGAGCAGATAGACCAGGGCGGCTTTCAGCACCGCGGTGCTCATGCTGGTCAGCAACTGCGGCTTGCTGTAGGTCATGCTTTGCAGCCACGCGTTGATCACGCCGACGAACGGCTCGCGAAACAGCATGGTCACGGCGAGGCCGGCGAGCATGGCGCCGACCAGCGGCTCGAAGAAGTGCAGGGCGATGCCGAGCCATGTGAGCAGCAGGGCCGCGACCGACACCGAAATGCGCAGCGCGAAGGCGCTGCCGAGCACGGTGCCGAGTTGCGCCGGCGGCCGGTTGACGATGGTGGGCACGAGGATCTCCGCGCCGCATACCCAGGTGATGGGCGAGAGCACCAGCAGCAGCGTGTTGGCGTATTGCCATTTGCCGAAGACGTCCGGCCCGAAGTAGCGCGCCAGCATGCCGCTGATCGCGATCGCCACGCCGATCTGCGTGAGCCGCTCCAGCCCGAGCCACACGATATTCGTGAAGGCGCGCGTGACGTCCGGATTGGCGAAGCGCTTGAGCGTCAGCATCCGGTGGATGCCCGGCGGTCCGCTCGTGCCGCTTGTGCCGACGGCGCCGATAGCACGCGCGACCCGAACGCCCCGAGCGGCGCAGTGCGCACGTTTGCCCACCCAGCCGAGTGTATCGGCAACTTTACAATTGGAGGGCGTCTAAGCATTAGAATGGCGTTATAAGGCTGGTCCGAAAAGCGCAATTATAAGTTGGAACCGGATCGCTTCCGGCAAGGGCGCATCGCTGGGTTTTACCGATTCATCATCGGTGCGCCGGTCAAAATTTTCCATTGCACGCAAGTGAGCCAACATGATCTCCAAGTCTATTTTCAAGGCATATGACATTCGCGGTGTAATCGGCAAGACGCTCGACGCCGACGCAGCGCGTTCAATCGGCCGCGCGTTCGGCAGCGAGGTGCGAGCGCAAGGCGGCGACGCCGTGGTGGTCGCACGCGACGGCCGCCTCTCCGGTCCCGAGCTGATCCAGGCACTGTCCGACGGTCTGCGCGCGGCCGGTGTCGACGTGGTCAACGTGGGCATGGTGCCCACCCCGGTCGGCTATTTCGCGGCCAGCGTGCCATTGAAGCTCGAAGGCGGCGAGCGCCGCGTCGATTCGTGCATCGTCGTGACGGGTAGTCATAATCCGCCGGACTACAACGGCTTCAAGATGGTCCTGCGCGGCGCGGCCATTTACGGCGAGCAGATTCTCGCGCTGCATCAGCGCATCGTCGACGAGAACTTCTCTGAAGGCAGCGGCACGTACACCGAGTACGACATTGCCGACGCCTATCTCGATCGCATCGCGAGCGACATCAAGCTCGCGCGCCCCATCAAGATCGTGGTCGACACCGGCAACGGCGTGGCCGGCGGCCTCGCCCCCAAGCTGTTCAAAAAGCTCGGCTGTGAACTGGTCGAACTGTTCACCGAGATCGACGGCAACTTTCCGAACCATCACCCGGACCCGGCTCATCCGGAAAACCTGCAGGACGTGATCCGCGCGTTGAAGGAAACGGACGCCGAAATCGGCTTCGCTTTCGACGGCGACGGCGACCGCCTGGGCGTAGTCACCAAAGACGGCCAGATCATCTATCCGGACCGCCAGCTCATGCTGTTCGCGGAAGAAGTGCTGTCGCGCAACAAGGGCGCGCAGATCATTTACGACGTGAAGTGCACGCGCAATCTCGCCAAGTGGGTGAAGGACAAGGGCGGCGAGCCGCTCATGTGGAAGACCGGCCACTCGCTCGTCAAGGCCAAGCTGCGCGAAACCGGCGCACCGCTCGCCGGCGAAATGAGCGGCCACGTGTTCTTCAAGGACCGCTGGTACGGTTTCGACGACGGCCTGTACACGGGCGCGCGTCTGCTCGAAATCCTCACGCGCGTGGCGGATCCGAGCAAGCTGCTGAACTCGCTGCCGAACTCGAACTCCACGCCTGAACTGCAACTGAAGCTCGAAGAAGGCGAGAACTTCGAACTGATCGCGCGCCTGCAGCAGAACGCAAAGTTCACCGGCGCGGACGACGTCGTGAAGATCGACGGCCTGCGTGTCGAATATCCGGACGGCTTCGGTCTCGCGCGTTCGTCGAACACCACGCCGGTGGTCGTGATGCGTTTCGAAGCCGATAACGACGCGGCGCTCAAGCGCATCCAGGAAGACTTCCGCCGCGTGATCCTCGCGGAGAAGGCTGACGCGAAGCTGCCGTTCTGAACGCTGAAGCGGCGGCGCGGTTCGGTTTGAACCGCGGTCCGCCGTCGAACGCGGCGCGGGTTTCTTTTACCGCGCCGCGTTTTTCATGCGATTCACATGCAACGCGCTAGAATTGCCGTCCCCCTGAGAAAACGCCGGGCCGCCCCAGGTTTTTCTCGTCCCTTGCTCGGGGGCCTGGCGTGAAACGACAGGTTCGGGGCTCTCTCAACGCATCTTCGGGCCGGACAGCCGGTTTTCCCACTCTTGAGCGTGCAAAAGATATTGATCGTGAGGGTGTCGTCGTTGGGCGACGTCGTTCACAACATGCCGGTGATCGCCGACATCCGACGCCGTCATCCCGAGGCTCAGATCGACTGGCTCGTCGAAGAGAGCTTCGTGGGGCTGGTGCAACTCGTGAGCGGCGTGCGCCGGGCGATTCCCGTGTCCCTGCGGCGCTGGCGCAAGCGCATTCTGTCGCTGGACAACTGGCGCGAGATCGGCGCATTCCGCCGCGCGCTCGCCGCCGAAAACTACGATCTCGTGATCGACTGCCAGGGGCTCATCAAGACCGCATGGGTCGCGAGCATGGCGCGCGGGCCGCTGGTCGGCCTCGCGAACCGTACCGACGGCGCGGGCTTCGAATGGCCGGTGCGCTTCTTTTACGACAAGCGCGTGCCGATCGAGCCGCGCACCCACGTGGTGGAACGCACGCGCCAACTGGTGGCCGCGGCGCTGAACGACCCGCCGCCGCAACCCACCGACCACATCGACTTCGGCATCGACACCGGGCGGGCCGCGCTGGCTTTGTCCGAGGCGAATCTGAACCTGCCGGTGCCGTATGTGGTGTTCGTGCACGCCACCTCGCGCGCCGACAAGCAGTGGCCGGACACCGCGTGGATCGAGTTGGGGCAGTCATTGGTGCGGCGCGGCGCGTCGATCGTGCTGCCGTGGGGCAGTGAGGCGGAACGCGTCACCAGCGAGCGGCTCGCCAAGGAATTCGGCGCGGCGGCCATCGTGCCGCCGAAGCTCTCGTTGCCGGCCGTGGTCGGGCTGATCGAAGGCGCGGCCGCGACCGTCGGAGTTGACACAGGTCTGGTTCACATCGCCGCGGCGCTGAAGCGCCCGACCATCGAGTTGTACAATTTCGCCACCGCGTGGCGTACCGGCGGCTACTGGTCGCCGAACGTTGTCAATCTCGGCACGGCCGGACAGCCGCCCACGCTGCAACAGGTGAAGTCGGCACTCGCGGGCTTCGGCCTGCTGTGACACGTCCGGGGCGCTTCGCCTTGCGCTCCAACCGTTTTCAAGGGCGACCATGAACGAAACCCAGATCATCGAAGTAGCGAACGCCGACTGGCAGGGGCGCAACCTGTCCGTGCCGCGCGAGACGCTGCTCGCCGGCGTCGAACGCGGCAAAGTGCTGTATTTCCCGAATCTGCGCTTCCCGATCGAAGGCGGCGAACAGGCGCTGCTCGACCCCGCGCTCGCCGATCCGAATCGCAAGAACATCAGCCTCGAACCGAATGGCGGCGCGTTGCACGGCGTGGCCGGCGACGCCGTCACGCAAACCGCGGTACGCGCGTTGATCGCGCGTTATCAGGCCAACGCGCGCACGCTGGTCGACGGGCTCTTTCCCGAATACAACGGCCGGCTGCGTGTGGCGCCGACCAGCCTGCGGCTGCATCAGGTGGAAACGCGCGAGACCTCGTGGCGCAAAGACGATAGCCGCCTGCACGTGGACGCCTTTCCTTCGCGCCCGAACTACGGCGAGCGCATTCTGCGCGTATTCACCAACGTCAATCCGCATGGCGCGCCGCGCGTGTGGCGTGTCGGCGAACCGTTCGAGGACATGGCCAAACGCTTCCTGCCGCGCATCAAGCCGCAAATGCCGGGCTCGGCCTGGCTGCTGAACCTGCTGCACGTGACCAAATCGCCGCGCAGCGAATACGATCATCTGATGCTGCATCTGCACGACGGCATGAAGGCCGACCTCGACTACCAGAAGTCGAGTCCGCAGGAGACCATACCGTTTCCGCCCGGCAGTGTCTGGGTGTGTTTCTCGGATCAGACCTCGCACGCGGTGATGTCCGGCCAGTTCATGCTGGAGCAGACCTTTTTCCTGCCGGTCAAGGCGATGGTGCAGCCCGAATGCGCGCCGCTCGGGATTCTCGAACGCCTCAAGGGCAGGGCGCTGGTTTGAGCGCCGCAGGCCGTTTTGCGGTTTCGTTCGGCGCGTCGGCTTCTCCGTTCAGGCACGCGGAGTGCCGATGCTGAGGACCGTCTATCACGCGCTCTGGTGGATCATCGCGCCGCTGGCCGTCCTGCGCCTCATGATCCGCTCGCGCAAAGAGCGCGGCTATCGCGAGCATATCGGCGAGCGTTTCGGATACTCGCGCGGCCGGCTGCCCGAAGACAACGCGCCGCTGATCTGGGTGCACGCGGTGTCGGTGGGGGAGACGCGCGCCGCGCAACCGCTGATCGAAGCGTTGATGAAGGCGCGTCCCGACGCACGCATTCTGTTGACCCACATGACGCCGAGCGGGCGCGCCACCGGCGAGCAGATTTTCGGCGACCGTGTTTTGCGCAGCTATCTGCCGTACGACATGCCGCATGCGGTGCGGCGGTTTTTGCGGGCATGGCGGCCATCGCTCGGTCTGGTGATGGAAACCGAAGTGTGGCCGACGCTGATCGACGAATGCCATCGCGCGGACGTGCCGCTGGTGCTGACCAATGCGCGGATGTCGGCGCGCTCGTATAAGCGTGCGGCGAAGTTCGGCAGTGCGACCAAAGACGTGTTCGGCGGCTTTGCGCGCGTGCTGGCGCAGAGTCCGTCGGATGCCGAGCGGCTGACCGCGCTCGGCGCGCGCAACGCGGCGGTGCTCGGCAATCTGAAATTCGACATGACCACGCCGCCGGAACTGGCCGCGCGCGGGCATGCGTGGCGCGCGGCGATCGGTACGCGTCCGGTATGGGTCGCGGCCAGCACGCGCGAGGGCGAAGAGGAACTGGTGCTGCAGGCGTTCGCGGCGCTCGGCATCGACGACGCGCTGCTGATTCTGGTGCCGCGTCACCCGCAACGTTTCAACGAAGTCGCGGGGCTGGTCGAGAAAGCCGGGCTGCGGCTCGAGCGGCGTTCGGCCTGGGCGCCGGACGCGAAGGTGGCGTCGGCGGCGGCGACCGCGAGTGGCGGTTTGCCGGCTTTGCCTGGGGGCGTGAACGTGCTGCTGGGCGATTCAATGGGCGAGTTGGGCGCTTACTATGCGGCTTCGGATCTGGCGTTCATCGGCGGCAGTTTGCTGCCGTTGGGCGGGCAGAATCTGATCGAAGCGTGCGCGGTCGGTGTGCCGGTGCTGATCGGACCGCACGTGTTCAACTTCACGCAGGCCACCGCGGATGCCGTGGCGGCGGGCGCCGCGGTTCAGGTGCAGGATCCGGCCGATCTGGCGCAGGCATTGCGCGAATTGTTCGGCGACAAGGCCAGAAGGCTGGCCATGAGCGGCGCGGCTTCGGCGTTCGCCGCGCGTCACCGCGGCGCGACCGCGCGAACCGTGGATGTGTTGATGGCGTTGTTGCCGGAGGTGGAGTGAGGGCGGGGTGCAAAAGGCGTCATTGCACCCGGGCCTCAAACCTTCAATAACCCCTTCTTCTCGATAAACTTCACCACCACGTCCAACCCGTCGAGCGCCTTCAGATTGCACATCACGAAGGGCCGCTCGCCGCGCATCTTCTTCGCGTCCGACGCCATCACGTCGAGATTCGCACCGACCATTGGAGCCAGGTCCGTCTTGTTGATCACCAGCAGATCGGACTTCGTAATGCCGGGGCCGCCCTTGCGCGGAATCTTCTCGCCACCCGCCACGTCGATCACGTAGATCGTCAGGTCCGACAGTTCCGGACTGAATGTCGCCGCGAGGTTGTCGCCGCCCGATTCGATGAACACGATATCCGCGTCCGGAAAACGCGTGAGCATACGGTCGACGGCTTCGAGGTTGATCGACGCGTCCTCGCGGATCGCCGTGTGCGGACAGCCGCCCGTTTCGACGCCCATGATCCGTTCGGCCGGCAACGCGCCCGCCACCGTCAGCAGCCGCTGGTCTTCTTTCGTATAGATGTCGTTGGTAATGGCGACGAGGTCGTACTGTTCGCGCATCGCCTTGCACAGCATTTCGAGCAGCGTGGTCTTGCCCGAACCGACCGGGCCGCCGACGCCCACGCGCAGCGGCGGCAGCTTTTTCGTGCGGACGGTCGAGTGGGCGGGATGATGAGGTGCGTTCATGATGGATCGTGTTATGAGCGAAAGAGCCGCGAATACTGCGACTCGTGGCGCGCCGACAGAATGCCGAGTTGCGGCGCGAAGGTGTTGATGTTTTCCGGCGATGTAGCGAGAGCCCGCGTTACCGCGGCGTCGATCGGCTCGCGCAGCGCGACGATGATGCGTTGACCGGCGAGTTGTCCCAGCGGCACGGCCTTGAGCGCGGCGGCCGCCTGGTTTTCCACCCAGCTGAAGGCGTAGGCGGCGAGGGTGGCGTCGACGGCTGCGGCGTGGGCGTAGGCGGCGAACGCAAACGCGGTGGGTTGAGCGAGCGGCGTTATCGAGGCGAGCGTTGCGCGCCGGTCGGCATCGCCCCATTCGAGCGATACGCACAATTGCCGCAACGACCAGCCCATCTGCTCGGTTTCGCGGCGCAATTCCGCGGATTCACGGCTTGCCAGGAATTCGCTGTTGGCAACGCGCAAGCCCTCCGCCTCATGCGTGCGCCAGCGTTCCATCTGATGCGCGAGGAATGGCAGTTCGCCGTGCGCGAGCACGTCGGTCAAGCCGCTGGCAATCCACTCGCGGGCGGAATCGGCATCGGTGATCAGTTGCGCTTCGATCGCGGCTTCGAGACCCTGCGAGTAGCTGAATGCGCCGATCGGCAGCGCCGGCGACGCAAGGTGCAGCAGCGCCGTCAGTTCAGCGATGCGCATGATGGTGGTGATGCCCGTGGCCGCACGATTCGTCGTGGACGTGATCGCCGTGGTCGTGGTCATGCCCGTGCGAATGCTCCTGCGCCGCGTGACTATGTCCATGCTCATGCTCATGGTCATGCGAATGCCCATGATGCTCGCCGAACACCTGCTGCGCTAACGCATAGTCTTCGGCGAAGGTTTCGTCGTGACCGTGCTTATGCCCGCCGCCATACGCGCCCGATTCCGGTTGAAACGGCATCGAGACCTGATCGACCGTCGCGCCGATGCGCTTGAGCATATCGGCCAGCACCGGATCGAATTCGAGCTTCAGATAATCGGCGCCGACTTCCACCGGCGTGTGGCGATTGCCGAGGTGATAGGCGGCGCGAGTCAACGTCAACGCATCTTTCGCGCGCACGTAGAGCACCGCTTCCGGCGCGGCGACCACCCGCACGAGTCCGCCGTCGTCCGCAACCAGCACGTCGCCGTCGCGCAGCACGGTGCCGCGCGGCAATAGCAGCGCGACGTCTTCGCCGCTGTCGAGCGTGGCCGCGAGCCGGCTCTTGCGCCGGTCGTCGAACGCCAGCGTCAAGGTCGGTGCGCGCTTTACCAGCACGGGCGCGAGCTTCAGATGCGGTGCAATCAGTTTGTCGATGGTGCGCATGGTCAGAACAGGAAGTAGCGTTGCGCCATCGGCAGCACGGTGGCCGGTTCGCAGGTCAGCAACTGACCGTCGGCAATTACCTGATAGGTTTCCGGATCGACGCTGATCGCCGGACGCCACGCGTTGTGGATCATGTCTGCCTTCGAGATGTTGCGGCAGTTCCTGACCGCCACGATACGCTTGTTCAGGCCGTAGCGTTCGGCGACGCCCGCATCGGCGGCCATCTGCGAGACGAAGGTGAGCGACGTGCGGCCCAATGCGCCGCCGCGTGTCGCGAACATCTCGCGATAGTGCACCGGCTGCGGTGTGGGGATCGATGCGTTGGGGTCGCCCATCTGCGCCATCGCGATCATGCCGCCCTTCAGGATCAGCGACGGTTTGATGCCGAAGAACGCCGGCTCCCAGAACACCAGATCGGCCCACTTGCCCGGCTCGATCGAACCGACCTCATGCGCGATACCGTGCGTGATCGCCGGATTGATCGTGTACTTGGCGACATAGCGCTTCGCACGGAAGTTGTCGTGCCGCGCGTTGTCTTCGGGCAGCGCGCCGCGTTGTACCTTCATCTTGTGCGCGGTCTGCCACGTGCGGATGATCACTTCGCCCACACGTCCCATCGCCTGCGAATCCGACGACAGCATCGATAGCGCGCCGAGGTCGTGCAGGATGTCTTCGGCGGCGATGGTTTCGCGGCGAATGCGCGATTCGGCGAACGCAATGTCTTCCGCAATCGACGGATCCAGGTGGTGGCACACCATCAGCATGTCGAGATGTTCTTCGAGCGTGTTGACGGTGTACGGGCGCGTCGGATTGGTCGACGAGGGCAGCACGTTCGCCTCGCCGCACACCTTGATGATGTCCGGTGCGTGGCCGCCGCCCGCGCCTTCCGTGTGATACGTGTGGATCGTGCGGCCCTTGAACGCGGCCACGGTCGTTTCGACGAAACCCGCTTCGTTGAGCGTGTCCGTGTGGATCGCGACCTGGGTGTCGGTATCGTCGGCAACGGAAAGGCAGTTGTCGATCGCGGCCGGTGTCGTGCCCCAGTCCTCATGCAGCTTGAGGCCGATCGCGCCTGCGGCGATCTGCTCCAGCGCCGGTTGCGGCTGGCTCACGTTGCCTTTGCCGAGAAAGCCGAGATTCATCGGATAGCCGTCGGCCGCTTGCAGCATGCGTTCGAGATGCCACGGACCGGGCGTGCAGGTGGTCGCGTTCGTGCCCGTGGCAGGACCGGTGCCACCGCCGAGCATCGTGGTCACGCCGCTCGCAAGCGCTTCTTCGATCTGCTGTGGGCTGATGAAGTGAATGTGCGTATCGATGCCGCCCGCCGTGACGATCAGGCCTTCGCCCGCGATCACTTCGGTGGAGGCGCCGATCGCGATCGTCACGTTCGGCTGGATGTCGGGATTGCCCGCTTTGCCGATTGCGGCGATACGGCCGTTCTTGATGCCGATATCGGCCTTGACGATGCCCCAGTGATCGAGGATCACGGCATTCGTCACGACGGTATCGACCACGTCGGCATGCACGCGTTGCGACTGACCCATACCGTCGCGAATCACTTTGCCGCCGCCGAATTTCACTTCTTCGCCGTAGGTGGTGAAGTCGCGCTCGACTTCGATCAGCAATTCGGTGTCGGCGAGGCGCACGCGGTCGCCGGTGGTGGGGCCGAACATTTCCGCGTATGCGCGGCGGCCAATGCGTAAGGTCATGGTGTGGATCCGGAAATGAACAGGGCGATCTGGGCGCGTGCGGAGACGGAGAGGCGCCTCACAGTTTGCCCATCACCTTGCCGTTGAAGCCGTAGACGACGCGCTCGCCCGCCAGTGCGACCAGCTCGACGGTGCGTTCCTGACCGGGCTCGAAGCGCACGGCGGTGCCCGCCGCGATGTTCAGCCGGAAGCCGCGCGCGGCGGCGCGATCGAACGCGAGGGCGTCGTTCACTTCGTAGAAGTGGTAGTGCGAGCCAATCTGCACCGGCCGGTCGCCGGTGTTCGACACGACCACCGTCACGGTGGCGCGGCCTGCGTTGAGCTCGTGTTCGCCGTCGTCGATGAGGAGTTCGCCGGGAATCATCTGGGCCTGCCTTATGGTGATTTCTGCGATTTCTGTGATCAGGGAATCGGATGGTGAACCGTAACGAGCTTGGTGCCGTCGGGGAAGGTGGCTTCGACCTGGATATCGGGAATCATCTCCGGCACGCCTTCCATGACGTCGTCGCGGGTGAGCAGCGTGGTGCCGTAGTGCATCACCTCGGCGACGGTCTTGCCGTCGCGGGCCGCTTCCATCAGCGCGGCGGTGATGAAGGCGATCGCTTCCGGGTAGTTCAGTTTGAGGCCGCGCGCGCGGCGCCGTTCGGCAAGCAGCGCGGCGGTGAAGATCAGCAGCTTGTCCTTCTCGCGAGGTGTCAGCTTCATCGAATGTGTGCGTAGGGTTGCGACGGTCGTTGCGGCGGTCCCGTGCGGGACCGGCTGCGACAATGATAGGCGCTGCGCGTCATGGCCGCGATCGCGTGCTACGCACGGGATGAGTCCATGACGAGTGCAATGCCGGATAAGCCAGTCACGGTATCAACTTCGCCTAACGGCACGCTTACAGATCAGCCGGTAGCGGCGCGCCGAACCACTTCTTCGACATGGTATTGAGCGTGCCGTCCTGCTTCGCTTGCGCGATGGCGGCGTTCACTTTCTGCTGCAGACGCGGCTCGTTCTTGTTCATGCCGACGAAGCACGGCGAATTCTTGATGACGAACTTCGGTTCTGGCCGGCGCGGGGGATTCTTCGCGAGGATCGCGGCCGCGACGATATTGCCCGCGGCGATCAACTGCACCTGGCCCGACAGAAACGCCGCGATGGTCGCGTTGTTGTCCTCGAAGCGCTTGATGGTCGCGTTCGGCGCCATTTGCGTGAGACCGATTTCCTCGAGTGCGCCGCGGGTTGCGCCGACCGTCTTGCCGGTCAGGTCGGCGGGGCCGCTGACCTTGATATCGGCGGGACCGAACACGCCCTGATAGTACGGCGCATAAGCGGTCGAAAAATCGATCACCTTCTCGCGATCCGGGGTCTTGCCGAGCGACGAGATCACCAGATCGACCTTGCCCGTTTGCAGATACGGAATACGGTTGGCGCTATTGACCGGCACGAGTTCGAGCTTCACATTCATCGACTTCGCGAGCAGCGCGGCGGTATCGATGTCGTAGCCTTGCGGCTTCATGTCCGCGCCGACCGAACCGAACGGCGGATAGTCTTCCGGCACGGCGACTTTCAGCACACCGGCCTTGGCAATGTTATCGAGTGTGTCCGCGTGAGCGACGGGCGTGGTGATGGCGAGGACGGGCGAGAGCAGCAGTGCGGCGAGCCAGGCGCGACGCGCGGGGCGAAGAGTGGATCGTGTCATGTTTGTTCTGTGAGCGGAGGTGGCGCAGAGCCGGTCGGCTGCCGTCAGGGTGCGGCAGCATCGTGTGAAATGGCGACGCAAGGTGTGTGCCATGACGGTGCAGCATGGGCCTGCCGGGCGTTGGAACATGGGGCGCACGCAATTGAAGCGGCGCGATGCGCCATCTTGGTGCGCGCTTCGTCTTACGACGGTGAAAGCCGCTACTGCGTATGCCTGACACCGGCCGGGCCCTCCTCAGTGATCAACGTCATGCACGCGATTTGACGGTCTTGCCGGGAGTCCGAGCCGCGAGATCCGAAACCTTTGTGTCTTCGCAGCGCACTGCCGTCGGTTCCTCGAAGCCTGCCCACGCGGCGATTCCCGCGCGCTTTGTGATCAGATGGGTCGCTATCGGTACTGTCAAACCGGCCGCAATACCGAGCACAACGTGGACGACTGGCCGACTGATACCGAACGCCAGCAACGCGTTCCAGGTCGCGGCGATTGCCAGCACATGCAGCAGGTAGACGGGCTTCCACAACGAGCAAAGCGAGACGATCCAGCGCGAGCTTCGCCATGTTGCCAGGCACGTCCCAATCGAAATGGCCGCTGCGATACCCAGAAAACTGAGGGGCAACGAGTAGATGTTCAGATAGTCGCCAAAAGGCTGCGCTATTGTCGCGGCGGCTGTAAAAGCGATTCCAGTGGCCAACGCGACGCGAAAGCCAGGAGCCGCGCGCTCACTCTGCCTGTCCCATCGGGAGGCGAACAGCATGCCGGACAGAAAGAAGACAAGGCCCCAGCACGTCATCGTGACGACGCCCCAATGACTGCGCGTCGCGACTATGGCGCCAGCAACCACCAGCGCGGAAATCACGCAGCGATTTGCTACGGTCAACGCACTTGCGGACGTTGTGGGCCGTGGCCACACTGCGATGCACGAAATGATCTGGCAGATGAAAAGCGCGTAGAGAAACCAGAATTGTCCAACGGGTGCCCATGCCAGACGAGTCAATTCGATCTGTTGGAGGGAATAGCCTCTATATTCGGCCACGACCCACTGCACCCCTATCTGCAATATCGACCAAAGCAGATATGGATAGAGAACGGTCAGGGCGGCCGATTTCAGCAAGTGGGTGCGTGAGCGCTGCAAACACGCCACCGTACTCAGGCCAAACAGGAAGAAGAGTGTGGGATATCCAAGCGTGCTGGCGGCGTACAGAAGAATCTTCATGAGACGGGCCACATGCCCGTCTTGCAGAAAACCGGCATCTACGACTCGGCGAATGGCCTCCGCGCAAACGATCGCCATGATGGAAATCGCCTGATCGCCTCTAATGCGCTCTTCTTTCACCATTGCCTCGTTCCGGTTCCTGTTTCCATGCGATGTGGCCGGCTCTTCACGAAGTGCTAAAGCTGCACGTCGAAAATCACGCACCAGTTGTCGAGACGCATCGATTCGCGTCCATCGTTAAACCGGATCGCATCGCCTTGCGAATCCCGGAGATTGCCACGCGGACCATAACGGCTGCCCGCAACGCCAACACCATTGAATGCATATTCGACATGCGTACCGGCAGGGATAGGCGATTGGGCGGTAATTCTCACCTCGTCGGGGCCGGTGATCGATACCGACTGTATGGGCAGCAAGTTGCCGGATGGCAGACGCAGTGAAAAACCATAGTCCGAGTTGCCCGCAACCTGCGTTGTATCCCATCTGAGAGGCGGGGCGGGGACATTGAAGCGCAGCGTGGCCGTTGCGCCCGCGCGCTGCCAGGCCAGCGGTTCGAGAGGCTTCCACGTCTCCTGGTCGATCAGAATCCTCTTCAGCACGAGTCCGTAGTAGGCGCCCATCCATTCGGTGCTGCGATTGCCGGTATGCCCACCGTCCACGTAGCGAAAGAGATACATTGGCACCGCCAGATGAATGTGCGGATCTTCGTGGCTCGCCTGTAGGAGCGCAAGCGCGATATGCGGATACCGCTGATCAAAATGGCGATTCGTGGCCACTTGATACGTGATCATCTCGACGTCCTGCTTCTGTCCCGTGAGCGCCTTTGCGTCCCGATCGACGTCGGCCCGCAGCGTTTTCAGCCTGGTGATATAAGCCGGAATGGGTGTATTGACGGAATCATCGGCTTCCCCTTGAGTCCATGTAATTGCGCCCACGCCATACGTTTTGCCCTGGGCGTCCGCGAGCCGTTTTCCCTGAGCGATGTCGCGCAGCAGCCGTGTGTAATAGCGGCCGGGCTGCGACAACGTCGCGATATCCATAGAGCCTTCTCCCGGTGCCGATCCGACGAACTGATAGGGGAGCTTCGTATGGTTTTGCAGGTTTTCCTGCTCGATCAACTGCATGGCCATATTCAGCGTCCCGCTGGTTGGCGTCTCGGCCTTGTCACCCCATTGAGTCTCGATTAGCGGTACGAACTGTCTGTACGCCACGTCGACGCCATCGCTTTGCCCACCGTCCTGAGCCCGCACGCCGCCGTTGAAGCGCAACGACGAATAACGCTGATGGGTAGACAAAACGGGTTTGTTAAAAAACCCCTGGCTAAGCGATTGACCATAGGTAATGACGTGCGTGATCTCCCAGGGTGCGGCACCGTGAGGAATCCATGCCGAATAGGCCGGCTCGACGCGCCCATCGCTGGAACCTGCCTGCGTTGAGTCGAAGATAGTCGTCGTAGACTGCGTGCTTGCCGCTAATACTTTCCGCACTGCCCAGCCGCCGGCTGAAGAAGCGAGAATGAAACGGATCTGGCGCCCAGGTCGCCCATTGGCATTTTGCACGACCGCGCTCGCCTGGTTGCCGTCGATTTGCATGCTGTAGGTTTCCGGCAGCGCCGTCAGACGGTCACAGGCAGTTGCTGTCGACACATGCAGAAGCTGCTGAACCAGACCTTTCACGTCAGAGAGTGCGAGAGCCCCGGCGCTGCACGTTGTGCGGCGATATCGCCACAGCGGATCAAACTGATCTCTCCAGGTGTCAATTGCGTTTTCGACACCGCGATCTTCTGAGGAAAAAGTAATGCGATCATTATGCTGCGAACACGCGCAGCAAACGCTTATTAGCAGGACAAGGTATACGAAACGCATTGAGTGATCCTTAGCGTTCATCTGCGCTGGACGATTGTAAGGGGAATTGCCGCCTGCCTTATGTGCGACCTCGCACGCAGGAGTTGGGATAGACGGCGCTGACGAAGAGCGGATTATCGAATACGGCCGCGAATACAAAGACCGCAACGGCGCGCGCAGCGCCGCCGGAAGAATGACTGCCTTGTCACTGGGGCTGAATGTGCGAGAACACGGATTCCAGATGTGCCACTACCGTGGCTGTGCGGGGCCCCGCTTAAGAATTAGCGGTGTGAGCCGCTTTCTTTGCTTACTTTCTTTGCGGCCGCAAAGAAAGTGAGTGCCGCCCCGCACAGCAATGCTCTCAACTTAAGCCCCACTCCCTCAAGCAAGTTTGTACGTAAGATGGAAGTGAGGCTTGGCTTTTCTGGGTGGTCTTGGATACGAGCGTGAGGGCTGTATCCGGCATCGGGTCCGGTGGA